>URJQ01000070.1 GCA_900548195.1 uncultured Prevotella sp.
AAATCTACCATCTATGCCAAATCTACCATCTATGCCAAATCTACCATCTATGCCAAATCTACCATCTATGCCACGACCCACAACCAGAAACTATGAATAAGATTATACAGTTGATAAGGACATGGAAACTGCCAGTGTCCATGGTGATAGGAGTATTGCTCTATTACGTATTTGATGCGGCAATACCTGATGATGATGTGAGAAACGCCTTCTATTATGTCGTCTCACATTACTTTCAGCCTGCCCTCATCTTCTCCATGCTCATGCTCTCATTCCTCAAAGTGGAGCCTCGCGATCTCAAACCGCATCGCTGGCACGGCGTGCTTCTCTTCACGCAGGGCGCATTCTTCGTCCTTTTCTCATTGCTTGCTATTGGGATAGGAATGCTTAGCTCGTTGCCTTTATTGGGCGTGAACGATGGTAAGATACTCTGTGAGGGCGCAATGCTCTGCTTTATATGCCCCACAGCAACGGCTTCAGCTGTCATAGTGCATAAGCTGGGAGGCTCTCTCAGTGGCGTTGTGACCTATCTGGTGCTCTGTAATCTCATGGTTTCATTGCTCGCCCCAGGCTTTCTTACGCTCGTAGAACCACATGTCGGACTGGATTTCTACACCGAATTTTTCATGATTATGGGTAAGGTGTTCCCCCTCTTGCTTTGCCCTTTGTTTGTTGCGCTTGTGATAAGGCATTATTCCCCCCTACTGAAAGATAAACTTCTTGCCATCCCAGACCTCGCTTTCTATTTATGGCTCGTGGCCCTTGCCCTCGCTATCACCGTGACTGTGCGCACGATTGTGGAGTGTAAGACTCCTGTCAGTCTGCTCCTTGCCCTTGCTTTGGTGAGTGCCATATGCTGCGTGACGCAGTTCTGGCTCGGAAGAAAGATAGGCAGACGATGGCCACAGCCAACCGTCAAGTCGGCAGAAACATCCACTTCACAGTCTCCTTCTGCCCCTTACATAGATGAGCAAGAGCGTAGCGCCATCACTGCAGGACAGGCTTTCGGACAGAAAAACACAGTATTCATCATCTGGATGGGTCTCGTCTTCCTCAATCCCATCACCTCCGTAGTGGGAGGTTTCTACAGCATCTGGCATAATATCATCAATTCTTGGCAGTTGTATAAGAAGGAAAAGGCGCGGACTTAGGTGTGATTGGTTGTTTAGTTGTTTGATGATTGTGTTGTCAGGTGGTCTGTCTGGAAGACAGTACCGAGCGTAGCGAGAGTAACCCGGGACGAAGTCTCGGGATTACAAACAGGAAAAAAGCGACTGTCTGGAAGACAGTACCAAAACTCATAGCTTTCACCCTGCAATATCATAGTTATTACCTCCTAATATCATAGTTATTACCTCCTAATATCATAGCTTTTACCCTGCAATATCATAGCTTTTACCTCCTAATATCTATGCTATTGCCTCGCTTTTGTTTTCCTTTTGCGACAGAAAAATCATAACTACTTATTACTCTGGCACTTACATTTTTACGCTATAATTCACGTATCTGAAAGCATTTTGCAGTTTCTTGAATAGCAATCCAGCCATTCCCCTTTTCAGGACTCAGAGCATGGACTATATTAACAAAAACTTTATGACTTCTACGACTCATTCTACTTATCTTAAAGGCGTGAAAATATAATGCATATAATAGGGAATAGCTCTACTTTTCGCAACTATTGTATCTCTATAGTTCAATGTCCGAAAGACAATACTGAATAAAGCGAGAGTAACCCGTGACAGAGTCTCTGATAGCAATATACAAAAAGAAAAACTGTCTGGAAAACAGCACCTTGCAGAAATCATTATATCACTTATTGATACTACAAGGTACTGTCTTCCAGACAGATGATAGATAATAACTTCTTTTGTCCCGAGACTACGTCCCGGGTTACTCTCGCTTCGCTCGGTAAAGGCTTCCAGCCTTATTCCATTGGGATATAGCAATTTAGATAAGATTTTTAAAGGAAGCGAAAATGACTAAAGCCCAAAAGAAAGGAAGACAACTACTTACTGAGATTTGACAAAATCCAGTCGCAGTGCGCCTTTTCGGTGGCTTCGCTGGTCCAGTGCTCATTGATAGGAGTGATGAGAGAGGACTTAGGACACTTGAGGACATTCCATACAGCATAGCTGGTGGTAGGCGGACAAGTATTGTCATTATATCCCCATGTCATGCGCACAGGGCACTTGATGTGGCGTGCGAAATTGACCACGTCGTAATATTGCAGGGTCTTCTCTGCGGTATCATTGAGCACTCCGATGCGGTGCATGTGTGGATAACCGCCCGTTCTGCCCTTTTCACGGTAAGCCGCCATGTCTGCAAGGGCAGGATGGTTGGCACAGCAGAGCGTTACGCGACTGTCAAGGGCAGCCAAGACAAGACTTAAAGCGCCGCCCTGACTGCCTCCCTGCACGGCAACATTCTTGCCATCCCACTCAGGAAGGGAGGTGAGGAAATCGACAGCACGCACCAATCCGAGATAGACGTGCTTCATATAATAATTATCGCGAGAGTCGAGTCCTTGACACAAATAGCCATTGACACCTGTATTAAGGGCTGTACTGATTTCCTTAAACTGCTTCTCTGTCATTCTTGGGTCGAGACCATGTATCTCTGTCTCGAAGCGTATGCAACCATTGTCTGCGTAATAACGATGGCGAAGCGGTTCTTTGATGGTCTTTACGCCAGCTCCAGGAGGGCATATTACGATAGAGCAAGAGCCTTTCTTGTGGGCTTTAGGAATGAAGAGATAACCATAGATGCACTGTCTCTGCTTGTTTACTTCCAGGCGAACGAGATAAGCATCAGCCTTGTCAGTGTCATATTCATGCGCAGGATTGATAGTATAGCGGAGCGGAAGCGACTTCAAAGCATCCATTTCTTTCTGCCAAAAGGCGGTGAAATCAGCCGGTTCCTTGGTGTAAGGCATGATTTTATCCACAGAGAAACCCACTTTCACGTGGTGTGAAGTGGTTGCGCCATTGATTTTAGCAGTCAGTTTGAGGTCAAGAAATCCAGGCTCACGGCGTGTTCCCATTTTCACCACTACCCTACCATTCTTCAATGTAGCCTTGCCACTGCTCTCAGGCTCCAGCATATCGCGGCTGATGGTGTAAGAAATCTCGGCATTCTGTGGCACACCATATTTATATAGTTGCACCTCCACAGACGCTTTCTCACCAGTCTTGTAGAGCCAATCGGCATGATCAGGCGTTGTAACCCATAAGAAATCACTGCGATAAGGATAATTTTCAGCGCACGCTGTGCTGACAGTCATCATCAATAGGACGACTGCCAAGAATAGTTTTCTAAATGATGTTTGCATAAAAGTGTTAGTTAGTTGTTAGATAATATGGTAAACGTATTACTTCTTTACAAAAAATATCAATAAATAAAAATAAAGAATAAACATGAAAATATATTTTTCTTTGTTTTTATCTATTGATATTTTATTTATTCAGCATCTTACATTACTCCAATCCAGCGGAGTATGTCATTGATATTAGCCATCACCATGAGCAGAAGAAGGAAGCCCATGCCGATATTTTGTGAAATCTGCAGGAACTTAAGGCTTGGCTGGCGACGTGTCACCACCTCATAAAGGAGGAAGAGAATGTGGCCTCCATCAAGTCCAGGGATAGGAATGATGTTCATGAAGGCAAGGATAATGCTGAGGAAAGCTGTCATCTTCCAGAAGATAATCCAGTCCCATACAGGCGGGAACATACTGCCGATGGCTCCGAAACCGCCGAGGCTCTTGGCACCTTCCTTGCTTGCCACATACTTGAGGTCGCTCACATAGCCACCGAGCACGCCGATGCCGTAACTGCATCCAGCACTGATACTTGGCAGGATGTCATAATCCACGTGGTGTGGCTTGTAGTAATTGGCTATAGTAGTCATGCCTACACCGAGCAATGCACGGCCGTCATCATATCCGAAGGTCACCTTTGCCGTGTCCAATGTTTCGGTGCCAGCCTTCTTCCAGATGATAGTGCGGGTGAGAAAAGCAGTGCTATCCTTAGTATTCTTTGCATCAGCGAGGGCATCCACCATACGTCCTGTCTCGTAAGTGAAAGCATTCCATGAGTCAATATCTGTGTTGCCGAGCTTCACTATGACGTCGCCCTTGGCTATAGAAGTCTGCGCTGCTGGGGTTCCAGCAATGACAGTATCTACTTCTGCAGGCACGAATGGACGGCAGAATACAGGCTCAGTCTTGAGCATATCGAGCAGATTGAGGTCGCCAGGCATAGCTATAGCCACCTCTTTGCCATCACGCTTCACGGTCACCTCTGTGGCTTTGGATATATCACGCATGAGGTCTGCACTGAAATCCTTGAATTCTCCACGGTCGGAAGACATCAGAATGTCGCCATCCTTGAAGCCGAGAGCCTTGGCATCGTCATTGAATTTCATGCCCATAGTCATATCCTGAACGGCATAATAATCATCTCCGTGGAAATAGAATATGGCAGAATAGATGACGAGAGCGAGGACGAAATTGACCATTACGCCACCTGCCATAATGAGAAGGCGCTGGTAAGCCTTCTTACTGCGAAACTCCCACGGCTGTGCTGGAGCGGAAAGTTTCTCCGCTGTCTGCGTTTCGTCTATCATACCATCTATCTGACAGTATCCTCCTATTGGGAGCCAACCTATACCATACTCGGTACCTACTTTGTCATTATACTTCTTATTGCCTACATTCTTGGTGATGACGCGGTCCTTCTTGCCCATAGCAGTGTAGTACCAGTTTTTCACCTGCTGGAAGAAGTTTATGCCTTCATCGTCACGCTCCGTGATAGGCTCTTTGCCAATAAGACGACGAAACCAGTTGTCATAACTGCTCCAGAGGTGGAACTTCCAGTTTGCGAAGATATAAAAGCGCGATACTCTCGTCTTGAAAAGTTTCGCAAATGTAAAGTGTCCGCCTTCATGAAGGAAGACAAGCAGCGTTATCGCGAGGATAAACTGCGCTGTTCTTATTAAAAAAACTTCCATACTTTAAAAAGGGAATAGGGAATAGGGAATAGGAAATAGGAGATTACCATTTGTGAGCTTGAGGTTTTCCGGTCGGTCTCCCACCTTATCCTTTACCTTAATAAACTAATATCTATTCTATATTTCTCTACAGTCCTTTGGCTGTTTTTACTAATTTTGTTAATATTTTTATTATCTGTATTAAGTCATTCATTAACGAATTATATTCTATCTGCGAAAGAGACTGTTCTTCAAGCAACAGAGTGAGCCAGAATTTCGTCTCGTTTGCTTCCTTCAGAGCAATGGTATGCTTGGTAATATAATCAGGAGTACTCTGCGAATAATAACCTTCCGCACAGTTTGCACCTACACTTGTACCGCAACGAGCCACTTGATTCAATATATTCTGCGAAGCTCTACGAGTATGCAATACATGAACCATCTTGGTAATTCTACAACCAAAGGCAAGGCTTTTGTCATCTATCAGACGCTTTTTCATACGACTAAGATTTAGAAACAAATATGTGTAATCTCCTATTTCCCATTACCTATTCCCTATTACCTATAGAGAGAGGAACTCGGAAGCAATGCGACGAGCCTCAAGATTGGAAGCGAGATAGTCGTCGAGTGTAGGCTTTTGGATTACAGAAGCCTTGTCAAGTGTCTTGGCTATGATGTCACCCATATCGAGGAAACCACATTTGCCCTGTCGGAAAGCGAGATTGACCACCTCATTGGCGGCGTTGACCACACAGGCAGCGTTGCCGCCTCGGCGTATGGCTTCATAGGCAAGGGCGAGACATTGGAACTTCTCAAGGTCGGGCTCAAAGAACTCCAACGGGGTCTTGAACAAGTCAAGACGCTCACCACTCATGGGAAGACGCTCCGGGAAAGTGAAAGCATACTGGATAGGAAGGCGCATATCAGGCACTCCAAGCTGCGCTTTCACCGCTCCGTCACGATACTGCACCGCACTGTGGACAATGCTCTGAGGATGCACCAGCACCTGTATCCGGTCGGCATCCACACCGAAGAGCCATTTTGCCTCAATGACTTCAAAGCCTTTATTCATCATAGAAGCAGAGTCGATGGTGATCTTTGCGCCCATATCCCATGTAGGATGCTTGAGTGCATCCGCTGCCGTGACACTCTTCATCTGCTCCAACGAGAACTGGCGGAAAGGACCTCCAGAGGCTGTAAGCAGGATTTTCTCTATCTCATTGCCATGGTCTCCGACGAGAGACTGGAAGATAGCAGAATGCTCTGAGTCAACAGGCAGGATGGGAGCATGATACTGCTCGGCAAGTCCCATGACGAGTTCGCCTGCCACCACGAGCGTCTCCTTATTGGCAAGGCATATCTTCTTACGCGCCTTAATGGCATGGATGGTAGGCTCAAGCCCTGCAAATCCCACCATTGCTGTCAGCACCATGTCAATAGGACCAGCCTCAACGATGTCACACAGCGCCTTGGCTCCGGCATATACCTTTATGTCGGGACAGTCACTGAGAAGGGAAACAAGGGTGTCATATTTGCTTTCATTGGCTATGACGACAGCCGCCGGACGGAATTTGCGTGCCTGCTCGGCAAGCAGTTCCACTTTATTGTTCGCCGTAAGGCAATAAGCTTCAAAGCGTTCACTATGCTCTTCTATCACTTGAAGAGCCTGGGTACCGATAGAACCAGTACTTCCAAGAATACATATCTGCTGTTTCATCTTGTCATTATGGATTATATGATGCACCAAAAGACATCACACAGAGGCTTAGAAATCGAGGAGTCCCTCAGGGAGGTTCATCCTTATAATACGATTATCAAGGTCTATCTCCACCACCATATCATCTGTAGCAGGGATAAGAGTACCGTCCTCAAGTTCGAAAAGCGTATTGACCGTAGTGTCATCAATATGCGCAATGCGTCCCACCTCTTTATCATTACCGTCATTGACGATGGCAAAACCCACTATCTGCGCCTTTGACAATGGAGCATCAGCACCATCTTCTGCCAGCGAACGGGGGAAGAACACCTCCGTGCCTGTAAGTTCACGGGCACGTTCCTGGGTGTCGATATTAAGGAATTTGATGAGAGCCACTTCGTCACTCTTGAATCTATATTCCTCCAAAA
Organism: uncultured Prevotella sp.; assembly: GCA_900548195.1. Lineage (GTDB taxonomy): Bacteria > Bacteroidota > Bacteroidia > Bacteroidales > Bacteroidaceae > Prevotella. The sequence continues at coordinate 7,111 of URJQ01000070.1, forward strand.
AGAAAGGAACGAGTATTCCATCGAGCGAGAGCACGAGGTAATCAGCATCCACGCGGTCGAAGACATCATCGTCAATCTGGACGGACAGTTCGCCTTTCACGCCGTGCGTCTTGCCTATTACACCTATTTTATATACATCTTCTTGTCTGATCATACGCGGGTAATCTTTGCACCAAGTGCATTCAGGCGGGCTTCAATATTCTCATAGCCCCGGTCTATCTGCGAAATGTTATTGATCTGGGATGTTCCGTCAGCGCTGAGAGCAGCGATAAGAAGGGCTATTCCGGCACGAATGTCAGGGCTTGACATACGTCCTGAGCGCAGCTGCTTGGAGGAATCAAGTCCCACCACGACAGCGCGGTGAGGGTCACAGAGGATAATCTGCGCTCCCATATCAATGAGTTTATCCACAAAGAAGAGACGACTCTCAAACATCTTCTGATGTATCAGCACTGAACCCTTTGCCTGAGTAGCCACTACGAGCAGCACGCTCAGCAGGTCAGGAGTAAGTCCAGGCCAAGGAGCATCGCTGAGAGTCATTATCGTTCCATCAATGAAAGAATCTATCTGATAATGGTCATGGTGAGGAATAAAGAGGTCATCGCCTATTTCATCAATATGAATGCCGAGACGACGGAAGGCATCTGGTATCACTCCAAGATTCTTGATGGAAGCATCCTTGATGGTAATGCCATTGCCCACCATAGCCGCCATTGCTATAAATGAGCCTACCTCAATCATATCAGGCAGCAGTTTATGCTGAGCGCCATGCAGTTTTTCCACTCCCTCAATGACGAGAAGATTGGATGCAATGCCTGAAATCTTCGCTCCCATAGCATTGAGCATGGTGCAAAGTTGCTGGATATATGGCTCACAAGCCGCATTATATATGGTCGTAGTGCCTTCTGCAAGGACAGCCGCCATGATGATATTTGCCGTGCCAGTCACAGAAGCCTCATCGAGAAGCATATAGCATCCTTTCAAGCTATCAGCGTGAAGCTCATACACATCACGTCCCTCGACGCGTTCATATTTCGCACCGAGCTTATGAAAACCGAGGAAATGAGTGTCGAGACGACGGCGTCCTATCTTGTCACCGCCTGGCTTTGCCACTGTGGCACAACCAAATCTGCCGAGCAATGGACCTATCATCAGCACCGAACCGCGAAGAGCGGCACACTTCATCACAAACCCATCACTGTGGAGATACTCCAGATTGAGATCGGAAGACTGGAAAGAATATTTTCCTACACCAAGCTTTCTGACCTTCACGCCTATATCTACGAGCAACTGAATGAGATTATTGACATCGAGGATATCAGGAATGTTGTCTATCGTAACCTCATCATCAGTGAGCAATGTGGCACATATTACCTCCAGGGCTTCATTCTTTGCGCCCTGTGGAGTAATGGTTCCGCACAGCGGATGACCGCCTTCAATGATAAATGCATCCATGACGATTACTTCTTCTTTTTCTTTTTGTTATTGTTCTGCTGCTGTTGCATTGACCTGACGTCTATCTTGTCGAATTTGAAATTATCGATATCGAGCTGTATCTTGCCGTCAGTGAAGCGTGCAAGGTCATCAGCTACTTTCTCCGCATCGCCATTACCATGACCATACATGAGAAGGCAACGCTTCATCTGATTGGCAGTTCTGGCTACGAGGGTGTCCCTTTTCTCTCCCGGATCCATAGTCTTCAGCTTTTCAAAGATTTGGAAAAGAGACTGGCCATAATGGCGTACATAGACACTTTTCGCAGGATAAGGCACAGGAGATGGCTTCGACGTGAGCTTCTCCTCTGTCGTTATCTCTACAGGATAGTCTATGTCGAGCTGGAAATTGCTCATCAATGCGAGATGATCCCAAAGAGTCTGCATACGGTCTGCATTGTTCTGGGTAGATGGAGTCATGCGTCTCATCGTGGCAATGATGGTCTCTGCGCATTCCTGACGCTCTTCTTTCGTCGGTAATGCTACGCAGTAGTCCACCATTTGCTGGATTTCCCTACCGTATTGGTTGAGACGTATTTTCTCTCGCTGGGTGTTATAATCGAGTCCTTCGATATTCATCTTGGTGATTGGGGGTTGAGGTTCTTCTTTTTTTTCTTTGTTTTCCAGCCGGTAACGCGGCTGGCACAGTGGCGACTAACTGAGGTGCTCATTGCCTGACGCACTATGTTTGCTGGCTGGAGACTCCTTATTTCAGGAGATTCTTCGGCAGTTTCGCAACGTAATCCTTGAGATATGACGGCACGAAATAGGCGACATCCTCAGTCATTCCATTGTTTAAGCGACGCTCTGCCAATGGCATCATGTACTTGGCAATAGGGTTTATGCCTTCGATAAGATGGGCATTAGGATGATTTATCACTTCAATACACTTTGCTGCACCGTTTCCGAAGAAATAGATAGGATGGCGATCAAGCAGCTCCTTATATGTTTCTCCATCCACAATGTCGGCACCTATCTCTCTTACAGGTTTGAGAGCACGATTCCAAATGCCAGCATACACCTCCATACGACGTGCATCAAGCATAGGACAAAGCAACGGTTCGCCGAGACCTTCCACCTCTTCAGGCACCTTTTCACCGAGCAGCACCGGCACACAAAGGAGCTCAAGTGTAGGCACACTGATGAGCTTTGCATCGCGACCATAGCATATTCCCTTTGCCATTGACACTCCGATACGCAGTCCAGTGTATGAACCAGGACCACTACTTACCGCAACAGCGTCAAGGGGAATAAGGCTATTGTCAATGAAACTCAAGGCTTCATCGACGTAAACTCCAAGCTTTTCAGCATGGTTTGGACCAGAGAAATCTTCTTTCTCGTATATTATCGTTCCATCATGGCTTACTGCCACTGAGCATACGTTTGTACTCGTTTCTATGTGTAAAATACAGGACATAATCCACTTTATTTCTAAAATAATGTGCAAATATACTCATTTTCCCTCTATTTTTTGTACTTTTGCAGAAATTTAACGAAAAAACAAGCAAATGATACTATCAATGACCGGTTATGGCAAGGCTGTAGCCACTTTTAATGAGAAAAAGATAAGCGTAGAGATAAAATCGCTAAACAGCAAAGCGCTCGACCTCTCTACACGCGTTGCTCCACTCTATCGCGAGAAAGAGATGGAGATTAGGCAGATGATTCAGCAGAAAGTAATCCGCGGAAAAGTGGATTTCGCCATCTGGATAGAGAAGGATGCCGCAACAGAAGCTGCACCTATCAATGTTGCTCTAATAGAGAATTATTACAACCAGTTGCAGAACGTGGCTAAGAGACTCGGACTTTCATGCCAGGAAGTCAATGGTGGAAACATCGCAAGCGACTGGATGAAGGTGCTGATGCGTATGCCTGATGTCATGTCTCGCCAAGAGATAGAGGAACTGTCTGACGAGGAATGGACGGTAGTAAGACAGGCTATCGACGACGCTCTCTGCGCTCTCGTGGACTTCCGCAAGCAGGAAGGTTCCGCTCTGGAGAAAAAATTCAATGAGAAAATCGACAATATCGAGGCACTCATGCTCAGCATCGAGCCTTACGAGAAAGCTCGTGTGGAGAAGATTCGCGCTCGTATTATCGACGGACTGAAGGCTATTCCAGAGATAGAATACGACAAAAACCGCCTCGAACAGGAACTCATCTATTACATCGAGAAACTCGATATATCTGAAGAAAAACAGCGTCTTGCAAACCATCTCAATTATTTCCGTGAGACAATGGCGGAAGTCGAAGGCGGACAGGGCAAGAAACTGGGATTCATTGCGCAGGAAATGGGACGTGAAATCAATACTACCGGTTCTAAAAGCAATCAGGCTGAGATGCAGAACATTGTGGTAAAGATGAAGGACGAACTGGAACAGATCAAGGAACAGGTGCTGAATGCTTTGTAATCACATAGTGAAAAGTGCCTTTCATTTAGTCCGCATTTTTGCAAAAGCCGAATAAATGATTACTCAAACCACCCTCTTACACATAAGATAACACAATGAACTGCAACAGCATAGCAAAAGAAAACGCTCTCAACAAAGAGACTAAAGGACGCCTTCTCATCTTCTCCGCACCGTCAGGAAGCGGCAAGTCAACGATAGTACAGTGGCTGATGAAGGAACATCCCGAACTGAATATGCACTTCAGCATATCATGTACCACCCGTGCACCACGCGGAACAGAACAGAATGGCGTGGAGTATTTCTTCATCTCTCCTGCTGAATTTAAGGAGAAAATAGCGCAGGATGCCTTCGTAGAGTATGAAGAGGTATATACAGATAAATACTATGGCACGCTGAAATCACAGGTGACAGAGATGACTGAGAATGGTCAGAACGTGGTATTCGATATTGATGTCAAAGGCGGATGCAACATAAAGCGTCAATATGGCAACAAAGCGCTCAGCATTTTCATCCAACCTCCTTCAATCGAAGAGCTGCGCCGACGTCTTGAGGGCCGCGCTACTGACGCACAAGAGGTTATCGAACAGAGACTTAGCAAGGCAAGTTATGAGCTCACTTTCGCTGACAAATTCGACATCGTAATCGTCAATGACGACCTCGAAAAGGCGAAAGCTGACACTCTCAATGCCATAAATGAATTCCTAAACAAGTGAAAATAGGACTTTTTGGCGGATCTTTCAATCCCATCCATAATGCTCATGTCAAACTGGCAAGTACCATTTGCAAGGAAGCTGGACTTGATGAGGTGTGGTTTTTGGTCACGCCTCATAATCCATTGAAGCAACAGGAGGGACTGATGGACGAGAAAGACAGGCTCGCTATGGTGCGTCTCGCACTGGAAAAGGAACCTAATCTCAAGGCTTCCGACTACGAGTTTCATCTCGAAAGGCCCTCCTACACATGGAATACCATACAGCATTTGAGCGAGGACTACCCAGAAAATGAGTTCTATATTATAATAGGTGGAGACAACTGGCAAATCTTCCATCACTGGGCTCACCATGAAGAGATACTCCGCGACTATCACATCATCGTCTATCCACGCAAAGACAGCACGATAGACACTACGTCCCTACCCCATTCTGTCAGCATTGTCAGGATGCCGGAGATGGACATTTCGAGCACGATGATAAGGCAGTTACTGCGCAATGGCAAAGATATCGCCCCGTATGTCTGCCCTAAAGTGGCTCAATATCTACGCAATAACGCCAAGAATAGATAATCATTATTATTTTGATAATGAATGGATGATAACAAATGCCTTTCATTATTGCAGGAATAATTATGGTTACCTACTTATCAAAACAAAATTCTAATCCTTTTACCTACATGAAAGTTATCAATTTCTCCAAGCAGGACACCCTGCTAAACCTTTTCCTCAGCGAGCTTCGCGACAAGGATTATCAGAAGAATTCCCTTCTCTTCCGTAACAACATAAAGCGTATCGGACAGATAATGGCATACGAGATAAGCAAGACATTGAACTATAAGGAAACCACAGTCAGCACTCCTCTCAATGATATTGCCGTGAAATTGCCTACCGATAAGATAGTTCTCGCCACCGTATTCCGCGCTGGTCTGCCTTTACATGAGGGCTTTCTCAGCTATTTTGACAAGGCAGAGAATGCTTTTGTCTCTGCTTACCGTTACTATAGAGACAAGGAAGCCACTAAAGTAGGCATCAAAATCGAGTATATTGCCACTCCTGACCTCTCCGGAAAGACACTCCTCATCGTGGATCCTATGCTCGCTACAGGCGGCAGTATGGAACTGGCTTACGAGGCTTTCCTATCAAAGAGCAAGCCTGCACGCACCATTTTTGCCTCTGTTATCGCATCAAAGAGCGGCGTAGAATTTATGAAGAAGCACTTCCCAAGCGATGATTTCGAGCTCTATTGCGGTGCTATCGACCCTATTCTCAATGAGCAGAAGTACATCGTACCTGGTCTTGGCGATGCTGGAGACCTGGAGTATGGTGGTAAATTATAAATTTTTGTAGTTTAGTTGCACTGCCTTTTGGTCATTTACAGTCAGAAAATACATCCGGTAAAGCAACTAAACCACAAAACAACAAAACAACAAAACAACAAGAAGACAAGATAATGCAGATTGCAAAAGGAATAACAAAGATATTCAGCTGGGCATGGTTTCCAATCAAGAAGAACGCTATGCTCATGCTTTTCATGTACATTCTCGGCATTGCCGTAGCCTTATCCGAGCTTCCTACATGGATAGGAGCCAAGCTTTACGGTAATCTATGGCTGGAATTATTTACTGATCTCTATGCTATCTGCATCTTATTGTGCCTCTTTCCCGATAAGATAAGGCGCTGGTGTCATCTTATTGTCTATGCCATTGCCTACCCTCTTGCCATCATCGACGTCTTCTGCTGGGTGCGATTTGGCTCTTCCATCTCTCCTTCCATGCTCCTTCTGGTAGGAGAAACGACTGACAATGAGGCGACAGAGTTTCTATACACCTATGTCACGCCCGACATTCTGACCACATATTTGGGCTGGATATTACTCATATTGCTCTGCCATATCCTCGTCACCACTTTGCCAAAATGGAGAAAAGTGAAGGCGAAGGTACAGATATTACGCGATAAAATGCCTGTTATTGATGCTAATAAGCGACTCTGGATTCAGGCTTACTTAGGAATGTTGGTGGCATCTCTCTTAGTTATTGGTTGGAATGACACGTATAAAAACAAGAAGTGCATCCACAGATTTTATCAATGCAAGACCGTGGGCGATGTGGAAAAAGATATGAATAAAAGTCCTCATGCTGAGATGTATCAGCCTATTTATCGCCTTATTTCCAGCATATTCTCTAACGAACTCGTTGCAAAACAGCTCGTTACGCTGAAGGAGGAAGCCGAGAAAGTGGAGCGAATGTCGCCTGAAGAATTAGGTATTGACACCTGCCAATTCAAGTCTGACAATATAGTTCTCATCATAGGCGAGAGCTATAATCGTCAGCATTCTCAGTTATATGGCTACAATCTTGAGACTACCCCACGACAAGTGGCATTGGAAAAGTCTGGAAGGCTCATCAAATTCAGCGATGCCACTACGCCATGGAACCTTACGAGCTTTGTCTTCAAGCATCTGATGACGACTTACTGCGTAGGTGATGATGGCGATTGGTGCAACTATCCCCTCTTCTGCCAGTTGCTCCGCAAGGCTGGTTATCAGGTAAATTTCCTCACAAACCAGTTTCTTCCTCATGCAAAAGACGCGATATATGACTTCAGTGGCGGCTTTTTCCTCAATGACGAACTGCTCAGCAAGGTGCAGTTTGACGTAAGAAATGAGAAGACTCACCTATGGGATGAAGACTTATTAAAGGACTATGAGCGCCTTGTAGCATCCGACACGATGAGATATGTGGTGCCAAATGTGAAGCCGAAGGGCAATTTCACCATCTTTCATCTCATCGGACAGCACGTCAATTACCGCGTCCGTTGCCCTAAAAAGAAGATGAAATTCTTCACAAGCAACTATAATCTGCCTGCAAACTCACCGAAAGAGGTGAAGAATATTGCTTATTACGACTGTGCTACATGGTACAATGACTCGGTGATGGGAGCGATAGTGGATAGGTTTAAGGATGAAGAAGCCATCATAATATTCTTCTCCGACCACGGTGAAGAGGTCTATGGACCAGGCTCTGTGCACCATTGCGGACGTTCCCACACTACCAATATCACTGCAAACATCGCAGAAAACGAATACTCCGTACCGATGTGGATATACTGTTCGGAGAAATATGCCAAGAAGCATCCTGACATAGTGAAGGCTATTCGCAAGGCAAAAGACAAGCCTTTCATGACAGATGCCACATCGCATCTGCTTCTCGGACTTACTGGAGTGAAGACAAAATACTATCGTCCACAATTGGATCCGCTCAGTTCTGAGTATAATGCCAAGCGCAAACGACTGATGCAGCATGTGGCTGACTATGATTCCATTGTGAAAAAGAAGAATTAAAAAAATGAAGAATGAAGAATAAAGAATGAAGAATGGAAGTTTGCAATGTGCTCTTGAGTTTGTCATAAAGACATTCTAACATATTTGCATTCCTAATTTCCCAACACTTCTATACTCAACTTTCGCAAACAATAAATAGCCCCTAAGTCCCCACTGCCGTGGGGAAGTGTAAAATATCAATAGAGAAAAATAAGAAAAAAAATAGAAAAAATATATTTGTTTATTTTTATTTATTGATATTTTATTACTGATTAGTTGTACGTTAGCTAATTGTGAAACTTCAGTCTTTTTTTTGTGTGGGGCAGTTTGAAAATTGCGCAATGGTAACATCATAATCTATATCTGTGTGCCATAACAGATTATGGAAGATTGATAATGTCCTTTATCTTAATCGTGGACTTTCAGATATTTAGAAAGACAAAATGCTTGATTTTTGTCAAAAAATATTACAAAAGGAATAAAAAATGATTAAAATACTTGCAGGTAATCTTATTTATTTTTACTTTTGCAGTGTGTTTTTCATAGTATTAGATTTAAGGTTAACAAAGGTTGGGTCACAGCGGTGACCCTTTTTTCATGCCTTTACGTTAAATTTTTATGTCTTTGTCAGATGTTATTTTGTAAGCAAAAAGCTGCATTTGCTTACTTTTTGATAATTAAAAAACATCCTTTTTATCAGTTCTTTTTTTATCGTTGCATATCGATTTGATAGATTCTTCTGTGCTCTTATGATGTCAAATTGCACGTTTTTCTCCCTGTTTTTGTGCTTTTAGATAGTAAACGAGTGCTTTTATTCTGTAATAACTTGCTTTTTGCTTACATCCCCGTTGGTGACACACAAGAGGTCATCTCACTCCTGGACCGAGAGCTGGA
>URJQ01000071.1 GCA_900548195.1 uncultured Prevotella sp.
CTATGATTAGTGTTTACCTCCTACTCGATTTTTCTGAAATCACTTTGTGGTTGATAAAATATCAATAAATAGAAACAAAACAATTACAAACAAAAATATTTTTCCTTATTTTTATTTATTGATATTTTATTCCACCAATTCAAACATCAATAAATAAAAACAAAGCAATTTTGAACATTGTGGTCTAAAGACCGATTTGGGTTTAATGAAGAATAAAAAATTGGACCCCTCTTATTTCCCTGTAGTGGGAGGCTATATACGTTTTTTTTGACCTGCGTCTCTTACTCAAGATAGGTCTCTGTATCCAGCCTCCCCCCTACAGGGGGAATAAGAGGGGTCTCCTATTACCTTCTCCTAAAAGGAGGGCAATTGTGAATTTAACAAATAAACGACTAAATCAAAGGCATTCCAGCCTTTTGACACTCCTTTCGCATATCGTCTGGCCAGATGCTGGCTTGGATTTCTCCGATATGGGCTTTATGCAGCAACACCATGCAGAGACGGCTCTGACCTATACCGCCTCCAATGCTGAGAGGGAGCTGATCATTGAGCAAACGCTGATGGAAATATAGCTTTTCTCTATCTTCTTTGCCTTCAATCTCCAACTGACGAAGCAGGCATTCCTTATCTACTCGTATGCCCATACTTGACAATTCGAAGCTGCGCTGGAGCACAGGATACCATATCAGGATGTCACCATTGAGTCCGAGGAAGCCGTCTGAGTTTGGAGTGGTCCAGTCATCATAGTCCGGGGCACGTCCATCATGCTTCTCTCCGTTGCTCAACTTGGCTCCTATGCCGATGACAAACACTGCACCATACTTCTCACAGATGGCATCCTCACGCTCCTTCGGACTGAGGTCAGGGTACATCTGGAGCAGTTCCTCACTGTGGATAAAGTGTATCTCACGAGGAAGGAATGGCTTAATCTCCGGATAAGTCTCACAGGTGAGGTATTCCGTGCGAAGAATAGCATAGTAAATCTTCTTGACCACACGCTTGAGATAGTCGAGATTGCGGTCTTCTTTGGTGATGACAGCCTCCCAATCCCACTGATCCACATAGAGGGAATGAAGATTATCGAGCTCTTCATCGGCACGAATAGCATTCATATCTGTATAGATACCGTGGTCTGGCTCTATCTCATACTCAGCCAGAGTAAGTCGCTTCCATTTGGCAAGTGAATGCACCACCTCCGCTCTCTGTTCGCCAAGGTCCTTGATAGGGAAGGAGACGGCACGCTCCACTCCGTTCAAATCATCGTTGATTCCGAGTCCTTGAAGCACGAAGAGCGGCGCTGTCACACGACTGAGACGAAGCTCTGTGCTGAGGTTTTGCTGAAAGAAATCTTTTATCTGCTTGATGCCCTGCTCTGTATGCTTCATGTCAAGCAGAGCTTTATAGCCTTCCGGCTTTATCAATTTGCTCATTATATTTGGTTTGTTGTCTGATTGCTTTTCTCATTTCTTATTTATTCCAACGGTAAAAGACATTGACATATATGCCATTCCTTTAGGCTGGATGACGGTGATAATTCGGGGATTACGCTCCGGAAAACTGAATACAATCCTGCTGAATACAATTCCTACCGAGAACGGAACGCCTCGAAAACGACTGCAAAGGTACAAATAAAATATTATTCTGCAAACACTTTTGATATTTATTTTTACAATATGAAAGTATTTCGCCTATTTTGCTATACTATTTGCTCTTCAATCTTGCAAGATCTCTTACCTCTCCTACTATCCAGATGATGTCGCCTTTTGCGAAACAATAGGTTGGGGCTACCTTGCTCAGACTGTCTTCATCCGTCTCCAGACCTACGACCATACAACTATATTCATCGCGTATTCCACTCTCCATGAGCGACTTTCCGAGAAACTTACTTTGTCCGTCGATGACTATACGCTCAAGTTTCATCTCATGCTTTTCTATTTCATAGTCTTCATCGAAGGTCTCATCCTGTATGGCTGCGTTGAGATTAGCGAGCTGTTCGTCGGTACCGATGACGCTAAGTGTGTCTCCTGGGAATACGGTATCCATGGCTGTAGGGATATTTATCCTTCTATTTCCACGGAGAATACTGCTCACGCTGACTCCGAAGCGCTGATTGATATGCAGATCCTTTAGTGTCTTTCCGCCCCATAGGGTGTCGTCGGGCATCACCACCTCACTGATATGGAGGTCACGATCGAGCAGATGTCCTTCGAAAAGCGGACGACGTTTGCCTGACACTTGGGCGGCAATATCCCTCGAACGCAGGTTTTGGATGAAGAGACGCTCTATCCTTATCGAACTGGATTTCATCCTTCTGGACAGTATTATTCCCATCACCATAGCGATAGCGAGGCAAAGAGCAAAGGCTAAAGAAAACTGCGTCAGCGAGCTGACCACATAGAATATCAGTATAAGGACGAGAATAGTGCGCAATATAAGGGTGAAAATGAGCGGAAGACGATTGTGATAACTTTCTATCCAGAGTGCCTTAAACTCTTTGCTATGAAGCTTTTTCATCACTATAGCACGAAGGAAAGGCGCCATAAAGAGCACCGTAGTGGCTGCGCAAAGCAGATTAGCCCAACGCAGAGGCATCAATTCCCTGGCAAATGGCAGGAAAAAGGTGAACATCAGCACTATGATGGCTATGCTTAAGACGCCATAAATGGCAGTATTCATCAGCATTGCGCGCAGCAGAACGCGCCAGTTGCTCTCCGTATCTTTTGACGCTGGCATCCTTTCTGTCAATCTATTGATGCGCCTTACCCATACTTTCGGCAGACTGCGTTCCAGCAATGCGTATGCCGGCACAGCGCCCCTTATCATATAAGGTGTAAGGAAAGTGGTGATAACCGACACTGCCACGACGACAGGATAAAGGAAATTGCCTATCACTCCGAGCGACAGACCGAGCGAAGCGATGATGAAAGCAAACTCACCTATCTGCGCCATGGAGAATCCACAGCGCATAGCTTGCTTGAGAGACTGTCCGGAAAGGAGATAGCCGAGCGTTCCGAAGATGCTCTGCCCGAAGATGATGGCAAGCGTGATGACAACGATAGGGACGGCATAATCCACGAGTATCTGCGGTTCTACGAGCATACCTACGGACACGAAGAAGATAGCTCCGAAAAGATTCTTGACTGGCTCCACCACTTTTTCTATTTTGTCCGCTTCGATGGTCTCTGCAAGGATACTTCCCATGATGAATGCTCCGAAAGCACTGGAGAAGCCCACCTTCGTACTTACCACTGCCATAAGGCAGCATAGTCCGAGAGAGACGATGAGAAGGGTCTCGGCATTCATCAGTTTTCGGACCTTACGAAGAAATATCGGCACTGCGAAAATGCCTACTACGAGCCACAGAACGAGGAAAAATCCGATATTGAGCACCGACCCTATCATCTGCTCTCCGTCTGGCGACTTACCGCTTGCCACTGCGCTAAGCATCACCATCATGACGATGGCAAGGATATCTTCGAGGATAAGCACGCTCATCACCATGCCTGAGAATTTCTGTTGGCGTAGTCCGAGGTCGTCGAAAGCCTTATAGATGATGGTGGTGGACGACATTGCGAGCATTCCTCCGAGGAATATGCAGTTCATCTGCGTCCATCCAAAAAGTTTTCCTACTCCCACTCCTGTCAGCATCATGGAGAAGATAATGGTGAGCGCGGCAATAATTGGCGCTGAACCCATCTTGAGTATCTTCTTGAAAGAGAAGTCGAGACCGAGAGAGAAGAGCAGGAACATCACTCCTATGTCTGCCCACGACTGAATATTCTCCTTATCCATCACAGACATAGTCCATGAGAAATGAGGCGAGACGAGAAATCCCGCTACTATATACCCTAAGACTAATGGTTGTTTCAAGCGTTTGAACAATAGGGTAACTATTCCAGCTACAATCAGTATGAGTGCTAAGTCCTGAACTAATGACATATTGAGTAATTGGTTGTTGGTTGTCGGTTGTCGGTTGTCGGTTGATATCCAACGGTAAAAGCCGTTGGCACAGGGGCTATTTCTTCGGTTGTGGGTATTGGTGTAAGGGAAATATTGCTCTGATGCGGTTGAGTAGGTTAATTCAAACAACTAAACAACTAAATCACAAAGCAATTAAACAAACAACTAAACAACAAAAAGAATGAAGAATGTGAGTTAATCTTTACGCTTGAGAAGCACCAAGCCAATAACATAACTCGCATTCTTCATTTTTCATTTATCATTTACGATGCTTTTTAATCATTGTAAGAGGCAGTGAGCTGGCAAATGCGAACTACTGTCATCATTGCCTTTTCCATCACCTGAACAGAGGCAAACTCGTAAGGGCCATGGAAATTGACACCTCCAGCAAAGATATTAGGACAAGGGAGACCCTTGAATGAAAGCTGTGCTCCGTCTGTACCGCCACGGATAGGCTGCACTTTTGGAGAGAAGCCTTCTTCCTGCATTGCGCGGAGCACGAGGTCAACGACATGCTGCACTGGCTCTATCTTCTCCTTCATATTATAGTACTGGTCATTGATGCTTGCTTCGCAAACGCCTTCGCCATATTTCTCATTGATTATTTCCACCACCTTGCTCATCTGGCGCTTACGCTCTTCGAAGCGTGCACGGTCGTGGTCGCGGATGATATATGAGAGCTGTGCTTTCTCTACGCCTCCTGTCATGCCAGTGAGATGGAAGAATCCCTGATAGCCATCAGTGGCCTCTGGGGTCTCGTCCTCTGGAAGCATCTGTGCAAACTCTGTAGCGATGCGAGCAGCATTGATCATCTTGCCCTTAGCATATCCAGGATGAACGCTGACACCTGTGAAATTGATTTTCGCTCCGGCAGCGTTGAAGTTCTCATATTCCAGTTCGCCGAGGTCGCCACCATCCATTGTGTAAGCCCATTCGCATCCGAATTTCTCGACATCGAAATAATGTGCGCCCATGCCGATTTCCTCATCAGGATTGAAGCCTACGCGGATATCGCCATGCTCAATCTCAGGATGCTGCTGGAGATAAACCATAGCCTGAACGATTTCAGCGATACCAGCCTTGTCGTCAGCACCGAGAAGAGTGTGGCCATCAGTTACGATAAGGTCTTCACCCTTGTGGGCAAGGAGTTCTGGGAACTTGCTTGGCGAAGAGATGATGCCCTCAGAGAGGACGATGTCACCGCCGTCATAGTTTGTTACTATTCTTGGATTGACGTTAGCTCCAGAGCAGTCAGGCGATGTATCATAGTGAGAGATAAATCCGATAGTCGGAATATTCTTCTTGGAATTGCTTTTCAGCGTAGCGTAGATATAGCCGTTATCGTCCATCTCCACGTCAGCGAGTCCTTCACGCTCAAGTTCTTCCTTGAGATACTTGGCAAAGATAAGCTGCTTTGAAGTACTTGGCACTGTCTGGCTATCTTCGCTGGACTGAGTGTCAAACTTAGTATAGTTTACGAATCTTTCTACTAAATTCATAGTTTTTTTGGTTTTTGGTTGTTGGTTGACGGTTGTGGGTTTTTGGTATTTTAGTATTATGTATTTTATTTTTGGTTGGCATCGTTGCATTCAGCATCCGACACTATTTTTTTTACTTGCCCACAAAAGTAATACTTTTTTTCTTTAGAAACTAAAAGTCACACCTTTTTTATTAAAAATTCACACAAAAAGCCGTTTCATTCAATTCTTTTTCATAACTTTGTAGGCTGAATGGTTGTTATGGGTTGTCGGTTGTGGGTTGTTGGTAAATTACCACTATTCGCCCACATAACCCATAACCGTCAACCAACAACCGTCAACCAACAACCGTCAACCAACAACCGTCAACCAACAACCAAAGAATGATAATAGGCTTAGGAGAAACCATACTCGACATAATATTCAAGGACGACAAGCCATCTGCCGCTGTACCGGGAGGAAGCACTTACAATGCCATCATCTCGCTTGGCAGAACGGGAGTGCCTGCTACTATCGTAACCGAAACGGGCAACGACCACGTCGGCGACATAATAGTCAATTACCTTACAGACAACGGTGTATCGACAGAATACGTCAACCGTCGTCAAGACAGCAAGTCGCATATATCGTTGGCATTCCTCAATGACAGGAATGATGCGTGCTACGAATTTTATAAGGATCACGCACACGCTCGCATAGAGAGACGTTTTCCCGACATCACAGCTGATGACGTCCTGCTCTTCGGCTCATTCTTTGCAGTCAATCCCGTACTTCGCGATGTGGTGAAACCATTCATAGAGAAGGCTCACAAGGCTGGAGCATTCATCTATTACGACATCAATTTCCGTAAATCGCATATTGAGGACATCCCGCTAATCATGGACAATATCAATGAGAATATGCAGTGTTCCACAGTGGTGCGCGGTTCGCTCGAAGACTTCATCTATCTTTACGGCACTGACGATGTGGAGATAATCTACGAAAAGCATATCAGCCCTTTCTGCCCTTGCTTTATCTGCACCGATGGAAGTAAGCCCCTGCATCTCTTTACGCCTTCGCTGCACGCCACCTACCCTACTGCTCCTGTAAAGACAGTGAGCACTATTGGCGCTGGTGATAATTTCAATGCTGGATTTATCTACGGATTACATCGAAAAGGACATATCGACGCAAAGGATTTTGTCTCTCTGAAAGAAGAAGAATGGAGGGACATGATACGCTACGGACAGGCTTTCTCTTCACACGTTTGCACATCTTTCTCCAACTCTATCAGTCGGGAATTTGCGGATGGTATTGTTTAGTTGTTTTGTTGTCTGGTTGTTTTGTTGTTTTGTTGTCTGGTTGATTGCATTGTTTATACATTCAACAAAATCACTAAACCACTAAACAACAAAACCACAATATTAAAAATTGATATTTTATTTTCTAAACAACCAATAACCAACAACCAATAACCAACAACCAATAAGTTAATAAGATTGAAATATCATCACTTTTCTTGATTATCTCATCAGAATAAAGTAACTTTGCAAAATCAAATAAACTTTGCTTCATGGGAAAGATAAACACTATATGGGCATACATTGGCAGACACAAGTATCTCATCACCATCATCATAGGCTTGCTCCTCGTAGGCGTGGTGGACGAAGGAAGCTTGCGCAAATACGCCATTCTGAATATGCAAATCAATGAACTCAAAGCTGAGATAAACCAATATCAGGAGCAGTTTGAGCGTGACTCCACACGCCTTGATGCACTCATCAACACTCCGAAAGGCGTAGAGCGAGTGGCTCGCGAGCGCTATCTCATGAAGCGCGAGAATGAGGACATATTCATCATGAGCACTGATCAGAAGACAGAGTAATAATCATCGTTGGAGCGTTTTGTTGCCTTTAGGGAGTATAATGAAAACCTTACAAACAACAAAACAACATAAATAAACAAAAACAAATGACAAAAATACAAAACTACATCTTCCTCGCTGGAGCAATAATGATGGTCATCGGCGTAGGATGCAAGATATTCGGCTTCATGCCTGAAATCATGACCATCGTATTCGTCCTGGGATGTATCAGTTTTGCCCTTATACAGATGAGCCAGACCTACGATGGCAATAACTTCACCATACGTCGTCTGCGCAAAATCATGATTTTCGGCGATGTATGCTTCATCATCTCCGGACTGCTCATGCTGGAAGACACATTCCATCTCATTTTCCCATACATGGCTACAAGCATCGATGGCTACAACAACTATGTGCATTACATACACCACAACTGGGTGGTGGCATTGCTCGTAGGCGCAATTCTGGAACTATATTCCACCCACAGAATGTCTTACGAATTTCGCAAGGAAGAGAGAAACCTC
Source organism: uncultured Prevotella sp. (assembly GCA_900548195.1). GTDB lineage: Bacteria > Bacteroidota > Bacteroidia > Bacteroidales > Bacteroidaceae > Prevotella. The sequence continues at coordinate 7,806 of URJQ01000071.1, forward strand.
TGATAATCAGGACTTATTTATATAAAAACAGACCTTTTTCTTGACTTTTTGTCATATTTATTCATTTTTTCACAATTCAAAAAAAAATATAATTCTTTGCTTTGTTCACTAAAAAGCATAAATTTATTTTCATACTTCGGTAATCCGTTGTATCTTTGCGTGTAAATAAACGTGTGAATAAATTAGACAATCACAATAATATGAAAAGAATATTTTTCCTCCTCTTCACAGCAGCATTGCTTGCTTCATGTTCCAGCACCTTCAATATTCAGGGCACTTCTGACGTCCAGAATCTTGACGGACGAATGCTTTACCTCAAAGCCGTGAAGGGTGATCAACTGAAGAATATCGACTCATGCGACGTGGTACATGGACAGTTTACTTTCAAAGGCACTCTCGACACCGTGAAGGTGGGCGCACTCTATATCGACGATGAGAGCATCATGCCTATCGTGCTCGAAGATGGAGAAATCGTAATCCAGTTTAATACCGCTAAGCAGACCTGCACCGGAACACCTCTCAATGACTCTCTCGCTGCCTTCATAGAGAGATATAATCGCATTAGCAATCAGATAGCAGACCTCGGTCATCAGCAGAGCCGCGCCATCATGGACGGTGAAGATATGGATGTGGTAAACCACAAACTCAGTCAGAAGGCTGCTATGCTCGACCAGGAGTGCGACAAAATCGTCACCACGTTCATCGAAGACAATTTTGACAATATCCTCGGTCCATACGTTTTCCAGATGGTCACCAGCGCAATGGAGATTCCTCTCACCAATGCTTGGATTGATGCTCTTATGACAAAGGCTACTCCTAAGTTCAAGAACGACCCTTACGTCAAGGAATTTATGCAGGCCGCTGAGCGCAATCAAGCCATTATGACTGGCATGGAGGAACCTACATCTGCTCCTGTTACGGAAAATAATGAGCAAGTAGCTCCGCCTACTCCTAATCAGATGGCTGAGCCGGGAAAGTAAATCTTTAATTCATAATGCATAATTCATAATTCATAATTCAAAATGCATTATGAATTAAAAACAAGCGTAGAAACATGAACATCATCATATCAAAAGGAACAATCATAAATGAGGGCCGACACTTCGTTGGCTCTCTTATTGTTAAAGGCGACAAGATAATCGACATCATCGAAGGCAACGATACTCCGCAGGCTCCAGACGATGAAGCTTACGACGTCATTGATGCTGAGGGATGCTATATCCTGCCGGGCATTATCGACACTCACGTCCACTTCCGCGAGCCTGGATTGACCCACAAAGCTGACATCGAGTCGGAAAGCAGAGCAGCGGCATACGGCGGTGTCACTTCTTATTTTGATATGCCAAACACTAAGCCACAGACCACCTGCATCGAAGCACTACGCGAAAAGCAAGCTATTGCAAAGCAAAAGAGCCACATCAACTGGGCTTTCTTCCCTGGGGCTACTAACGATAACATCGACGAACTGGCACAGATGCCGGCTGAAGAGATTCCTGGCATTAAGCTCTTCATGGGCTCTTCCACTGGTAATATGCTGGTGGATAAGATGGGGGCACTGATAAAGATATTCCAAACTGCCGCACGCCTCCACCTTCCGGTCATGTCGCACTGCGAAGACACAGAGATTATCAATCGCAATATGGAGCAGGTGAAGAAGCAAATGGGCGATGATCCGGATGTGATGTTCCATCCATTGATACGTTCCGAAGAGGCTTGCCTTGAGTCTTCATGCCTTGCGGCAAACCTCGCCCGACAGACAGGAGCACGACTTCACATCGCTCATATCACCACTGAGGCTGAACTGAAAGCCATCTTCCCCGATGCCACAGCCACTACAGACCTTCCGATGATTACTGCCGAGGCAACTGTGGCTCACCTCTTGTTCTGCAACAACGACTACGCCACGCTCCGTTCGCTGATAAAATGCAATCCTGCAATCAAGAAGCCGAGCGACCGCGACGCTCTACGCCACGGACTGATGAGCGGACAAATATCCACAATCGGCACCGACCATGCTCCTCATGCCATTGAGGAAAAGCAAGGAGGCGCAGCGAAAGCTATGTCGGGAATGCCGATGATACAGTTTTCTCTCGTCGCAATGCTCTCCCTCGTCGATGAAGGCGTGCTGACAATTGAGCGCCTTGTCGAGCTGATGGCTCACAATCCAGCCCGTCTCTTCGGCATACAGTCGAGAGGATTCCTTCGCAAAGACTACAAGGCAGACATCACCATCGTGCGCAAAGGCGAACCTTGGACTGTCACTGAGGACTGCATCCAGAGCAAATGCAAATGGAGTCCACTGACAGGAAAGCAATTCCACTGGAGAGTGCTCGACACCATTTGCAGCGGTATGCCAGTAATACGCGACGGCAATTTCAACAAGCAATCACAAGGCGAACAGATATTCTTCAAGCATTCATAAGGCAAAGGAAGTCTGTTCGTTCCCTACATCAATATTGATAATTCGAGTGGAGCGACTGCAACCACCTGAATATGAGGAATTGAAACATGAAATATTTTTACTACATATACCAACTCCTTATTTGTGCTCCGGTGATAATCATTTCGCTTATCATGCTTTCTTGGGTGACTCTCTTGGGTACGCATTTCGGTAATGCGCATTTCTGGTCATACTATCCTGGAAAGATTTGGAGCAAGATAGTGGTAAGAATACTTCTACTCCCCGTCAAAGTGGAAGGCAGGGAGCACCTTCGTCCCGATGAGCAGTATATCTTCATGAGCAATCATGAGGGCGCCTTCGATATCTTCCTCATCTATGGTTACCTCAACCGCAACTTCAAATGGATGATGAAATACGAACTTTTCAGCATCCCATTCGTAGGTGCCACCTGTCGCGCAGCAAAGCATATTGCCGTGGATAAGCGCACTCCGCAGAAGATTAAGAAAACTTACGACGACACTCACGACACCCTTCAGAACGGTATGTCTGTAGTAATGTTTCCCGAAGGGGCACGCACTAAGACGGGAGAGATGGGACCTTTCAAGCGCGGAGGATTCCTCTTGGCGCAAGAGCTCCGCATCCCTATCGTCCCGATTACCATCAATGGCAGTTATGACATTATGCCTCGCAATCATGATATGCACTTCGCTGTCTATCATTCCCTTCGCCTCACCATCCACGAGCCTATCTACCCTACCTCACCAGAGTATAACGACACCAAGGCTCTGATGGCAAAGACCTTCTCCATCATCCATGATGGATTGGATAAATGACGTTGGTTGTCGTTTAGTTGGGCGTTGATAACCAACGGTAAAAGCCGTTGGCACAGTGGCTTTTGCTGGTTGGGGATGATTGATGGGGATACAAAAAATAGAGGAAAACGGTCTTCGATTGCTGACCATTTTCCTCTATTGTCATTCTAATGCGAAAGAATTATATTATCAATACGTTAGTGCTGTCTGGTTGTTTTGTTGTCTGGTTGTTTTGTTGTCTGGTTGTTTTGTTGATTGCATTGTTTATACATTCAACAAAATCACTAAACCACTAAACAACAAAACCACAACATTAAACATTGATATTTTATGGGCAAGCTATTAGTCCTTGATCTTAGGATATTTTCTAAACCATCCATCCAGTCGGAGACGCATTACGCCGAAGAAGGCTTCGCCAAATATGCCACCACTCATCTTTGATACGCCCTCGCGACGGTTGACGAAGATGACAGGCACCTCCTTAATCTTGAATCCAATCTTATATGCAGTAAACTTCATCTCTATCTGGAAGGCATAACCTTTGAATCGAATCTTGTCGAGCTCGATAGTCTCCAGCACTCTGCGCTTGTAGCATTTGAATCCCGCTGTGGTGTCATGCACCTTGAATCCTGTAACGAAGCGCACATATTTGGATGCGAAATAGCTCATCAGCACACGTCCGATAGGCCAGTTTACCACGTTCACTCCGCTGACGTAACGTGAGCCAATAGCGACATCATAGCCCTCATCGTGACACGCTGCATAGAGACGTGGCACATCGTTAGGATCGTGACTGAAGTCGGCATCCATTTCGAATATATAGTCATACTTATGCTCTATAGCCCATTTGAAACCAGCAATATAGGCAGTGCCGAGTCCTAATTTTCCAGATCTCTCAATGATAAAGAGGCGATCTCCGAACTCGGTATCCATAAGTCTGTGGACTATCTGCGCTGTTCCGTCAGGTGAACCGTCGTCAATCACAAGGATATGGAAGCACTTCTCCAAGCCAAATATGGCACGGATAATCTTTTCTATGTTCTCCTTTTCATTATAGGTAGGGATAATTATAACGCTGTCACTCATTGATAGTTACTTTTTTTGTTCAGGCTGATTGCCTTCTTTATTTTGGTTTTATGATTATTTTGATGCAAAATTAGTAAATTATTTCCACAAACCTACATTATTAACTCTTTTTTTTATAACTTTGCATATTGTTTAGAAATGATGGAAATAAATAAATTGCTAAACCATTACGCCAAAGCCACTCAGACAAAGGCTTTGGCAAAGGCTTTATTGAGCAAAACTGTCAAGAATCTGATGATTGATGGTCTTGCCGGTTCTTCGTGTCCTTTATTGTTTTCTGCCGTTGCAGGAAAGATAAAGCAGTCCGTCATCTTCATTCTGCGCGATGCTGACGAAGCTGGTTATTTCTATCAAGACCTGACCCAGCTATTAGGCACCGACCATGTGCTCTTCTTCCCTTCATCATATCGCAGAGCTGTCAAATACGGTCAGCGCGACGCTGCCAATGAGATTCTCCGCACGGAGGTGATGTCACGCCTTGCAGCAAGGCAGGCTGAGCAGTCTCTCTACGTCGTCACTCATCCGGAAGCTATGGCTGAAATGGCTGTAAGCAAGAAGGTGCTGAATGACAGAAGCATCCGCCTCGCAGTCAATCAGAATATTGATATAGTAGATGTAGAGCATCAGTTGCGCGACCTTGGCTTCAGCATGGTGGACTATGTCTATGAGCCGGGACAGTTTGCTGTGCGCGGAAGCATCCTCGACGTGTATTCCTTCAGTCACGAACTGCCTTTCCGTATCGACTTCTTTGGCGATGAAATCGACACTATCCGCACCTTCGAGATAGAGAATCAATTATCGAAAGATAAAAAAGATGCTATTGAAATAGTTCCAGAACTGGCAAAGTCAAATGAGAAAAAGATTCCTCTCACCGAGTTTCTCGATAGCGAAAGCATCATTGTGTCGCAGGGATTGAAATTTATTAGCGATGTTATCGGAAAGACATACGATGAAGGTTTCTCATCACAAGCCATGACAGACCGCATGAGCGGCGCCACAGAGCAGGAGCAGGAAGAGATACGGCGCGAGATGAATGCAGCGTTGAATCTCTGTCCGCCTTCCCGTTTCATGCAGAGCATCGAGGCACTGAAGAAGGTGACTTTCTCACAGTCTGCCTTTTCGGAAGCCGAACTGTCAGCCCAAGGCAAAAAGTTTGCGCAGATACATTTCCACACCATCCCGCAACCTCCTGTCAACAAGCAGTTTGAACTATTAAAACAGACCGTAGAAGATTATCTTCTGCAGCAGTATAAGATATTTATTCTCTCCGATTCACGCAAACAGGTGGAGCGACTGCGCAGCATCCTCTCGCCTGACGATGCGGAGGGAGGAGCGTCACCTCGCATCAGCAAGGCTGACATTGGGGAGGTGGAGAAGACTCTTCACGCAGGCTTCGTGGATAAAGATATGGCGATGTGCCTCTTTACTGACCACGAGATATTCGGACGTTACCATAAATACAACCTCCGCACGCAGTCTGCCCGCGCTGGCAAGATGGCATTGACTATGAAGGAATTGCAGGAGATGGAGCCTGGCGACTTCATCGTGCATGTGGATTTCGGCATTGGTAAGTTTGCAGGATTGATGCGAGTGCCTGTCGGCGACACTTATCGTGAGGTCATACGCATCGTCTATCAGGGCAACGACAAGGTGGATGTGTCCATCCATTCCCTATATAAAATCTCCAAATACCGTCGTAGTGACACAGGCGAACCGCCACGTCTCTCCACTCTTGGCACTGGCGCTTGGGACAGACTGAAAGAACGTGCCAAGAAGCGCATCAAGGATATTGCCCGCGACCTCATCAAGCTCTATGCCAAGAGACGTCATGAGAAGGGCTTCGCATTCTCGAAAGACAGCTATCTGCAGAATGAACTGGAGGGCTCTTTCCTCTATGAGGACACCCCCGACCAGATGAAGGCGACGGCTGAAGTGAAAGCCGACATGGAGAGCGCACGCCCTATGGATCGCCTCGTCTGTGGCGATGTGGGATTCGGAAAGACGGAAGTGGCTGTGAGAGCTGCATTCAAGGCGGCTTGCGACTCTAAGCAAGTGGCTGTGCTCGTGCCTACCACGGTGCTCGCTTTCCAGCATTTCCAGACTTTCCGCGACCGCATGGCGCACCTTCCTGTGCGCGTGGATTACCTCTCTCGTGCCCGTTCGGCAAAGCAGACAAAGCAGATTCTCGCTGACCTTGAGGAGGGAAAAATAGACATCCTCGTGGGAACGCATAAGCTTATCGGTAAGAACGTGAAATGGAAGGACATCGGACTGCTCATCATCGACGAGGAACAGAAGTTCGGTGTCTCCGTAAAGGAGAAGCTACGCCAGCTCAAGACCAATATCGACACGCTCACTATGTCTGCCACTCCTATTCCGCGCACCCTGCAGTTCTCACTCATGGGAGCAAGAGACATGAGCATCATGCGCACTCCACCACCTAACCGACATCCTATTCAGACAGAGATAGCATCATTCTCACAAGAGCTTATCGCTGATGCCATCAACTTTGAGATGAGCCGCAACGGTCAGGTGTACTTCGTCAATGACCGCATCTCAAACCTCGAATCATTGGCACGACAGATAGAACGCGCCGTGCCTGACTGCCGAGTGGCTATCGGTCATGGACAGATGAGTCCGGAGCAACTGGAGAAAATCATCATCGGATTCATGAATCATGATTATGATGTGCTCCTCTCCACTACGATTGTGGAGAATGGTATCGACATTCCTAATGCCAACACCATCATCATCAATGATGCCCACCGATTCGGATTGTCCGACCTTCACCAGATGCGTGGACGCGTGGGACGCTCCAATCGCAAGGCTTTCTGCTATCTTCTTGCCCCTCCTCTCTCCCTTCTCCCTACAGAGAGCCGACGTCGTCTGGAGGCTTTGGAGACATTCTCCGACCTCGGAAGCGGATTTAATCTCGCTATGCAAGACCTCGACATCCGCGGAGCAGGAAACCTTCTCGGAGCTGAGCAGAGCGGATTTATGGAAGACCTCGGCTATGAGACCTATCAGAAAATCCTCTCGCAGGCTGTCAACGAACTGAAGAATGATGAATTTCAGGATTTATATTCAGAGCAGTTGGCTGAGGGAGAAAAACTTACTGGCGAGGATTTTGTGGATGATTGCAACGTGGAGAGCGACATGGAAATGTATTTCCCTGACACCTATGTGCCGGGAAGCAGTGAGAGAATGTTGCTCTATCGCGAGCTCGACAATATCGAATCTGACGATGATCTCAATGCTTACCGCAAGCGATTGGAAGACCGTTTCGGACCTGTTCCGCATGAAGGAGAGGAACTGATGCAGGTGGTCATGCTACGTCGTCTCGGTCGCTCTCTTGGATGTGAGAAGATAATGCTCAAGCAGCACATGCTTCAGATGCAACTCGTAAGCAACAATCAGAGCGTCTTCTATCAGAGCGAAGTCTTTAGTAAGATTATCGCTTACGTGATGAATCATTCCCGAGTCTGCGATATGCGAGAAGTGGGAGGCAAAAACCGCGTCGTCATCAAAATGATCAACTCCGTCTCCGAAGCTGTCAAGGTGCTAAAGGAGATGAAAAAATCTTCAAAATGAAGAATTCATTAAATGAAGAATTAAGAATGAAGAATAGGAGTTACCTTTTCTTTAGTGAAAAGTGAATAGTGAAAAGTGAAAAGTGAAAAATCGCGCTGACGCAATTGGGAAACCGCAAGTCGAAGAACGTATATATCTTCCCCCTTACAGGGGGATAA
>URJQ01000072.1 GCA_900548195.1 uncultured Prevotella sp.
CTTATTCAGAGGTACTGCCTAAAGAGGTAGAGTTGAAAACCAAGTTCTCTCGTAATATCGAGTTGAACGTTCCATTCGTAACAGCCGCTATGGATACTGTTACCGAGGCGTCTATGGCCATAGCCATAGCTCGTGAGGGAGGTATCGGTGTTATCCACAAGAACATGTCTATTGAGGAGCAAGCACGCCAGGTGGCCATTGTGAAGCGTGCCGAGAATGGAATGATTTACGATCCAGTCACTATTCGTCGCGGAAGCACAGTGCAGGATGCTCTTGATATGATGCATGACTATCATATTGGTGGTATTCCTGTTGTTGACGACGAAAACCATTTGGTTGGTATTGTAACAAATCGTGACTTGCGTTTCGAGCGTCACCTTGACAAGAAGATTGACGAGGTGATGACTTCTGAGAATCTTGTTACTACCCATCAGCAGACCGACTTGACAGCAGCTGCTCAGATTCTTCAGGAGAACAAGATCGAGAAACTTCCTGTTGTGGATAATGCAAACCATCTTGTAGGTTTGATTACTTATAAGGATATCACAAAGGCAAAGGACAAGCCAATGGCATGCAAAGATGAGAAAGGTCGTCTGCGTGTCGCAGCTGGAGTTGGTGTTACTGCCGATACTCTCGACAGAGCCAAGGCTTTGGTTGAGGCTGGTGCCGATGCTATCGTTATTGATACTGCTCACGGACATTCCAAGGGTGTAGTAGAGAAGTTGCACGCAGTAAAGGCTGCCTTCCCTCAGGTAGATGTTGTTGTCGGTAATGTGGCAACAGGCGAGGCTGCTAAATACTTGGTAGACAATGGCGCTGATGGCGTAAAGGTAGGTATCGGTCCTGGTTCTATCTGTACCACACGTATCGTTGCTGGCGTAGGTGTTCCTCAGTTGTCTGCTGTTTATGACGTTGCTTGTGCGCTTGAGGGCACTGGTGTGCCTCTTATCGCTGACGGCGGACTCCGTTATTCTGGTGACGTAGTTAAGGCATTGGCAGCTGGTGGCTACTCTGTAATGATTGGTTCACTCGTAGCTGGTACAGAAGAGGCTCCTGGTGAGACCATTCTCTACAACGGACGTAAGTTTAAGTCTTACCGTGGTATGGGTTCTCTCGAAGCTATGGAGAAAGGTTCTGCCGACCGTTACTTCCAGGGTGGCGTGAAAGAAGCAAAGAAACTCGTACCGGAAGGTATCGCTGGTCGCGTACCTTACAAGGGAACTGTTCAGGAGGTGATTTATCAGCTCGTAGGCGGTCTCCGTTCAGGTATGGGATATTGCGGAGCGAAAGACATCATGTCTCTCCACAATGCCAAGTTTACCCGCATTACCAATGCCGGCATCCTTGAGAGCCACCCACACGAGGTGATCATTACTTCCGAGGCTCCTAACTATAGCCGTCCTATGTAATAGATAGTTGTTTGGTGGTTTTGTCGTCCTGATGTCTGATTGATGGCAATGACAATGTTATGGCGTTGCGTTCCGTCAATTCTTGGCAACGGGCATACAAGACCACCAAACAATCATAATTATACAATAATTTGCCACAGTGCCAACGGCTTTCTCCGTTGGACAATGTAAGAATCAATAAAGCAACCAAACAATAGAAATGACGAAATTTGCAATGTCCGTAGCTGGACTGCTATGCTCTTTGGCTGTAAGTGCGCAGGTCAATGACCCTGTTATCATGACTGTAGGAGGAAAACCTGTACTGCGTTCCGAATTTGAATATTCCTATAACAAGAACAATACCGACGGTGTCATCGACAGAAAGACCGTGGAGGAATATGTGGAACTGTTTGCCAACTACAAACTGAAGGTGGCTGCCGCCCTCGAAGAGCATTTTGATACTCTTACTTCTTTCAATAAGGAGTATCTGGAATATCGTGATCAGCAGATTCGTCCTACTCTTATTGACGATGCTGATATTGAGGTCGAAGCAAGAAAAATCTATCAATCTACGAAGGATAGAATAGGTCCTGACGGATTGGTGGAGCCTGCTCACATCCTTTTGCGCTTGGCACAGCAGGCTGATGCGCAGACTCAGAGCAAGGTAAAGCAACGTGCTGACTCCATATATAACGCCCTTCTTGCTGGCGCAGACTTCGCTGAGATGGCAAGAAAATACAGTGAGGACCCTGGTTCGGCACAGCGCGGTGGCTCTATAGGTCAGATAAGCAGAGGTCAGACTCTGAAAGAATTTGAAGATGCCACCTTCGCATTGAAGGATGGCGAGATGTCCAAGCCAGTCCTCTCGTCTGTTGGCTATCATATCATAAAGATGATAAAGCATGCTGACTTTCCGCCATTCGACTCTTTACGCGTGGATATCAGAAACTTTATCGAGGCTCGCGGACTCCGTGAGGCTGTCATAAATGAGAAGATTGAGGCACTTGCAAAGCAGGGTAACACTACTCCTGCCAATCTGATGAACCAGCGTGCCGACTCTCTCGCTGCCATCGACCAGGATACAAAGTATCTTTTCCAGGAATATCACGATGGACTGCTGCTCTATGAAATCAGCAATCGTGAGGTATGGGATAAGGCAAGCAAGGATGAAGAGGGCTTGAAGGCTTTCTTCAAAAAGAATAAAAAGAAATATAAGTGGGACTCCCCACGCTTCAAAGGCATAGCTTATTATGCCAAAGATAATAAGGATATCGCTGCAGTGAAGAAGTCACTGAAAGGCGTTTCCTTTGATAAATGGGCGGAAGTGCTTCGCTCTACTTTCAATTCAGACTCCGTACTGAAGATCAGAGTGGAGAAAGGACTCTTCAAAAAGGGTGATAATGTCCTCGTGGACAAATATGAATTTGACGTCGATACTATCCCTGCTGAGAAGAAAGACTATCCTTATTGTGCCACATACGGTAAGATGCTCAAGGCTCCAAAGGAGATGAGCGATGTCCGTTCACAGGTGACATCCGACTATCAGGATGCTATGGAGAAGAAATGGCTTCAGGGATTGCGTAAGAAGTTTCCTGTAGTGGTAAATAAGGACGTAGTAGCTACAGTCAATAAACATTAAGAATGAAAAGAATATACTATATAATAGCTTCCCTTTTACTCATCGGAGTGACTTCTTTCGCAAGTCGCTCTATGGGGCATTTTGCTTCAAAAGCCACTGAGCCACAGAGTGAAAGCAACATCGTAAAGGAGGCAACAGCCGACGATAAGGAAGATACTGACAGCGTAAGCACAGATATTCCGAAGCCAATAGACCTCTCTGGAGTCAATTTCCTTGACGAAGTGGTATGGGTTGTCGGCGATGAGGCTATCCTGCGTTCTGATATTGAGATGATGAGACTGCAGGGCGAGCAGGAAGGTTACGACTTGGGTGGTGACCCTGATTGCCGCATTCCTGAGCAGTTGGCTGTCCAGAAGCTTTTCCTCCATCAGGCTGCCATTGACAGTATTGAGGTCAGCGAGGCTGAAGTGTCGCAGGTCATTGACCAGCAGATCAATGCTTGGATACAGATGGCTGGCTCAAGAGAGAAGCTGGAAGACTATCGTAAGCAGAGTATCACTAAGATGCGACAGGAACTTCACGATGATTTCAAGAATCGTCAGCTCGTGCAGAAGATGCGTGAGAAGCTCGTGGAGGACGTGAAAGTGACTCCTGCTGACGTGAGAGCTTACTTCCGCAACCTGCCAGAGGATAGCATTCCTTTCGTGCCTACTGAGGTGGAGGTGCAGATTATCACTTCTGCTCCGCGCATTCCTATTGAGGATATAAATAAGGTGAAGGATGATCTCCGTGACTATACCGAGCGCGTAACCACCGGCAAGACCACTTTTGCTACCTTGGCACGCCTCTATTCCGAGGACCCAGGCACCGCTCGTCAGGGTGGTGAGATGGATTACACTGGTCGTGCTCACCTCGATCCTGCCTTTGCAGCAGTAGCTTTCAATCTCACTGACCCTAAGAAGATTAGTAAGATTGTAGAGTCTGAGTTAGGATTCCACATCATACAGTTGATTGACAAGCGTGGAGACAAGATTAAGTTCCGCCACATTCTGCGCAAGCCAAAGGTGCCACAAGCATCCATCGATGCAGCTTTGCTCCGCCTTGACTCTATCGCTGATGATATTCGCGCTGAGAAATTTACATTTGAGAATGGCGCTACATTCATCTCTGATGATAAGGATACTCGCAACAGTTACGGACTTATGTCCTTCCAGAATGAAGACGGACGCACCTCTAAGTTCAGAATGAGAGACCTCCCTACTGAGGTGGCTCGCGTCGTTGACACTCTGAAGGTGGGTCAGATTTCCAAATCATTCACCATGATCAATGACAAGGGAAAGACTGTCTGCGCTATAGTAAGACTCAAAACCCGCATCGACGGTCACAGAGCCACGATAACAGAGGACTTCCAGGTGATGCGTAATGTCGTTCTTGCCCGTGAACGTGACAAGGTAATACATGAATGGGTAAAGAAGAAAGTGGCAGATACTTACGTCAGAATGGATGACCGCTACAAGAATTGTAACTTTGAATACGAAGGTTGGGTAAAGTGAATACGACTGAAAAAATAAAGAACTATAACTGGCACAGAATCATATTGTTTATGGTCCTGTGCCTTTTTGGAATTAGTATTGCCTATTCCGTCAAGCCACGACGCCACCGTAAGGGTGTCAAGCAGGTCGATGAGCGCATTTATCTCGTTCATGCAGACGAATTGTATTATGACATCTATGGTCCGCATCCTGATGCTCAGATTGCGAAAGGTAAGGTTTCATTCCGTCATAAGGGCGCTACGCTGACCTGTGACAGTGCTTATTTCTATGAGCAAAGCAATAGTTTCGAGGCTTACGGACACGTCAAGATGCGCCAGGGAGATACTTTGTCTCTCCATTCTGAATACGCATGGTATGATGGCAATGATGAGATGGCAGAGGCAAGGCGTAATGTCGTGCTCAAGCATAGGAAGTCAACGCTCTATTGTGACTCCCTGAATTATGACCGTATGTATGGCATTGCCTATTTCTTTGAGGGCGGAAAACTCGTGGATAACGGCAGTACATTGACTTCTGACTGGGGACAATACAATACGGAAACACGCCAGTCGGTGTTCTATTACAACGTAAAACTGAAGAATAAGCAGTTTACAATGACTTCCGACACCATGTATTACGACACGAAAGCCACCCTTTCCCACGTAGTAGGACCGTCGGTAATCACGTCCAAGAATGGTATCGTCCACACAAAGGATGCTTATTACAACACTTCCACTGAGCGTTCTGAGCTCTATGGTCGCTCTACTGTCTATAATGGACCGAAGACCATCACCGCAGACAGCCTCTATACCAACAACAAGACCAACTCCAATGAGGGCTTTGGCAATGTGGTATATGTGGATTCTCTCAATAAGAACACCTTCCTCGGCAATCATATCTACTATGAAGAGAAGACTGGTTACGGCTATGCCACAGACTCTGCCGTCGTGATGGACTATTCGCAGAAGGATACTCTCTATCTGCATGGCGATAGTATCAAGATGTACACATTCAATATTGAGACGGATTCTGTCTATCGACAGATACATGCCTTCAATAAGGTGCGTGCTTATCGCAATGACATACAGGCGGTATGCGATTCCCTGGTCTATAATTCTCTCGACTCATGTATGACGATGTACAAGGATCCTATAGTATGGAATATGGGCAGACAGGTGCTCGGAGAGGTGATGCATGCCTATATGAAGGATTCCACCATACATTATGCTGACGTGATAGGGCAGGCTTTGAGCGTCGAGCAGATGGATTCCGTGCATTTCAATCAGGTCGCTGCCAAGGAGATGAGGGTCTATTTCGAGGATGGAAACCCTCGTCAGACATGGTCTGTGGGCAATGTGCAGACTATCTATTACCCCGTAGATGATGCTGATTCCACTATTATCGGGCTCAATTATCTTGAGACTGACACCATGAAGATGTATCTCACGGCTGACAAAAAGCTCGACCATATATGGACTTGCCGAGCTGAAGGCACCATGTATCCTATCAGTCAGATACCGCCAGACAAGTATAAGTTGCCTAATTTCGCATGGTTTGACTTCATCCGACCTAAGAATAAAGACGACATTTTCCTATGGCGAGGCAAGGGTAACGATGCTGTGCTGAAGGAAGAGAAAAGACGTGAGCCGCCTAAGAGAAAAATATAAGTAGGTAATCAAAATCATTTTGATAATGTATAGATATTATAAAAATAATTCCGATCACCTACTTAAAAGAATAATATGTGAGTCGAATCATTATTATCAATGAGCACTCACCTTTATACAAATCAACTATTGTCAAATTATTTTTGACAATCTACTGAAAGGTAAATGGACATAATACAGTTACTTCCTGACTATGTAGCAAACCAGATAGCTGCAGGAGAGGTCATTCAGCGCCCTGCCTCCGTGGTAAAGGAACTGGTGGAGAATGCTATAGACGCCGGAGCAAAGACGATTAAGGTGCTTATCGTCGATGCCGGTAGGACATCAATACAGGTTATTGATGACGGATGTGGTATGTCCGATACTGATGCTCGCCTCTCCTTCGAGCGCCATGCCACGTCAAAGATTGCGCAATTCTCTGATCTCGCCACGCTTCATACCATGGGATTTCGTGGTGAAGCCTTGGCTTCCATTGCCGCTGTGGCGCAGGTAACGCTGCAGACGCGCCGTAAAGAGGAAGAACTCGGCACTTGTCTGAAGATTGCAGGCTCATCAAATGTGACCAGTCAGGAGGAGATAGCGTGCGCTCCTGGAAGTAATTTCAATGTAGAAAACCTCTTCTACAACGTGCCGGCAAGAAGAAAGTTCCTCAAAAGTGACAAGACGGAGATGAAAAACATCACCGAGACCTTTGAGAGAATCGCACTTGTCTATCCTAATGTCAAGTTTGAACTCTATCAGAACGGACAGCCTGTGATGATTCTTCCTGCCACTACCCAATTGCAGAGAATCGTGGATTTCTTTGGAAAGAAGATAAACAAGACGCTCCTGCCTATCGAGGACAAGACCACGATATGCGGAATAAGGGGATATGTCGGCAAACCGGAGTCTTCCAAGAAGAGCGGAGCACCGCAGTTCTTCTTCGTCAACGGAAGATTCATGAAGCATCCTTATTTCCACAAGGCCATACAGAAGGCGGTGGAAAGGCTTATTCCGTCTGGTGAACAGATTCCTTATTTCATCTTTCTCACCGTGGATCCGGAGGATATAGACGTAAATATCCATCCTGTCAAGACGGAGATAAAGTTTACTAACGAGCAGGCTATATGGCAGTTGCTTCTTGCAAATGTACAGAATGCGATAGGACAGAATTCTTCTGTCACCGAACTCGAATTTGATACAGAGGGCCGTCCCGACATTCCTGTCTTCAATCCGGAAAACTTGCACAATGTCACACAGCCTACTTGGGAGGTCGATACTGATTATAATCCTTTTGCAGAAGGAAAAGAAACTGACGAGATTCCTACGCTCTCATCCAGTTCTTCCAGTGGTACGCCAAAGTCTAATCTTTCGCAGGCACATTCCATTTGGGGGAATACGAGGTCTGCTTCCCTCGGTATCGGAGCGGAAAAGGCTGCAAATCAGGCTGGAGAATGGGAGAAACTATATGAAGGAATACGCGAGGCAAACACTCCGCATACCCATACCATTGACCTTTTCCCTTCTGCATCTGCTGATGAAAAGCAATCTACGACGGAAGGAAACGAGACCATCGGCAGTTTTCTGAATGAGCGTTCGCATGAGTATCTGCTGTATTGCGGAAAGTATATTGTCACACAGACGCCTATGGGACTCGTCCTTATCGACCAGCATAGGGCTGATGCACAGATAAGGTATGAGGAATATATGAAGTCAGGTGCTGAGAGTGCCGCTCACGTGCAGAAGATGTTGTTTCCTGAAATCGTCTCTTTTCCTCAGACATATAGCGAGCAGATAGAGGCAATAGTGGCTGATTTGTCACGTCTCGGATTTGAAATCACAGATATGGGAGGCATGAGTTATCAGTTGTCGGGCTATCCAGCAGGACTTGACGGGCTTGAGCCCGTGCGCCTTGTCACCGAACTTGTCGATTCTGCCGTCAACAGATATTCCAAAGTGGAGGAAGAAGTCAATGCTATCCTTGCCGAAGAATTGGCAGAGAAGGCTGCAATACCTTACGGACAGGTGCTCTCCAATGATGAGATGGACGACCTCGTGGATAGGCTCCTGCAGTGCAAGTCATTCCTATACACCTACAATGGCAAGCCGATAACTGCCACTATACAGGATAGTTACATCGCTTCTTTGTTTTGATAGCTACGCTGTTTGAATGTTAATTATAATATCATAACGTAATATGAAGAAAATATTTATCACCTTGTGTCTTGCGAGTGCATTCTTTCCAGCATTCGCCCAGATAGAAAAAGACAAGGATATCGATCCTGACTTTACTATTTCTGCCGAAGAAGAATTTGGCAATGTCGATCAAGACTTCACTCAAGTGCCTGTAGAAGGCTCCGATACTTATCCTACATTGCAGCATAGTGTGGCAACAAATGGATTCCTGAGCAACTGGTTCTTTCAGGCAGGATTCGACTGGAGTGCTTTCTATTCAGATGAGGAGCATGGACTCGGACTTTCCAAAAGCCCGTTTAAGTCATACCGTTCCACTCCCGCTCTTTCCTTTGCATTGGGTAAGAATATCACTCCAGATTTCTCTCTCCGCCTGAAGATGCAGGGATTCTGGGGCAAAACGGTAGCTTCTGCATCATCAGAGGAAAACAAAAACAGCAACATCAATCTCCAGTTGCAGCCTATGTTCAATCTCACCAATATATTCTGTGGATATAAAGGCACACGAGTATGGAACATAAGTGCGTTCCTTGGCGCTGGTGTCAACTATTGCGATAAGGCAGAAGTCAATGCCATGTCCATCTCTTTCGGTCTGCATTCCTCTTGGAAGGTTAGCTCTCTATGTGATGTATATGCCGAGTTAGGTCTCCTGAAGAGCGAGCACGACGCTGATGGCAAGTCATTGCCGAAGTCTGAAGAGAATCGTCTATGGAGAAATCATGATAATAATGTCTATGCTGAGATAGGTGTCAATATAAATCTTAGTAAGGCAGGATGGAGAAAGAGTGTAGATATCGACGCTGTCAATATGCTCCATCAAGCAGAATTGGATGCTCTCAATGCACAAATCTCCGACCTCAAAGCCGAGAATGAACGCATGAAGAAAAGTCTCGACAAGGCTCAGAACAAGAAATAATTAGCTCTCTCTCTTGTTTGACTAAAGTGTTTATAGCAGTCTGATTGCTTGTAAATAGAATAATAAGGAAAAAATAAATTAAAACAAAATCTGTTTAGGCTCTAATGACCGATATGGGTTCAATGATAGGGAAATCCCTATACAGTATTAGAAGATTTCCCGCGTTGAGTGACTGAAAAATCCGTATTTTTGCTCCCAGAATAATATAACAATACAGATATGAAGAAAATGATTACAAAGGTGATGATGACGGTCGTGCTACTGTCGCTCACTACAATGGCTGAGGCGCAGAGAATGGATAAGGATGGTTATCGCATCAAGGGCAATGTGGCTCTCTTTCAAGGCAAGGCGATACGTGAGGCTGACGTCAGGACATTCGTGGTGCTTGGCTATGGTTATGCTAAAGATCGTGAAAATGTATATCTGAATGGAAAGGTGTTGCCTTGGGTGGATCCAGTGACGTTCTCACTCAAAAAGGGAAACGGCAATCATGGACATGGTAATTACCGACCTAATCATGGAGGCGGAAACCGTCATGATAATGAATGTCAGGGGAGTTATAATAATAGGTATTACGAGAAGTATGTCGTAACCAGTTTTGATGTGTACTATGCTGGAAAGAAACTGTCAGATGCCTCTGCCTCCTCATTCAAGAACTTGGGTTACGGCTATGGTAAGGATGCCTTCAATGTCTATTATCGTGGTAAGAGAATAAATGATGCAAGTGGTAGTTCGTTCCGACTGCTGGAACATGGCTATAGCAAAGACGCCTTTAATGTGTATTATTATGGTGAGAAGTTGAATGACGCCAGTGCTTCCAGTTTCAAGGTGGACGATGATGGATATGCCCACGACGCTTTCTCCATGTATTATTACGGAAAGAAAATAAAGTAATTCAACTTTCGTAAGTAAAAATACCCCTCAGTCCACACCTCCGTGGGGAAGTAAATAATATCAATGTTTGATGATGTTGTTTGGTTATCTGGTTGCTTAGTTGGATGTGTATTAACATGACAAGCAACTAAACAATCAGATAACTAAACTACTAAACATTTATATAGAAATTGTGCCCAAGAAGCCTATATTATAGAATTCATTATTATTCATAAGTCAACTGCCATTATCTCCTAAACTTTATCAACTCTTCGCCACTAATATACACTGGCATACCCTTTGCATACTCTGCATTTCTCATTTTCTCTGCTTCGATAATCGCTGCAATGTCAAACTCTCCGAGCGTTATCTCTTCATCGAAGAAGTAGCAGAAATACCTATCATGCCGTGGGTTCAGATACCCTTGGCTTATCATCTGCTCACGAGTCAGCTCACCAGTGTTCTTTACACGAAACGCCTTATACACTTTGTTCTCACCAACATTATAAAGAATTGCGAACTTGGCGTGCTTCACATAGTCACGGCTCTTCACAACACCGCCATGTACGTCCTTACCAAGGCGTACATTATATGCATCGTCACGCTTACCTCCTTTACGGCTGAATATCCAATTTAAATGCTCCATGCCGTTCACGATGCCAATAAGAAATGTCGCCTTGGGGTAGTTCTCCAAATAGTGCATCGTGAGAAACTGCTTCGGAATGACATCATGTGGACGCGCTTCCACTCTCGGCATCACATCCTCTGGTAGTGTTCTTGGGTCCACGCCAAGTGGACACTTAGCGATGTAGAAAGCGTGCTTCAACTCGAACATCACGGCTTCGTTCTCGCTTGCCACCTTTTCCCTAATGGCTGTATCCGCTTCTTTCTCTGGCTTTCGTAGCGCAAGCGAGAAATATTGCTGGTCACTACCTTCTCGGTTGTCGAAAGGATGATACACCTTGCCAAGCACTTGCTGAAAGTTCTCTCTGAGGTAGGCATCGGGATTGACATCGCTCTTGGCAGTCATGGCGTAGAACTCGAAGTTTTCTTTGAGCATCTGTTGGATTTCGATGCGGAACATCCGTCGCACCTTATTGCGCCACTGCACCTTGCTTGCGGAATTATTGCGTCCGTAGAGTGCCACGACAAAGAGGAAGTTTACGTCGTAGTGTGCAAGCAGAAACGTATCTCTGTCAAACAATCTATTCTCAAACTGCCTACTTAGATAATATTGTTGTCTGCGCTTGCCGTCTTCCTTGTCGCTGTCTATGAGTTTGATGTCGTTTTCTGGACGAAGCACGTTCTGGTTGGCGGAGATAAAGAAGTTCGGGATGATGTTATAGCCTTCGGTCACGTCATCGCGCAGCTTCACATGTCCGCTTCTGTCTTCTGCCTTGCCATCGTTGAACAGGTCAATATTCCATTGGATGACATTTCTTGCATAGGTAAACTGCTTGTAGATTGACTCCTTACCGAGCGAGTTGCCTCGCTTGTAATACTTGGAGTCGCCTATGTAATAGATATTATCGTCCTTGTCGTTATTGGTTAGTTCATGGTACTGGTATATGTGGTCCACTCGCTTGCCGTCGGGCTGGTCTTTGAGTTCCTTAGGCAACTTCTGGTCGCCGGCTATCAGTTCATCGATGATGGCTTCAAACACGATATGGAAACTCTTCACCAACAGGTATTCCCTTTGGTCAACGTTGAGCATGATGTTGTCGGGACGGTCGAAGAAGGCATAGCACAACTCCCATAGCTCCAACGCCTTGTCGGAGAAGTATTTGTACTTGATTTGTTTTAGCCGACGTTTGCCGTAGCCGCCTATGTATCTCGCAAACTTGTCGCCTCGTATTAGGGGAAAGTTCACGTTGATGCTTACAGGGAAACCATACTTGTCGTGCATGTGCTGCAGGATGCTGTAATAGATAATGAGCAACTCCTCGTCGAAGTTTATCTGGCGTTTCTTGTTGATGGGATTCAGATAGCTCACGTCTTGTCGATGTGTGCCACTGGTGGTTTCCTGTATCACGGCTTGGCTTCGGCTGATGGTGCGTGTCCAGTTTATCTTGTTGTAGCCGGAGTGGAGATTCTTCACGATGAAGATTACGAAGCTCTCGTTTCGTTTGTTCCATTCTTGCAAGGTGAGCAGCACGTCGAGAAACGTGTTTGCCTTGCGCTTCCTTGTGTGTCCCATCATCGGGGCTTGCTTGTAGAGTACTATGCTCGACTGCCGCTTGCCGTCTTCCACTCGGTCAAACTCATGGTCGCGGAACACGGTGATGGCTCGGTATATCCATACGCTCAGGTTGTAGATAAACGTGTGTTCCTCGGAGGTCAGTTCCTTGCAGTCCTCGGCATTTATCAAGTCCTTAGGCTCGATATGCCCGAACACCTTTTCTTTGCCAAACTCGCCTTCCAACAATACCTTGGGCAGAATAAACACGCAGTCGTTTACGTCGGGATCGTCATTGAAATAGTAGCCCACATAGCTAAGGCTCACTTTTCCCTTCACGTCTTGAAGCACACCAAGGCCTTTGAGAACGTCATAAACGTCCTCATAATCATATTGGTATTCTTCGATTAGTATGCGCATTATTTTATAACTTTCTTAATGGTAAGTCCCCATTCCTTTTCGTTGACAGAATTCATTAACTCGTCAGCTCTTCCATTGCTACCATACCCATTACAAGCAACATATAAGGTAGTTCCATGGCATTCTATAGCTTTTGAACGTTTACTGTTGTCTTTTCGTGCGTCATACTCTTCTTTTGTCTCTATAAAATGAGGTACACGAATGCCTAAAGAACTCCAGATGTCATAAACGTCTTTTGCTGTGACATTAGGATTTAGCTCAATATATTTCCTTATGCATTCCAATGCCAACTTGTTCTTTCCATATTCAGGACTATCGTTTATGGTAAACTTATCATAGTTTTTGTTACTTGACGTTTTCGTGTTTCCATCGTCATCTTCCATAAGTCCGTCATCATTGTTCTTTTCTTCTTCTGAATCTTGTACAGTTTCCGTTTTAATATTTTCTTCGCCAACTACACCAACCAAGAACTTTCTTATTGCCTCTACATTTACTTTGTTGTCGCTGTTGTAGAACGCATCGAAACATATCTCTGCTTCTGGCTCGTCACTAACCTTGAAGAGCGAGATATCACCTTCCTTGAACACGTCGTTCCATAGGTAGAACAACACTTTGCCGATAAACTTGTCTTCCGTAATGGTGTCGCTACCCATTGGTGGCTTGCAGAAGAAATAGCCCAATTTCTTGTCGTCGCTACTTGTTTCCTTTGCTATCTTCTTGTTGATTTCCTCAACAAATGTCCACCAGTCGCAGTATTCCGTGCCGCACATTATCTTCCAACCCTTGCCAGCATCGGCTATCTTCACGTATCGCCAGTCCCAACGGCGCTTGAAGGCGGAGTCTATGGGGAATAGGCTTTGGTCGCTTGTGTTCATCGTTGCCCATATATAAAGATTATTGGGCAATAGCAGCACTCGACCGTTCTTTATGTCATCGGACAGCGTCTCGCCATAGTTGCTTGTGTAGCAATCCACGGCATCGTCCACGTCCAGCCCGTTTTCGATGGCATACTCTCCGCCCTCGGCAAACGCTTTCTTTATCTCGTTCTGCAAGTCGGAGTCGGCTTCTATCGGGTAGGTGGAGAATCCATTGTCGCTTCTGTCGAGCAACTGGAACAGGTCACCGAATATCTGGGCGCAGTTGCCACGGTTGATTTCCTCAATCACCAAGAACTGCGGTTCTGCCGTCTCACCGCTCTTGGCATACTTCTGCCATGCTCCAAGGTAGGCTTTTAGAAATGCTTGCTTGACGTAGCTATAAGTAATACGCTTCTCCTTTGCCACTTCCACACCTTGCGCACCATACACAGGTGTCTCTTCCATCACTGGCTTGTATGCTCCGACGAATGTGGAGTAGTCGCTATCGGGATGGAACGTCGTGCGGATGGTCGAGTAAACTTTGGTTATCTCTTTTAACTCAAACGACTTTCCTGTGCCTGGAGCACCATAGTAGATTTGTTGAAGAGGTAGATCTTTCATTGCTATTTTTTTTGTATTAAATGAATCTGTTTTAAGAAATGGCCATGTGAAATCGTCAGTACTAAATGGTATTGGTGTATCTAACTTAATATATGCACAATCTTTCCAGAGCATCATGGAAAGTCCTCTTGTCATAGGCCACGTATCATCGCATTGGTTTCTGTAGAACCAACCTGCCCAGTATTCCTTATCGTCGCTTTTAAGAATATAAACAACAATCGGATTATTCTTATCATCATAAGAATCAACAGGAAATCCACTTCTCTCATTTTTCCAAATTTCTATTCGATTATTGTTATTCTGCTCTCTAAGGGAGTTTGAAGACTCTCTTCTTGCGGAGATAGTCTCTTGTTGTTGTGTACGTCCTATAGATAGACTATTTACACGAAATACCCATTCAAAGCCATTCGTGTTTTTATTTCCTTCACTTTCGAAAAACTCTTTGAAATCATCGTCACTAATACAGCCTTTAGGAAAGTCAATATATGTTTGACTTCCACCACCTTGCGAATTTATGGTATTAGTGATTGCCTTAAATTCGTTCGGTGTTAACTTTCTGAAAATTAAAGATTCTACATTCATACTCTTTCATTCTTTTGTAGATATATGAGATATTCAGTTAATTCTAACCCCTTCTTGCTATTGTTACTACGGAAACGTTTATAGCGTATCTCTGAGAGTTCTACGTTTCCATATTGTCGCAGGAAAGCTAACAGATCCTCAATTGGCAACAATCCATCCTCACTATAACTTATAAAGATATGATTACAGTGAATATTATTTAATATTAAATCAAATGAATTACGAATCTTTACTTTAGAGCAAAAATTCGAATACTGATCACGCCAAGGTCTGAGTCCACTCTCGCCAATTGCCTCAGGCTCGTCTTCTCTTGCAAGTGTCTCAAGTATGTGATAATTTGCAGCATACTGTCTTTTAATGTAAGGAGGGTCAATATAGCACACATCTGCTACCAGTTCATTCGCTAATTCTTCTGCATAGCCTCTTCTAATTTCGTGGCCATCTATGTTAACATCTGAATCGAATATACTTGGCGACAGATGGATAGTATCTTCAGACCTGTTGACAAAATGTGATAAGTAATGTCCATATGTTCCTGCAATATTTGCAATGTCGTTTGCAGCCATGATTAAATCATGCAACAAAAGAGAATGCTCAGTCTCATTAATAAGATTCTGAGAATACCATTCCTTGACCGTTTCACGTATTGCATCAATTTTTGAAGCATTGTTCTTAGTGAAATACATACGTGGTTTGCAGCCTGCAGAAGGTGTTCCACTTGGAGAATACTCCTTTGTGAAGAATCCATCTTTTGAAGGCAACGAATTGAGATAATTCAATACGCCCTTATATCCATCATTTATATTAAGGGCATTTGTTAGTTCCTTAAATTCAGGAGCAACA
>URJQ01000073.1 GCA_900548195.1 uncultured Prevotella sp.
CTTGTGTTTTAGTTGGATGACAATATTGCTGGAGGTTACTACAAACAACTAAACAACCAAACAACTAAACAACAAGACAACCAGCCAACATTATTGCACAAAAAAAGAAAATAACGCAATGGATTTGTATAATTTTTTGGTTTTCATAGCTGAATGTCAAGTTTTATTATTATATTTGCAATCTGGAATTTGAATTAGATATTGTTGTTTTATAAAATACTGGCTTATGATATTTTCTACGTTTAAAAAGGGACGCACTGGCGACAGCCTATCTGCCCACAGTTCTTTCAAGAGTTTAATGGTTTTTGCTGTCATGATGCTCATGACGGCAAGTAGCGCAATGGCGCAAGACGTCAAATTCGAAGTGATTGATGGTCTTCGCTATTTCTTGGAACCTGACACAAAGACGGCTTCTCTCGTTTCTAATAATAATCGCAAATATTCAGGTGATATAGTTGTTCCAGCAAAGGTTAAGAGCAGTGAGGGAGTGGAGTATAGTGTTACTTCATTGAGTTCAGGTTGCTTCTCTGGCTGCAGTGGTCTGACCTCAATCACCATCCATTCATCTGTTACTTCATTGGGTGAATATTGCTTCTCTGGCTGCAGTGGTTTGACATCAATCTCCATTCCTTCATCTGTTACTTCATTGGGCTCTGGTTGCTTCTCTGGCTGCAGTGGTTTGACCTTAATCACTATCCCTTCCTCTGTTACTTCATTAGGTGAATATTGCTTCTACGGCTGCAGTGGTTTGACCTCAATTACCATCCCTTCTTCTGTTACTTCTTTGGGTGAAAAATGCTTTTTTGGCTGTAGTGGTTTGACCTCAATCGTCATCCCCTCATCTGTTACTACATTAGATTATGAATGCTTTAGGGAATGCGGTAGTTTGACCTCAATCACCATCCCTTCCTCTGTTACTTCTTTGGGTAAATCTTGCTTCTACGCCTGCAGAGGTTTGACCTCAATCACCATCCCTTCCTCTGTTACTTCCTTGGGTGATGCTTGCTTCTGGGGTTGCAGTAGTTTGACCTCAATCACTATCCCTTCGTCTGTTACTTCTTTGGGTGAAGTGTGCTTCTCTGGTTGCAGTAGTTTGACCTCAATCGCCCTCCCTTCATCTGTTACTTCATTGGGTCGTTCTTGCTTCTATAATTGCAGTAGTTTGACCTCAATCACTATCCCTTCGTCTGTTACTACTTTGGGTGAATATTGCTTCTACGGCTGCAGTGGTTTGACCTCAATCACCATCCCTTCGTCTGTTACTTCTTTGGGGTGGCGTTGCTTCTATGATTGTAGTAGTTTGACCTCAATCACCATCCCTTCCTCTGTTACATCATTGAGTGATGATTGCTTCTACGGCTGCAGTGGCTTGACCTCAATCACCATCCCTTCCTCTGTTACTTCATTGAGTTCAGGTTGCTTCTCTGAATGCAGTAGTTTGACCTCAATCACCATCCCTTCCTCTGTTACTTCATTGCGAGATTATTGCTTCTGGGGTTGCAGTGGTTTGACTTCAATCACCATCCCTTCCTCTGTTACTTCTTTGGGTTCTGATTGCTTCCGTGATTGCAAAAGTCTGGAAACAGTTTATTTTAAAGGTAAAGTTCCTGAACGTATGTGGGATGGCAGAGGAATACCGACTGAATGTATTATCAAAGTCCCATCAGAATACCTTCAGGATTATAAAGATGCTTGTGGAAGAATATATAAATACATCTATGCATGGGACTATAATGGATCAGGTGACGATGATAAGCCGGTTACTCAATGCGCCACTCCATCCGTCTCTTACGAAGCAGGAGAGTTGAAGTTCGCTTGCGAAACAGCTGGAGCAAAATATCACTACACTATCAGCGATAATGATATGGCAACGGATGCTCTGAGCGAAGACGGAAAGGTGTCGCTCACGGCTGCTTATAACATATCTGTTTATGCCACCGCTGATGGCTATACCGCATCAGAAAAAGCAGAGGCCACCCTTTATTGGATCAATGCCAATCAGGAAACCACCAATATCAACTTGGCTAAAACTCGTGGCATCATGGCTACGGCTCATGATGGCATCGTCAGCATTTCTGGTCTTGATAATGGCGAGGTGGTAAAGTTCTATGCGGCTGATGGTAAACTTTTGGGTTCATCTTCTGCCGTTGGCGGTGTTGCATCATGCGCCGTATCTGAAAAGATGGTTATTGCTAAAATCGGCTTGAATACCATCAAAGTATCAATGAAGTGATGTAAGTAATGGGCAGAATATAGCCCAAGATACTAACTACAACATCCACACGTTCTCTAAATGAGGATAGTGTGGATGTGTAGGTGTATTGGAGAAAACTTAGGCAACGTCTGAAAGCAGAAGAAAATGAAACTGCGACAAATTATCACGGTTTGAAAGAGCGTGATGCAGCCTTGCAGAAACGGGTTCGGACTGAAAGGCAGTTTAACCGCCAGCTGGAGCTGAACAACGAGGCTTAAAGTACTTGACATCAAGGAGCTTTTCCATCCACACCATGTCATACCACTCACCAAACTTATATCCGCAACGGTGAAAGTGAGCTACTTTCTTATATCCCATCTTCTCATGAAAAGAGATGCTCTGATGAGTCAGATGATTGTTTTCCTTTTCTATCCAAGTGACGCTGGCATTAAGATTTATAATGCCGGAGTCTCTGAGTCGGTTCTCTAATTCCTCATAGAGGCGTGTACCAATGGCATGGCGATGCGCATCTTGTGCAATATAGATGCTCATCTCTACGCAATGATTATATGCAGGTCTCACTCGGAATGTGCTTGCGTAAGTATAGCCGACTATCTGTCCATCATGTTCAGCTACGAGATAAGGGAATTTCTCCAGAGTCTTTTCTATTCTGTGACGAAATTCCTCTACTGATGGTACATCATATTCAAATGTGATAGCAGTCTGCTCCACGTATGGAGCATATATTGCCAGTAGTTGCTCTGCATCATCTGGCGTCGCCATACGAATTTTTATATCCATGTTTTATTATTTTTATTTACTGAAGTTTCGCCAGTAGCATATTAGCTACTGGCGAAATTTCAGTAAATTAGATGTTCAGATAAAGGTCACTGCAATAATACGGGGTGAATACAATTAGTCAATATCTATCAATTTGAAATGCTTATTGAATGTCAAATCCAATCCGTTGGCCAATTCCACTTCGTATTCATTCTTTTTTATTTCCATCTTTTTCACTACTTGATCTGGGTAATTATTCTGCAAGTAGATCTTGATGGCTTTCGGAATCAGTTGGGTAGGCACAGCGCCTCTCTTGCAGTCGATCTCTGTCAGATTACCCTTTTTGTCAAACTCGAGCTTGGTGCCATTTTTCAATACCACATCATAGCTCTTGCTGATTACTCCCGACTCAATCGTAGCAAGTGCCACCTTCTGATTGCTGAAATGGTTTCTGATCAATGCCTGTGCCTTGGCAGGTAGTGCATTTACGGAGATAGGTTTGTCATTGTCAGCGTTTGCCACGATATTGCATGACAGGATGCAGCAGATGGCAATCACCAGAATTTTCATCATTCTTTTCATAAGCCACAAAATTTAAAAAGTTTATATTTTCTATTTGCGATGAATGTTTAAACATCCTATACTATATGTCCTATACTTTATGAAAATAGACGCATACTATTGACAAAAGTTTAAGTAAAAACATTCATTTTTTCGCTTTTTCCTTTCTATTTTTCTTTTCCTGCTACATCTTCTTCAACATCTTCTCCTGCTACATCTTCTTCAACAATCTGCGTAATGCGTCTGATGCTTCTGTTGCGATGGTTGATGATGAGCGGAACACGTTCTACCACCACCATGGATGTGTCGAGGCCCAAAGCCTTAGGCTCGTCAATGCCTATCTTGCCGATAAGGGCATAGATGGTCATCAGCAAGTTCTGTTGACGGTTGTCGGAACTCTCTGGGTAATACACGCGGTGGATGATGATGAAGCGGAAATCGCCAGGAATTCCGTTTTTGCGGAGCGAAGGATAGGTGCTTCTCAAATCCACCTTCCTGCTGGCCACCAGGTCTTCTACCACTTGTCGCAGATAGAGGCTCACCCTTGGCTCAATGCGGAAACCTATGCGCATGGTTACACTGTAGAGGGTGTCGGGAACCAGGGTCTCGCAACTGTACTCCAGCGTGTCAGGAGTATCAGCAAATTCCAGATTGATAAGCCAGTAATGGTCAGCACGCTTGGGCTGCTTGTTGATGATGGAATAGAGCAGCTTGTCATCCACCGCACCTTCCTTGTCGGCATGGTTCACATAAACCAGATTGGATGCGTACTTGGGGATGCTCTCGTCGGCCTTGATATCGGAGATAATCTGATAATACTCATTCAGCGGTCTGGTACTGATGTAATGATGGCGTATCTTGATGGCGCGGACCCATACATACATCATCAGGAACAGGATTCCGCCAATAAGCATCGTACACCATCCTCCTGCGAGGAATTTTGACAGGTTGGCGGCAAGGAAAATGCCCTCGATAACGCAATATGCGCCCATAAAGAGCAGGATGAAGATGCGCGCCACACCCTTGGTGCGCAGGTAGAAACCGAGCAGCAGGGTGGTCATCAGCATGGTGATGGTGATGGCGAGACCATAGGCTGCCTCCATGTGCGAGGAGTCGCGGAAGAGCAGGATGATGAGAACCACACCGATGTACATGGCGAGGTTGATTACCGGGATATAGAGCTGTCCCTTTACATGGGTAGGATGCTTGATTCGCATGCGTGGCCAGAAGTGCAGGTTCATGGCTTCGCTCAATATGGAGAAGGTGCCGCTGATAAGTGCCTGACTGGCAACGATTGCCGCACCCGTGGCCATGATGATGGCAAAAATCAGCATGCTCTGGGGCATGATGGAAAAGAACGGATTCACGGAGGAGGCAGTCTGAACATGGTTCAGCACCCATGCTCCCTGACCCAGATAGTTGAGGATGAGCATGGCCTTTACGAAAAGCCAGCTGATGGTGATGTTCTTTCTGCCGCAATGTCCCAAGTCGGAGTAAAGTGCCTCAGCACCGGTGGTACAGAGGAACACGGCACCCAGAATCAGGAACCACTCTGGCGATTCTGCCAGCAACATGGCAGCATAGTAGGGGTTGAAGACCTTCAGAATCAATGGGTAAGAGGTGATGCTGAAAGCTCCCGTTACGCCCAGCAGCAGAAACCATATCAGCATGAATACTCCGAACGACTTGCCGATGCTCTCTGTGCCAAAGCGTTGCACAAAGAAGATGATGGTGATGATGCCCAGTGTGATGGGGATGACTGGCAGGTGGGGACTGATGCTTTCGAGTCCTTCGATGGCTGTGGTAACCGTGATGGCAGGGGTGATGATTCCATCTGCCAGCAGGGTGCTGGCACCGATGATGGCCAATAGGTAAATCCACTTTCTCTTCATCTTGCGCAACAGGGCGTAGAGGGCGAGAATGCCTCCTTCGCCATTGTTGTCGGCACGCAGCGCCACACATACATATTTGATGGTGGTCTGCAGGGTGAGTGTCCAGATGATGCACGACAATGCACCCAGGATGGTGCTTTCGTTGATGGCTTCACCCGTGTGCAGGATGGCCTTCATCACGTAGAGTGGGGATGTACCTATATCTCCAAACACAATGCCCAGAGTGATGAGCAATCCCAGGAAGCCTACTCGATGATGGCAGACTACTGAACTTCCCGAATTTTCTCTCATATTACTTCTCTTATTTAATTAAAATATTATCCTTTTTAAATGAAGGAGTTATCCTTTGCGTTATCCTTATTTGAACATAAAATATCCCTTTTTGATTATAAATTTGGGTGCAAAGGTATGAACATAAGTGGTAAAAGATGATTAGTTTAACAATGTTTATCTGTTTTAACTTCCATTTTAACCCAAATCTGTTAGGAAACAACGCAATAGCAAGAATTTTTGAACATTGTGGTCTAATGACCGATTTGGGTTTAACTCACCCTACAGTGAGAATCATTTACAGTCCATATTGTTCTCAGCAATAGTGCAGACATAGCCTAACTCTTGATTTTCAATGTGATGGAAAACCCAAGGACTATGGTTCTCATATACAGGCTGAAGTAGCGGACGCAACTGCTCTTTACCAGTGATACCACGACCAGACAGTTTCACCACCGCTTCCTTCATAGTCCACAGTCGCGTGAAGACGACAGAGGGAGTAGGGGAGTAGTGGAGCATTTCGAGTTCGTAATCATTAAATATGTATTCCGCAAGACTCTCTTTTACTGCAGAAGGAATACATTCGATGTCGATGCCCACAGGACAGTCGCTTATGGCGCAAGCAACCCCTTTCTTGCAATGCGAGATATTAAAATGAATGTCTTCATGCCCTAATATGACAGGTTTGCCATTGTCAAGGGTGCAGAATATGGGCGACTCCGTGATGCCATAAGTCTCGCAGAGCATATCCTGGAGCAAGCGGTAAGCCGTCAGACTCTGCTGCTTAGCAGTAGCATTGCGCATCTTCTTCACCTTCTCGCGACGCTGTTCGCTGACCAGTGATAGTTCCATTTGCATTCTTTCCTCGCTCCAGGGAGTCATATCGTCGTATATCTTGTAGTGCATCATGAGTGTAATAATCTTTTCTTTTCCAATGACAAAGGTACGGATAATTATTCGATTATCATAGTATTCCTGCTTGTTTTTTTACAAGTTGCAGTGGGTATCGTTTGCAAATACGGAATTATTGCAGTAACTTTGCATTTGATATAAAGCCAAATAAAACAATTATAGTAATGCGCCCTACAGTAGAATATCTGCAAAAGCAATTCACATACCTCAACGACCAGTGCTTCGAAGGCAAGCTGAAGCCAATAGAAATACTGCTGAGCACTGCCAGTACTTTTCTCGGAAGATTCTGTTTTAACAAGAGAAACGTGCTGGGAAAACCGGTCTATTCTGGTTTCCATATCCGTATCAGCATCAGATACGATATGGAGGAGTCTGACATAATCGACACATTGCTCCATGAGATGATACATTATTATATAGTATCATCAGGCATAAAGGACACATCTGTTCATGGAGAAGTGTTCCGGAAGATAATGAATGACCTCAATGCCCGCTTCGGTTACCATCTCTCCGTGTCTCATAGAGCGTTGACCGGTTCGGCTATGGCTGAGCAGAAAGCGAAGGAACGGAAGATGAAACGTGAGAAACTGAAGCCTCATTTCATAGCCGTGGCAGAACTGAATGACGGCAGAGTATGCGTGATGCAGGCAGCATCCACCAGAGTAAGGGAGCTCAATACTCTGTTGCGCCAGTGTTTCCCGATAAAGTCATTGCAGTGGTACGGCTCCATCTCTCCATTCTGGAATAAATATCCCAACTGTATCACTCCAAAACTGTATGCAATAGACAAAGCCGATCTGGAGAAAGAATTGCAGACTATGACAAAGCTTTAGCTACATTCCATTCCCGGTTTCGCCCATTTCCCCTTGCTGTAACAATCATAAGACCATGCCTAAGAATTATCTGAACGAAGAAAACATAGCCAAATCAAAAGAAGGCATAGAGTATCATCCACTGCATCCATTCTTGCCAAAGGGATGTAAGGTGCTGTTTCTCGGTAGTTTCCCACCTCAGAGAAAGCGCTGGTGTTGTGATTTCTTCTATCCTAATTATGGTAATGACCACTGGAGAATAGAGGGTCTTGCCTTCTTTGGTGACAAGAATCACTTTGTGGATGAAGCCAATAAGACCTTTCGTCTGGAAGAGATAGTTAGCTTCTTGGAGGATAAAGGCATAGGATTCTATGACACAGCGACGGCTGTTCGCCGACTGAAAGATAATGCTTCGGACAGGTTTCTCGAAGTGGTGGAGCCAACGGATATCATCGCTTTGCTCCGCAAAATACCGCAATGTCACGTTATAGTCACGACAGGCGAGAAAGCCACTAAGACCATTTGTGATACGCTTGCCATACAAGAAATGCCAAAAGTGGGGCATTACGTCGAAATACCGTCTCGTCCCGACCTTGCATCCCCTCTTTGTCTTTATCGTCTTCCTTCCTCTTCTCGTGCGTATCCCCTCTCACTCGATAAGAAAACTGCATATTATAAGGAGATGTTCACTCGCTTCCTGTGATTATCAAGTTTTTATTACAATGTAAAAGCATAGTTATTGCAATGCAAAAGCATAGTTATTGCAATGCAAAAGCATAGTTATTACAATGTAAAAGCATAGTTATTACAAAATGAAAGCACAGTCATTGCAAAACAGGAACACAGCCATAACAATCCGCCACTGTGTTGTCCGCGTTACCGGGCAATCCTCTTAGTTTCAAAAAAAATAAAAATCACGACGGAAATTCCACAATTCCACCCCTGTAGTATCAACTGTTTGATAATCAAAAAGATAAATGAGGTGGAATATATGGTGGAATATGGGTGGAATTATAAAAAGTTCCACCCATGTTCTTTCATGCACGCCTTGTGTCTATATTGTTGGTAATCAATACGTTCTTGGCGCAGAATAGCATTTTCGGATATAAAAATCACATTTTTATTTTATCTCTTTTTAGCGAGAAAAAATAGTGAAAAAATGAAAAAAACATGAAGAAAAGTTCTAAAAAAATGTTATCACAGGCACTGTAATAGCTGTTTTCTTGCCTATTTTAAGCACTATAATAGCGTCGCGGATACGCTTAAAACCTATGCAAAATCCTACTTTTTAGAGTCTTCATGAATGCTTTCAGCCATCAGACGGTAAAGCTTTTTGGTTCGTTCATCAGGGATGAGATTTAGCTGTCGCTCCATGACAGTGACGTCATTTCTCACCATCGGACCAGTCTGGGCATTGCGTGGAGACATCTTGCTCACTTTCTTAGCAGTCTCCTCAATGATAGGAAGGAAGGTGCTGAAATCCACATCAGTGCCTTCAAGCATCTTTTCTGCAAGGCGATAGCAATGGTTAGTGAAATTATTTGCAAAGACAGCAGCAAGATGGAGGCGCTTTCTCTTCTCTGAATCGACGCATTGCACATTGGCAGAAAGATGATTGGCAATGCCTGCTATGGTGTCCATAGTTTCGGAATTGTCCGATGCCTCTATAAAGCAAGGAATACGCATGAAATCTACTTCCCTCTCTTTTGAGAAGGTCTGCATAGGATAGAGTACGCCATAATGCTCTGTGATGCCCTCAAAGACGTTCATCGGAACGCTTCCAGCGGTATGTACAAAGATATGTCTGTGCGACTTTCCGATGTGTTTCTCCACCTGTTTTGCCACTTCTGGCAGTGCGTCGTCCTTTATAGAAAAGAAATAAACGTCAGAATCACCATTTATTTCGTCGGTAGATGTTACTGCCTTGCAACCAGCTTTCTGTGCAAGTGATTCAGCATGAGATAAATGAGGACTATATACCTCTACTATTTCCTCGCCTATATCTTTCAGTCGGATGGCGAGATGTGTTGCCACATTGCCAGAGCCTATTATTGTGATTTTCATTGCGGTTTTGTTGTTTAGTGGTTTTGTTGTTTAGTGGTTTTGTTGTTTGGTTATTTGTCATGTTGTAGCATTCAACTAAACAACAAGACAACAAGACAACAAAACAACCAAACAACTAATCAGTACTCATATCAGCCACCATTTTACGATACTGTGCATATACGTGACTACGAGATACATAGCCGATAAGATGATTGTAATCATCCATCACAGGCAACTGATGAGCATGATGCTTGTCGAATGCTTTCATCACATCCTCCATCGGATCGCCCATTCGTAGGCGAGCAGGAGGGTCGGTCATGAGTTGGGAGACACGGAAATGATGATATAATTCAGTGCGGAACACGATGTGGCGCAGTTTGTTTATGTCTATCTCGCCAAGAAGATTTCCAGCTCCATCGAGCACAGGAAGCAAGGAATTGCCACTCTTGCTCAGCGAATGAACCAGCTGACCGAGCTCCATATCCTTATCCACGCTGATGTAAGAACGCTCAATGACGCTGTCAAGACTCATCAATGTAAGTACCGCACGGTCAGTATGATGGGTGATAAGTTTGCCTTGGCGAGCCAAACGCATACCATATATACTATGTGGCTCGAAGATGAGGATGGTAAGATATGAACTTACCGCCACAATCATCAGAGGCATAAAGAGGTCATAGCCGGCTGTCAGTTCGGCGATAAGGAAGATTCCTGTCAGCGGAGCGTGCATCACTCCCGACATCACTCCTGCCATTCCCAATAGGGCTGCATTCTTCTCTGGGAAATAGACACCCAGTCCGTATATATTCCATATACGTGCAAAGAAGAAGCCTGCAAAGGCACCGATAAACAATGATGGAGCGAATGTACCGCCACATCCGCCACCGCCATTGGTGGAAGCCGTGGCAAAAGCCTTAGTGATGACCACCATTCCTACATATACTATGAGCAAAGACTCATGTCCATAGAATAGCGAACCATTCATTATGGCATCCCAGTCAGCCTTATTGTTGCCTCCAAGCAGGATATTTATGTCTCTATAACCCTCGCCATAGAGTGAAGGAAAGAGGAAAATGAGCGTACTCAGTATGATGCCACCAAGGGCAAGCTTGGCGTAACGATGATTTTTTAGTTTGGCAAAGACACCTTCGCACGCTGTCATCATACGCATAAAGTATAGAGAGATGAGTCCGCAGAAGATGCCAAGGAGTATTCCTACCGGCACTCTCTCCACGAGCCACGGGTCATCCAGCGTAAAGGTAAACAACTTATTGTCACCCATGAAGATATACGCAAAGCAAGTGGCAGTGACGGATGCAATAAGAATAGGCGAGATACTCATCATCGTAAGGTCAATCATCAGTACCTCGATGGTGAATACGAGTCCGGCGATAGGAGCCTTAAAGATGCCCGCAATGGCTGCGGCAGCGCCACATCCCACGAGCAGCATCAGCGTCCTGTTGTTGAGACGGAACAGCTGTCCGAGGTTACTCGCGATGCTGGAGCCCGTCAATACGATAGGCGCCTCGGCACCTACCGAGCCACCAAAGCCGATGGTAATGGCAGAAGCAATGACAGATGACCAGCAGTTGTGGGCACGAAGGCGGCTCTCCTTGGTGCTTATAGCATAGAGAATGCGCGTGATACCATGCGAGATATTATCCCTGACCACATATTTCACGAAGAGAGAAGTGAGCCAGATACCTACTATCGGGAATACGAGATAGAGCCAGTTGTATGTCTTTATGTCAAACTCCGACGTCAATAGATATTGTACCAGGGAAATACAGGAATGGAGTATGAAAGCCGCCACGGCAGCAAACATACCTACGAAGAACGCTAAGACAAGGGTGAATTTCTTGTCCGAGATATTCTTCAGTCGCCATTCTATGATTTTGTCTATCTTCATTTCTGAGTGTTAACTATCTAATTAGGTGGTCAGAATTATTTTATCATTCTCACACCATCTACTCGCTATTTACGGATTATCTGCACTCCACCATCTATAGAGAGCTTGATGATGCAGGAAGGAGTGTGAGGTTCATGCTCATTACGACGTGAAAGACATACGTAATCCACGGCTTCGAGCAACTCTGGAGATATGTCGCGATAGTTTTGCGCAGCCGGTTCACCGCTGATATTGGCACTGGTGGAGACCACAGGCTTCTGCATTCTGTAGCATAATTCCTTGGAAAACTCCTCGTTAGTGATTCTCATAGCTATGCTTCCATCCTCAGCGATGAGGTTTGGCGCAAGCCCCTGAGCGCCATCAAGGATGATGGTGGTAGGCTTGGTAGCGAGATTGAAGAGATCCCACGCCACGTCAGGCACATTGCGTATGTAGCGAGAAATGCGTGAATCAGAGTCTATAAGGCATATCATAGCCTTGGAATCATCACGCTTCTTGATTTCATATACTCTCTTTACAGCCTCGGGATTGGTGGCATCACATCCTATACCCCACACAGTATCAGTAGGGTAGAGGATTACTCCACCTTGCTTCATCACACGGACTGCTTCCTTAATGTCTTTTTCGTATTTCATGTTTTTATTTCGTTTTTCTCTTTATCCCTTCAAGAGTAGAGAGGGATATTATTCTGTTTTATTATGATTTGCCTCATTTCTCCTCCATGCTGCGGTGATGGAAGAAAAACGTTATGTGTTTAGTTTCTCCAATATCCAGTGACCCTTATGCTTTCTGAAAGTCATTTCTGTCTCCATCCCGTTGGCAATGCCACGGATGACTAATATCCTGGTGCTTGAAGGCTTATATGGCTTCTCACCATAATGTATATTATATATGGTGCCGGAAGGCATCCAAGGCACGAACATAGGCCACTGCTCAGGCATCAATTCGCCCGTCATACGTGAGAAATCGTCGTCAGGGTCTGGACCAGAGAAGCTTACAAAGTCTGCCAAAGCATTCATCTGAGTGGTAGAGTCGGTGGCGAAAGCCTCGTAGAAGCGCAGGAAATGCGCATCTTCATGCTTGGCAAGAGGCATCAGCGTCATGCCAAGCATCTTCCAAAGTCCGAGTGAACGCTTGAATGTCCATCTCTTTACCATGTTTTTCGCAAACATGACTTTCTCCACATAGACATTGCCTACAGTGGTGTCCTTTACGATGTCGAGCTGTCTTGCATTGTTGAACACGAGAGTATAGTAACCCTGGTGCATGAAGAAATGCTCCGTCCTCCAGCGTTTAGCTGGGACAGAGGTAATCTTACCGTAACTGTTTACCGTCAGAGGGAAGTCAATGCGCTCGCGCTGCAGACGCCTGTTGGCGGCAAAATTAAAGAAAAAGTCGTCAAACAATTCGTCTGCTGCCTTAGGCATTGGCTCTTCTGAGATTATCGTCTCCATTGAGTCTTCTGCTTCAGAAGTGTCAGCGAGAAGAGAGTCTGATGATAACGTGTCGTTCAGGGCGGCCTTTTTCTCTGTGCATCCTGTGCCTACTGTCATCATCATTACGATGGCGAGGAAGGCGAAAAATACGGTTCTTCTCATTGAGATAAAAACTAAAAATCTATGCTTACTAAATTCTCTGAATCCCACTCTGTCATAGTGACTTTTGTGGGGTATTGATCATTTTTTGTGCAAAAGTACAACTTTATTTTCATTTTATTCCTTATTTTCCAAAGAAAATAGTAATTTTGCAGTGAAATTTCGAAATGAATCAATTATGCTGACAGAAAAAATAGATGCACTTCTTGCAGAAGTGAATGCGCTGACAGCCTCCAACGCAGAAGAAATTGAGGCTCTTCGTCTGAAATATCTTAGTAAAAAGGGTGAGATTAACGCTCTTATGGCTGACTTCCGCAACGTACCTGCAGAGGACAAAAAGGCTGTGGGAGTAAAGATAAACCAGCTCAAGCAGGCTGCCCTCGATAAGATAAACGGACTGAAAGAGGTCGTTGCCACCACCGAAACTATCTCTGATGACATAGACCTTACTCGTACTCCATACCCTATAAACCTCGGTACTCGCCACCCTCTCTCTATCGTGAAGAATGAGATAGTGGAGATATTCCAGCGTATGGGCTTCACTTTGGCTGACGGTCCAGAGGTGGAGGACGACCTTCATGTATTCACAAAGATGAACTTTGCCGCTGATCATCCTGCTCGCGATATGCAGGATACATTCTTCGTGGAGAAGAGTCCGCTCAATGATGTGACAAAGAATATCATCCTTCGTTCGCACACTTCCAGCGTACAGGCTCGAGTCATGGAGCAGGGACAGCCTCCTATCCGTGTCATCTGCCCAGGCCGTGTGTTCCGTAACGAGGCTATCACGGCGCGTGCTCACTGCTTCTTCCATCAGTTGGAAGGACTTTATATCGACAAGAACGTGTCTTTCACCGACTTAAAGCAGGTGATGCTCACATTCGCACAGGAACTGTTTGGCCCTGACACCAAGATTCGTCTGCGCCCAAGTTACTTCCCATTCACAGAGCCTTCTGCCGAAATGGACATCTCATGCCATATCTGTGGCGGTAAGGGTTGTGGCTTCTGTAAGCACACCGGTTGGGTTGAAATTCTCGGTTGCGGTATGGTTGACCCTAATGTCCTTGAGCTCTGCGGTATTGATTCTAAGGTATATTCCGGTTATGCTTTCGGTCTTGGTATTGAGCGTATTACCAACCTCAAGTATCATGTCTCTGACTTGCGTATGTTCTCTGAAAACGATACACGCTTCCTTCAGGAATTTGAGGCTGCAAACTAAGTATCTGCCTGAAGCTGTATAAGACATAAAAGAAAAATAAAAAGCCCCCACGACATCGAGTAATCATGTCGTGGGGGCTTCCATTTTATTGTTTCCAACGGTAAAAGCCGTTGGCACAGTGGCATTTACTTGGGCATCTATCGCAAACCATTGGCGAAATCCCTGGCTGCCATGCGCTTCTTGCCACTCACCTGCACTTCAAGAATTTCTATCTGAAGGTCGGAAGCAGAGATGAAAAGGCGATTCTTCTCCACCTGAAGCAGTGGTTTCTTGGCGTCATATTGCGCATTCGTCAAAGCAATGCTCTGGCGCTCAGTCTTCTGTGCCTTGTATATCTTCATCACAGTCTCGCGTCCGTCAGGCATAGTGACATTGCTCCAAGCACCCGGAACAGGAGAGAGACCGCGGATAAAGTCGTGGCATTGCTTAGCTGTCTTGCTCCAGTCAATCTCGCAAGTCTCCTTGAATATCTTAGGAGCATTATGCAATGTAGTGCCAACAGGAATCATTTCCTCTTGTGGAAGCGAAGCTACTGTGCCGTCACCCTCGATGATGGCATCTACAGTCTCGAGGGCAAGCGTGGCACCGAGGCGCATAAGTCCGTCATAGACATACTCCACATTGGCATCGTCAGGGATGTCGAAAGTCTTCTGCTGGATTATCCTTCCAGTGTCGATGTCGTGGTCGAGGAAGAAAGTGGTGACACCAGTCTGTGTCTCACCATTGATGACAGCCCAATTGATAGGCGCTGCGCCACGATACTGAGGCAATAGTGCGGCATGAACATTGAATGTGCCGAAGCGAGGCATATCCCAAACAATCTCAGGAAGCATACGGAAAGCTACAACCACCTGCAGATCTGCATTGTAGGAACGCAATGCTTCTACAAACTCAGGGTCTTTCATCTTCACTGGTTGAAGAACGGGTATATCATGTGCCAAAGCGTATTGCTTGACCTGTGAAGGCTGTAATACGCTTCCGTGACGTCCCACAGGTTTATCAGGTTGTGTCACTACAGCAACGACATTATATCCACCCTCCACAAGGGCAGAAAGGGTGCCGACTGCAAACTCCGGCGTTCCCATGAATATTATTCTCAGATTCTCTTTTGTCATGAATATAGTTCAGAAATGCAAGTAATTATGCATTAAGAATTTTAAAAAACAAGCATTATGAATTATGCATTATGAATTATGCATTATGAATTATGCATTATGAATTA
>URJQ01000074.1 GCA_900548195.1 uncultured Prevotella sp.
AAGAAAGTCGTATGGTAGGAACGTGTGTTTCGGATAAAATATAATAAAAGCCGCAGTTTGTAAACGCAAACTGTGGCTTTTTCATTTTTTTTGTTTTAAATAGGAAATAATTAGTGG
This sequence comes from uncultured Prevotella sp., assembly GCA_900548195.1. Lineage (GTDB taxonomy): Bacteria > Bacteroidota > Bacteroidia > Bacteroidales > Bacteroidaceae > Prevotella. The sequence goes on from URJQ01000074.1 coordinate 118, forward strand.
GTAATCTGCTTGATTTCAGATAAAAGTTGTATATTTGCACCGGAATAATCATTTACCAACCAAATATAATGATTCAATTATGAATATACGACTAAAACTATACTCCGTAATCCTCTCTTTAGGGTGTTCATGCTTGACTGCTAATGCCACTGTGGTTCAGGACTTTATGAATGATGATAATACCACCGTTCAGCATTACAATCCTACGGCTGAGAATCTGGCGTCGCGCAAAGATTTTCAGGATGCTAAATTTGGAATATTCCTCCACTGGGGACTCTATAGTATGCTTGCCACAGGCGAATGGACAATGACTAATAAGGACCTGAATTATAAAGAATATGCGAAATTAGCATGTGGATTCTATCCTGCAAAGTTTGACGCAGCCAAATGGGTTGCAGCTATCAAAGCGTCTGGAGCAAAATATATTTGCTTTACCACACGCCATCATGAAGGCTTTTCTATGTTTAAGTCGAAGTATTCTGACTATAACATAATGGATGCCACCCCTTTCCGTCGCGACATTCTAAAAGAACTTGCAGACGAATGTCATAAGCAAGGCATACGTCTTCACCTATATTATTCGCACATCGACTGGTATCGTGAAGATGCTGTCTGGGGACGAACCGGACGCGGAACTGGTCGCCCGAATCCGCAAGGCAACTGGAAAAGCTATTATCAGTTTATGAATAATCAGTTAACGGAGTTGCTTACCAATTACGGCAAGGTAGGAGCAATATGGTTTGACGGTTGGTGGGATCAGGATGAAAACCCTGGGTTTGACTGGCAGTTGCCTGAGCAATACGCATTGATTCACCGTCTTCAGCCTTCTTGCCTCGTGGGAAATAATCATCATCATACTCCTTTCGAAGGTGAGGACTTCCAGATGTTTGAACGCGACCTTCCTGGTGAAAATAAGGCTGGACTCTCTGGACAGGACATCAGCAAACTTCCTTTGGAGACTTGCGAGACAATGAATGGAATGTGGGGCTATAAAATCACGGATCAGAATTATAAATCCACCAAGACATTGATACATTATCTCGTAAAGGCAGCTGGCAATAATGCTAACCTCCTTATGAATATTGGTCCTCAGCCAGATGGCGAACTGCCAGCTGTTGCGCTTGAGCGCTTAAGCGAGATTGGTGAATGGATGAAAACTTATGGAGAAACAATCTACGGTACTCGTGGCGGTATTGTCGTGCCTCATGACTGGGGAGCAACTACTCAAAAGGGCAATCGTCTCTTCGTTCATATCCTCAATCTGCAGGATAAAAGTCTCTTCCTACCAGTGGGTAACTGCAAGATAAAGAATGCTTTCGACTTTGCCACAAAGCAAAAGATAAAAATTCAGAAATGCGAAGGTGGCATTGTGCTTTGCCTCGATAAAGTGCCTACCGAAATTGATAAGGTCATTGAGGTCGTTATAGCGAAATAGCGGTTTTGTTGTTTGGTGGTTTTGTTGTTTGGTTGATAGTCTATGCGTAAGCGTTTTTTCAAACAGCTAAACCACCAAACAATAAGATCACCAAATAACTAACAACCAAACGATGAAACCACCAGAATATAATAAAATCAGGATAATTTCACTCAAAATAACGTTTAGATTGTTACTTTTAGGTTAAAAATGCTACGAAATTGACGATTATCCAACTATTATTATTATTATATCATATTTTTTTCTTACCTTTGCACAAAGTTTAAACCAACCAAGCAAAAATAATACTTGAGATGAAAGTTTCGATAGTGAAATATAACGCCGGAAACATTTTCTCGGTCATAAATGCCGTAAAGCGACTCGGAATAGAACCTTTATGGACCGACAATGCCGACGAACTGATTTCTTCTGATTGCGTAATCTTCCCCGGACAGGGCGAGGCACGCAATGCTATGGGGTATCTCAAATCACGCAACCTCGACACTCTGATTGCCGACTTAAAGCAACCTGTGCTTGGCATTTGTATCGGACAGCAGTTGCTCTGCAAGCATTCTGAGGAAGGTGACACCGACTGCATAGGAATTTTCCCAATCGATGTGAAAAGGTTTCAGCCTACTAAGCACGAGCAGAAGGTGCCGGCAATGGGATGGAACTCTATATACGACCTCAAGTCACCACTCTTCAAGGGGTTGACTGAAAGGGATTACGTATATTTCGTTCACTCATATTACTGCGAGATGTGCGATTACACCGCTGCAACGGCTGACTACATACTGCCTTACAGTGCTGCCCTGCATAAAGATAACTTCTTTGCCACGCAGTTTCATCCTGAAAAAAGTGGCGTAGTAGGTCATAAGATATTAAGTAACTTCATCGAAATTTCATCAGCCCAATGATAGAACTCATCCCTGCCATTGACCTCATCGGAGGTAAATGCGTGCGCCTAACTAAAGGCGACTACGACAGTAAAAAGGTTTACAACGAAGACCCTGTGGCTCAAGCGAAGGAGTTTGAAGCTAAGGGATTTCATCGACTGCACGTCGTTGACCTTGACGGAGCAAAAAGCCATCATATCGTCAATGATGCTGTACTGCGCGAGATAACTGCCAATACCTCACTCGTGGTGGATTTCGGAGGTGGCATAAAGACAGAAGAGGACATCCGCAAGGCTTTCGATGCCGGCGCAAGCATGGTGACTGTAGGTTCTATTGCGGTGACTAATCCGGAACTGTTCCTCTCTTGGCTCGACAAATTCGGTCCCGAACGCATTATTCTCGGTGCCGATGTGCGCAATGGAATGGTTTCCATCAACGGATGGAAAGAGGACTCATCCGAGCATCTGCTTCCTTTCCTCAAGACCTATATGGAGCATGGAGTAAGAAATGTGCTCTGTACAGAAATCTCAAAGGACGGCACTCTGTCAGGTCCGGCAATAGACCTCTACAAGAGTATCATGCAAGCCTATCCTGAAATGTATCTGATAGCTTCGGGAGGCGTCTCTTGCAATGAGGATATTGAGGCACTGCAAGAAGCTAATATCCCTGCCGTGGTATTCGGAAAGGCTTACTACGAAGGAAAAATAGACATCGAGAGACTAAAGGCTTTCGGAATGTCGGGATTGTAGTTCTAATTTAGGGTTTAATATTATTTCATATTTTGAATATGCTTGCAAAACGCATTATACCTTGTCTTGACGTAAAAAATGGAGAGACTGTAAAAGGAACTAACTTCGTAAACCTACGCTCTGCTGGCGACCCAGTGATGCTGGGAAAAGCTTACAGTGATGCTGGAGCTGACGAACTCGTCTATCTCGACATTACAGCTTCTCACGAAGGACGCAAGACTTTCACGGATATGGTGACAAAAGTCGCTCTCGAAATAAATATCCCATTCACCGTTGGTGGCGGTATCAACGCTATAGAAGACGTGGACAGAATGCTCAGCGCTGGTGCAGACAAGGTCAGCATCAATAGTGCAGCGCTCAGAAGACCTGAGTTTATCGATGAGATAGCAGCCAAATTCGGCTCTCAAGTCTGCGTATGCGCCATTGATGCCCGTAACGATGAAGATGGATGGCATTGTTATCTCAACGGAGGCAGAGTCAGAGTGGAGCGCACTCTGCTCGACTGGGCTAAGGAAGTAGCTGATAGAGGAGCTGGAGAAATTCTCTTCACATCAATGGATCACGACGGTGTGAAGCAGGGATTTGCCAATGAAGCCCTCGCGCAACTTGCCGATATGCTACCTATCCCTGTGATAGCAAGCGGTGGAGCCGGAAAGAAAGAGCATTTCAGAGATGCTTTCCTGAAGGGAAAAGCGGATGCTGCTCTCGCTGCAAGCGTATTTCATTTCGGTGAAATTCCTATCCCTGAACTTAAGGAATACCTTCGCAAAGAGGGCATTAACGTCAGGATTTAGTGCGGTTTCATTGCTAAGTAGATTGTCAGAATAATAATGGTAAATCACCTTTTATTATTTATTGATTATCTAAATAGTTTTGATGACCCATATATATAGTCTCTGCTGAAACGATATAAAGTAACAACAACAAACAACAATGTAAGAAGACATCACACTATGAAAGTAGATTTTACGAAAGGTGGCGGTCTTGTACCTGCCATTATTCAGGATGCCGTGACCAAGAATGTGCTCATGCTCGGTTACATGAATGAGGGATCTCTCGCCAAGACGCTCGAGACGAAGAAGGTGACTTTCTGGAGCCGCTCTCGCAATACGCTTTGGACTAAGGGCGAGACAAGTGGTAACTTCCTCGACCTCGTGGATATCAAGGTCGATTGCGATAATGACACCCTGCTCGTAAAAGTCCATCCACACGGTCCTACTTGTCATACTGGTACTGACACTTGCTGGGGCGAGGAAAATAAATAACTGCTTATCCATGCTGTCCTTCCGCGACCTCAGAAAGCAAGAATACAATAAACATTAAACACAATAATAGAAAATGGAAGAGAAAAATCCACTCTTGTTCCTTAGCGAACTACAAGACTTTATAGAAAAACGTCACGAAGAAATGCCGGAAGGCTCATACACCACCAGCCTTTTCAATGACGGACTCAACAGAATGGCTCAGAAGGTGGGCGAGGAAGCTCTCGAACTCGTCATCGAAGCCACAAACGGAACTAACGACCGCCTCATTTATGAAGGCGCTGATATGTTCTATCATCTCATCGTACTCCTCACGAGTAAAGGACTTCGCATAGAAGATCTTGCTAAGGAGCTCGCTGTGCGCCATGATCCTAATTGGCATAAGCACTGATTCGGGTTTCCTTGCTTCCGCTCCTTCTTCTGGCGAAAGATTAACAATAATACCCTAAACGTATAAGTATCAAAGTGTCACTAATAGATTATCACAAAGTCAATATCTATCATCAGGATGGTGATAACGTTCTCGAAAACGTTGATTTCAAAGTCAACGAGGGAGAATTTATTTATATTATAGGCAAAGTGGGCTCTGGAAAGAGCTCCCTCTTGCGTAGCATCTATGCTGAACTCGACATCGAAGAGGCAGAGAATGCTGTCGTCTTGGGACGCGATATGCTGAAACTCAAGCGCAAGGAGACTCCTGCTCTGCGTCGTGAGTTGGGCATCATCTTCCAGAATTTCCTCCTGCTCACTGATAGGTCTGTTTGCCAGAATCTTGAGTTTGTGCTCAAAGCCACTGGATGGAAAAAGGAGAATATCGAAAAGCGTATCGACGAAGTGCTCGAAAGCGTAGGAATGACAGAGGCTAAGCACAAGATGCCTTATCAGCTTTCTGGAGGCGAACAGCAACGCATTGCCATCGCTCGTTCCATACTCAATAATCCGAAGGTGATTCTTGCAGACGAACCTACCGGAAATCTTGACCCAGAAACGGCAGACAATATCGTTGCTCTTCTCAAGGAAATCACTGCCACTGGCACCGCTGTAGTAATGACTACTCATAATATTCCGATGCTGGACAAATTCCCAGGAATCGTATATCAATGCCAGGATAGACAGATAAAAGATATCACTGAGCAATACAGATAGGCTTGTCGTTGTTTGTTCGTTTGACTGTTTAGTGGCAGTGTAAATAAGACAAAAAGCCGCCACTGTGCCAGCCGCGTTACCGGCTGGATAACATAATGTCAAAACCTCAAAACAACAAAGAAAACAACATTAACTCAAAACAAACAAAAATAATTCACAAGAACATGAAAGTAATGAAATTTGGAGGCACATCCGTAGGCTCACCACAGCGTATGCAGGATGTCTCTCAACTCATAACAAAGTCTGGAGAACCTACATTCGTAGTGCTCTCTGCTATGTCTGGAACGACAAACTCGCTCATTGAGGTGTGCGATTACCTCTACAAGAAAAACTCTGACGGAGCTAATGAGGTCATCAACACCCTCGAAAAGAAATATATGAAGCACGTCGATGAGCTCTATTCCACTCAGGAAATGAAGGAGACCACTCGCAAGTTTCTTGCTGACGAGTTCCGTTATCTTCGTAGTTTCACCAAAGATATATTCACAAGTTTCGAAGAGAGAATTATCGTTGCTCAGGGGGAGGTAATCAGCACCAATATGGTGGTCAATTATCTCAAGGAGATTGGCATAAAGGCTTTGCTTATCGATGCACTCGACTTCATGCGTACTGACAAGAATGCTGAGCCTGACGCACCTTATATCAAGGAGCATCTCTCTGAGATAATGAGTGCCAATAAAGGTTATCAGATCTATATTACCCAGGGTTTCATCTGTCGTAATGCCTACGGAGAGGTGGACAATCTCCAGCGTGGAGGTTCTGATTACACCGCTTCTCTTATCGGTGCTGCTCTCATGGCTGATGAAATAATCATCTGGACCGATATTGACGGAATGCACAATAATGATCCTCGTATCGTCGATAAGACGGAAGCTGTGCATCAACTGCATTTCGAAGAGGCTGCAGAACTGGCTTATTTCGGTGCTAAAATTCTCCACCCTACTTGCGTTCAACCTGCTAAGTTTACTGGCATTCCTGTCAGAATCAAGAACACTATGGACCCTGAGGCTGACGGAACTGTAATCAACAATACTCTGAAACGTTGTGCTATCAAGGCCGTTGCCGCGAAAGACAATATCATTGCTATCAAGATTAAGTCTTCACGTATGCTTCTCGCCACTGGTTTCCTGCGCAAAGTGTTTGAAATATTTGAGAATTACAACACTCCTATCGACATGGTTACAACCTCAGAGGTAGGTATTAGTGTCAGCATCGACAAATCGACTCATCTCGACCAAATCGTCAATGAACTGAAAAAGTACGGCACTGTCACAGTTGATAAGGATATGTGCATCATCTGCGTGGTGGGTGACCTCGAATGGAACAACGTAGGATTTGAAACTCTTGCTACAGATGCGATGCGTGACATTCCTGTAAGAATGATTTCATACGGTGGTTCAAACTACAACATCTCTTTCCTCATCAAGGAAGAAGACAAGAAAAGAGCCTTGCAGAATCTCTCCGCACAACTGTTCAATAAGTAATCTCCAGAATCATATCCCTCGGTCTTCTAACGAAAGAAAATCATTCTTTCTGGCGTGAAAATAATACTCATGCTAAGCAGACTTGAGGGATATGACACGGTAAAGCAACAGCACAACACACAATAATAATACTACATTATACGTTATATAGAATGAACAAAGGCTCATTTCCAATAGAAAAATTCAATGGCTTACAGACTCCTTTCTATTACTATGATAGTGAGATTCTTGAAGCCACTCTTAAAACAATAAATGAAGAAATCAGAAATCGCAAAAACTTCCACGTACATTACGCCATAAAGGCGAATGCTAACAGCGCTGTCTTGCAGACGATAAAAGAGGCTGGATTGGGAGTGGATTGCGTCAGCGGTGGCGAAATACAAGCTGCGCTGGATGCTGGATTTGACGCTGGCAAGATTGTCTTCGCAGGAGTAGGCAAGGCTGACTGGGAGATAATCCTCGCTCTTGATGCTGGAATATTCTGTTTCAATGTCGAAAGCCTTGAGGAACTTCATATCATCGACTCTATTGCAGCTTCTAAAGGCAAGATGGCAAAGGTCTGCTTCCGCATCAATCCTGACGTTGGAGCACATACTCACGCCAATATCACTACGGGACTGGCTGAGAATAAATTTGGCATTCCGATGGAAGACATGGAGAAAGCTATCCATGAGGCTGAACGTCTGAGCAACATCGAGTTCCTCGGACTTCATTTCCATATAGGTAGCCAAATCCTTGAGATGAATGATTTCGAAGCACTATGCGTTAGAATCAATGAATTGCTCAAACGTCTTGACCAGCAGGGCATTAAGGTAAAGATAATAAATGTAGGCGGAGGACTGGGCATTGACTACGATGATCCTAACGGAAAGCCAATTCCTGACTTCAAAGCTTATTTCGACACCTATGCCAATGGGCTTAATGTCAAGCCTAATCAGGAGATTCACTTCGAATTGGGCAGATCTGTAGTAGGACAGATGGGCTCACTCATCACTCGCATCCTCTACACTAAGCGAGGCAAGCACAAGCAGTTTGCCATAGTGGATGGAGGCATGACAGACCTCATTCGTCCAGCTCTCTATCAGGCTCATCATAAGATAGAGAATATCTCAAGCAATGAAGGTCTTCAGAAATATGACGTGGTGGGTCCTATCTGTGAGTCAAGTGACGTATTCGGCAAAGCCATTGTGCTCAATGAATGTCATCGTGGCGACCTGATAGCATTGCGTTCTGCCGGTGCCTACGGCGAGATAATGGCTTCACAGTACAACTGTCGCCGTCTTCCTGTGGGCGTAATGTCCGACAAGCTCTGATGCTCTACATTGATTTCACGCTAATCCTTGATGAGACTTCATGAGTCAATGATAATATAAGGCAATACTGTGAAAATATATACTTCGGTGTAAATCGATGATAGTTGTATGCATTAACCGTTGCAGATGCTTGCGATTTCATCGTAGTTACAAATAGATCATTTACACAAATGATAGAGATTACGACCATAACAATTATAATATCAGCGGTGACACTATTCTTGGCGATAGTGTCGCCGATGTTCAATGCTCTCTTCAGAGCACCAGAACATAAAGGAAACACCTCAGCGCCTGACCATAGCAATGATGCTTCAGATGCTGATACCAACCATATTGTCAATACAGGAACGCAAAATAAGCAAATGAGCATCGTGATTATAGCTCACGATAACGCACCTGAGTTGGAGAATAGCCTCCCTTCTTTTCTGTCGCAAGATTATGCTTCTGATTATGAAGTTATTGTAGTTGCTGATGAAAGTGATTCTGATACCGACGATGTCATAAAGCGATTTGCAAATCATAAGAAACTATACGCCACTTTCTTGCCTCATTCTTCACGATATATTAGCAGAAAGAAATTGGCTATCACGCTCGGCATCAAGGCTGCCAAATACCCTTGGGTTATCGTCACAGACGCTTGGTGCAAGCCTGAAAATGGCCAATGGCTTCGTAGCTTTGCTCAGTACTGCTCTGATGACAAAGAGATTGTAATAGGACACACATTCTATGATGATGATGCTCCTTTCGCTTACCAATACGAGCACTCAGTCCACGCTGCTTATAATCTTCGGTCTGCCACAAAAGGAAAGGGCATTACGACCAATTCTCCTCTCGTGGCTATTAGGAAAGACTTCTTTATGAAGGAAAACGGTTTTCTCGGAAACTTGAAGTTTGTACGTGGAGAATATGCTTTCCTCGTCAATAAATTCTCAAACAAAGAGAATACTGGCGTTGCGATTGCACCATCATCGTTTCTCATAGAGGATGCTCCTTTCAAGAAAAGATGGGGCAACAACCATCTCTTCGCTATCAATGCGCAAGGCTGTCTCGATGGTTTCTATAGACTCAGGACTCTCTATCACCTCGACAATGGCTTGATGCACCTATGCCATCTCGCTCTTGTTGCCGGCATCATCTATGGTTCTATTGCCAAGGATTGGATTGCTCTCGGAGTAAGTATCTTCGCTTTCATCGTGGAATATGCTCTTCGCGCATTCTTTGCACGTAAAGCTATGATTACATTCCGTGCTCATGTTCCATTACTGATAGTTCCATTTCTTGATTTCATTCAGCCCCTCAAAGATTTGTTCTGGAGGATTAAATACCTATTTGCAGACAAATACGACTTTATCACGCATAAGATATAATGACAATTATCCACTACATACCCACCATGGACCCTAAGGCGGGAACGGCTCCCGAATACGTGGAATGCCTCATTCGAGCTACCCGCAATGTGGCTGAAAGTCACGTCATTACCGACAGTGACCTGGGGGATAATGTCATTTCTATACGTAAAAACATCAGAGGATTTGTCAAGACATTCCGTCCTGACATCCTCCACATACACGCTGCGTGGAGTTTTAAGGCAGCGATGGTAATGAAAGAGGCAACAGAAATGGGGGTTTTCACGCTCCTTTCTGTTCATGGCGGACTGGCGCCTGAAGTGGTTGATCTCGATTTTTGGAAACAAAAACTTCCACGATTGGTATGCTATCAGCTTCTTATGGTAAGAAAGTGCCAGGCTCTTGTCGCAGTCAGCCAAGAGGATTATGATTCTCTTAAAGCCCTTGGATTGAAGAAGAGAATCGTTAATATCCCCCACCCTGCTCTTTTTCATAAAAGTGATGAGGAGACAAAAGATTTGCTGATGGCAATCTATCATAAGGTCATTGACACCAATTACCTTCTACGTATCACTGAACCAGAGGTGCTTTTCGTCAAGAAATGCGTGGCAATAAAGATGTGGAATGATAACCGTAACTTCGACGTCACCACTTCGACAAAGCGATGCGACGAAGTGACGGCGCAGTTGAGTGAGGAGACTAATAGCCTCGTGGAATTGCATAAGGACCTCTCGTTCAAGCGTATTTTTATCTATGCGCACGACAATGGCGTCACCGCATTGATGATGGAAGGTGCAGAAATGGCTGGTATCTCTATGCCTTCTCTTCTCGATGTCAATGCTTTGCCAAGATTTAAGCAGAAATTTCACAAAGACAAATATGCAAAGTCTTTCAATAAACTCTGCAAGGTAATCTCGCATGTGACTGAAGGAAAAGAACTTACGCCAGCTTTCACGCTCTCAGGTAGTCTCTCTTTTTACACTGTCTGTCAGATTTTCCAATGCTTGCGATTTTCATCTTATGATGAAGACAACTTTTCCATTCTGGTAAAAAAGGCAGGCATTAGCAAGTTTACTGCCCGTCTTCTTCAGTACATTAGTAACACTTTCTACATGGAAAAAGGCTATATGCCGATTCTTCCTGAAAAGAAATCACTATAAAATAACATTATGATTATGAACCTAAAATCCGTCAATATATATGTAAGAAAACAATCTAATCCCTATCTAAACCAAATCTAATTCCTAAAACATTCATCAAAAAATTAAATCAATCACCATGCAACATCAACAGAAATACGACATCGAGAAGGATATGCGCTATCTGCAACTCCTCTCACAGACGTTTCCTAACATCGCAGCTGCGGCTACTGAGATAATCAATCTCTCCGCTATCCTCAATCTTCCTAAGGGAACTGAACATTTCATTGCTGACATCCACGGTGAAAACGAGGCTTTTCTCCATGTCATAAAGAATGCTTCTGGAAATATCAAGCGTAAGGTATATGAGCTATTTGACAATACTTTACGTGAGGCTGAACTCAAAGAACTCTGCACCATCATCTATTATCCAGAACAGAAACTGGAGATTATCAAGGCAAGAGAGGAGAATATCAATGACTGGTACCACATCATCCTATATCAATTGGTAAGAGTATTGCGTGAGGTTTCATGCAAATACACGCGCTCCAAGGTTTCCAAGTCTCTGCCACGAGAGTTTTCTTACATCATACAAGAGTTGCTCTATGAGCATCATGCTGAAGCTGCTAAGACGGCTTATGTCAACGTAATCATCGATACTATCATATCCACTCGTCGTGCTGACGCTTTCATCATTGCCACCTGTAAGGTTATCCAGCGTCTTTCCATTGACCAGCTCCACATCCTTGGCGACGTATATGACCGCGGACCTGGCGCACACATCATCATGGATTACCTTTCACAGTACCATTCCTGGGATATACAATGGGGCAACCACGACATACTGTGGATGGGTGCAGGAGCCGGTAATGACGCTTGTATCTGCAATGTAATACGTCTTTCGCTGCGCTACGCTAACCTCGTAACGCTTGAAGAAGGCTATGGCATCAATCTTATGCCTCTCGCCACTTATGCTATGGAGCACTATGCTGACGATCCTTGCGATGCTTTCAAGCCAAAACTCAACGACAAGAATCGTGACCGCTTCGATAAGAAGACCCTTCGTCTCACTGCCATGATGCACAAGGCTATCTCCATCCTGCAATTCAAGGCAGAAGCAAATATATTCCTTCGCAATCCTACTTGGAACATGGAAGACCGCTGTCTCCTCAGAGACATCGACTATAAGAAGGGAATCATTCACCTATATGGTAAGGATTACGAACTGAAAGATAAGTTTTTCCCTACCATCGACCCTAAGAATCCGCTGCAGTTTACAAAGGAAGAACTTGACTTGATGGATAAACTCAACCATTCCTTCCGCGTAAGCGAAAAGCTACAGCGACACATCCGCACTATTCTCTCTCATGGATGTATGTACGCAATTTATAATGATAACCTCCTCTTCCATGCTTCCGTTCCGCTTAATGAGGATGGAACTCTCAAGGAAGTGGAACTCGTCAAGGGTAAGAAATATACTGGTAAGGAACTGATGAAGAAGACTGGACTCCTTGTTCGCTCTGCTTTCCAGTTGGACACACCAATTGAAGAGCGTCAGTATGCCATCGACTATTTCCTGTATCTTTGGTGCGGAAAAGACTCTTGCCTCTTTGACAAGTCTAAGATGTCAACCTTCGAACGCTACTTCATTAGCGAAAAGGAAACACACGTTGAGGAGAAGGGCTACTTCTTCAAACTACGTGATGATGAAGCCACCATTGACCGCATTCTCGATGCCTTCGACGTGCACGGAGAACACCGACATATCATCAATGGACACGTGCCTGTTCACGTAGTAAACGGTGAAAAACCTATCAAGGCAAACGGTAAACTCATGGTGATAGATGGTGGCTTTGCAGAAGCATATCATAAAGAAACCGGTATAGCTGGCTACACATTAGTTTACCATAGCAGCGGTTTTGAACTCGTTCAGCATGAGCCTTTCACATCTTCCGTTGACGCAGTCATGCGTGGTACGGACATCGTTTCCACCAAGCAAATTGTGGAGACATCTGGACATCGTATGCGTGTAGGAGATACAGACCGTGGTGCAGAATTGAAACAGCAAGTGGAAGACCTCAAGGAACTCCTTTATGCTTACAGACACGGCTATATCACTGAGAATGCCAAATTATAATATTGCGATTTCGTAGGTCTTGTGTCTATACTTCAAAACCTTCTTAACGCATAGAAAGTAAATGTCGTTCACTGGAAGTTTTATTTCAATTGACCAAATCAATGAATAAAAAAATAGCGTGTAACCCAATAAGTTACACGCTATTTACAATTTAGTTTCGATATGCCCCTTCACTTGCTCATAATAGGTCATCATTTTTCTTTGTTTTTTCCTCCCACGAGAGTTGTATTTGTCTTTCCTTACAGTTCTCCGACATTTCTTTGAGCAAACTCCTGTTCTGCTCAAGTTCTTCTATCACTTTGGCAAATTCACCGACAGACTGATTTGGATTTGAGAGTACTATCTTTCTTCCGACTTTATTATCAATCACACTTGCCATGCCGCAAAACTCCCATACGAGCGTATTGCCATAGGAGTAGCCAACCTCCAAACTGTCTGAAGCGAGCCTCAAACTTATCAAAATTCTTTATCCAAGTCAGCATATATGTCATTTAGTTCTTTAATGTACTTTTTCGGACTGAATTGTTTGAAGATAGTCTTTCTTGCTTTCTCACCCAACTTTCTCAGCTGCGCTCTGTTCGCATTCATTTGCTTTACGGCTGTTACGATGGAGTCGCTGTCATGATCCTTGATGAACACACCGTTCTCACCGTCCTTCACCACTTGCGGTATGCTTCCCACCGGCGTAACGATAGGTGTTATTCCGTAGCTCATAGTTTCCAAGAGCGACATGGGGAGACCCTCGAAATATGACGGCAGAACAAAGACGTCAAGACTTCGCAGATAATCACACTTCGTCTTGCCCGACACCAGTCCTGCATATTCAAAGTTGTCGCCAAGCTGCTGTTCGAACAGTGGCAGGTATTCTCCTTCCGTCTGTTCCTTTCCCGCAATCACGAGCTTGTATGCAATGCCTTCCTTCTTAAGCTGTTGACAAGCAGCAAGCAGATCTGTCATTCCCTTGTTCGGCTCTATGCGTCCCAGATAACCAATGCGCAACGGCACCGATTCATCGTGAGCGCCACCTTCTAGTTCAAACGCCTGAGCATCATTCAATTCTACGCAGTTAGGAAGCGATACAACGTAATTGGCTCCCAGTCGTTTTTGCAGTATGTCCTTCTCCATATCACTCAATACGATGAAAGGCATGTTCTGTCCGAACACCCATCGCATGATACGCATCAGATAGCCAGGAATATATGGAGCCGTCAGAAACAGTCCGCCATGCACGTGCACCACCATCTTTCGTCCCCGCTTCCAGGCGTACCTCATAAACCACGGATCGCGCAGAAGCGAAGCCCTTGAAAGCGGGAAGTTATAGTGTATTATGGCATCAGGATGCGCAGCTAACATCTGCTTCCATTCCTTATACTTCCTTGTCAGAGCTGGAATACGATGCCATCCACCCATCTCTTTGTCCTTCTTGCCGAGTTCAAAATGCAAGTAGCGCTGTCCGCCATTGTTGCTTATGATGAACTGCGCAACAGACGAAATGCCACTCACGTTCTCGTTAGGGTTGAGAGAGGGCGATGTTATAATAATGTTCATATTTTTCTTTTCGTTCTATTGGTTCAGCTTGCGCTCGTATTTCTCAATCTGTTCAGGAGTGAAACGCATCTTCTGCAACTTTGCTGGCACACCGCCGATGATACTGTAGGGAGGGAACGATTTTGTTACCACAGCTCCCAATGCCGGCACCTTAAGCAAAGTAGCCAAGGCGTATAATTGATTCTGCTTTTCACGAACACCACCAAAGCGATAAACTCTATACACTCTCCGAAATGCTTCGACTTACCAGAAATCAAGCCCAAGAGCATTATGAGTATAGCAAGACTGTCAATATCTCATCGCTCCAGTCAAAATCAATTGTAGCAGCAAATGCAATACATACGGGGAAATAAACAATCCTGAACCATGTGTAAAATTTAGCAATAAATCTCATTGCTTGTATTGAATATTAATCAAGGTTTTAAAATTCATGTTTATTTCCAATATATAACTTCAAAGTCATGCTTAGGTATTTGTTGCTCCTTTGGTGGCAGTTTCATATAGTCACCATATAAACAGGTTAAATAACTATCTGTGTCTTTTACAGCTATGAAAGTCTTACCTTCGAATGAAATTGGCTGATATTCAGACCATATAGAACGTTCCATAACTTCACTCGTAAAAACGTTAACGTCACATATTAATTAGGGTGTCCAGTTAGATGTTCCGGAAAACAGAAGCTGAAATCACCCGTT
>URJQ01000075.1 GCA_900548195.1 uncultured Prevotella sp.
TAGAGCACCTGACTCTTAATCAGGGTGTCCAGAGTTCGAACCTCTGAGGGTGTACTAAAAGCAAAGCAAGGAATAGCAGAGTTGCACCCTTAGCTCAGTTGGTAGAGCACCTGACTCTTAATCAGGGTGTCCAGAGTTCGAACCTCTGAGGGTGTACTAAAAGCAAAGCAAGGAATAGCAGAGTTGCACCCTTAGCTCAGTTGGTAGAGCACCTGACTCTTAATCAGGGTGTCCAGAGTTCGAACCTCTGAGGGTGTACTAAAAGCAAAGCAAGGAATAGCAGAGTTGCACCCTTAGCTCAGTTGGTAGAGCACCTGACTCTTAATCAGGGTGTCCAGAGTTCGAACCTCTGAGGGTGTACGAAAGAAAAGGTCTTAATCACTTTGATTAAGACCTTTTTTTGTTGGTTGTGGGTGGTCGGTTATGGGTGGTCGGGCTATATCGCCACGCCAAAATCATTCTTGATTTCCTCCATGACGAATGTGGATTCGAGGGAACCAAGCATAGGAAGCTGACCGAGAACATTGAGCACAAACTCCTGATAATACTTCATATCAGGCGAATGCACCTTCAGCAGATAGTCGAAACGACCAGATATATTATAGCATTCTGTCACCTCCGGTATCTCCTTTATCGTATTACAAAACTCATGCGCCACCACTTTATTCAGAGGAGACAGTTTGACACTGCAAAACACCACAAATCCCTTGTGCATCTTCTCTGCATCAAGGATTGTCACATATCGCTTGATAAAGCCCTCACGCTCCATTCGCTTGATACGCTCAAAGACTGGTGTGCTACTTAGATTTACTTCGCGAGATATCTCCTTTATGGTAAGGCGAGCGTCCTGCTGGAGGCATCTTAGGATGGAGATATCCACGCTGTCAAGTGCTTCAATTACTTGTTTTGTTGCCATAATTATATCATTTTACAGAATATTATTCTACTTCGAGTGCAAAGATAGCATATTTTTCCAATATGACAAACTTTTCTTGGAAAATACATCTATTTCTTATTACCTTTGCATCAGAAAACAAAAGACAAACAATAACAAACATAAAAATAATAAAGAAAGGAACAGAATTATGGCAAATCAGAAATTACACCTTGAAACTCTCGCTCTCCATGTAGGTCAAGAACAGGCTGATCCAGCAACAGACGCTCGCGCTGTGCCTATCTATCAGACTACTTCCTACGTGTTTCATAACTCTCAACACGCTGCCGACCGCTTCGGACTGCGCGATGCTGGCAATATTTATGGTCGTCTGACTAATTCCACTCAAGGCGTATTCGAAGACAGAATTGCCGCTCTGGAAGGCGGTGTGGCTGGTCTTGCAGTAGCTTCTGGCGCAGCCGCAGTGACTTACGCCTTGCAGAATGTGCTGCAGAATGGTGACCACATCGTAGCCGCGGACAATATATACGGTGGCAGTTACAATCTCATCACCCACACACTCACCACTCAAGGCGTGGAATACACCATAGTGGATTTCAGCGATCTCGCTGCCGTGGAGGCTGCTATCCGCCCTAACACCAAGGTGGTCTATGGTGAAACCTTCGGCAATCCTAATGCCGACGTAAGCAATCTCGATGCCCTCGCTGAGATAGCACATCGCCATAATGCGCTCTTTATAGTTGACAATACCTTCGCCCCAATCCTCATCCGCCCTATCGAGCACGGTGCTGACGTGGTGGTGCATTCCGCTACTAAGTTTATCGGTGGTCATGGCAGTTCGCTCGGCGGCGTAATAGTGGATGCCGGCAAATTTGATTTCAAGGCTAACGCTGACAAATTCCCTACCCTTGCCAAGCCAGACCCTTCATATCATGGTGCCATATTCGCTGATGTGGCTGGCGCTGCTGCCTTCGTGACAAGAATCCGCGCTGTCCTTCTCCGCGACACAGGTGCTACTATCTCACCTTTCAATGCGTGGATTCTCCTGCAGGGCGTAGAGTCTTTGCCACTGCGCATTGAGCGTCACGTGGAGAATGCCCTCAAGGTGGTGGATTATCTCAGCAAGCATCCGAAGGTGGCAAAGGTGCATCACCCTTCCATCCCTACCCACCCTTCTCACGAACTCTATCAGAAGTATTTCCCAAAGGGCGGCGGCAGCATCTTTACATTCGAGATAAAGGGCGGTCAGAAAGAGGCTTGGGCATTCATCGACCATCTCAAGATATTCTCTCTCCTTGCCAATGTGGCTGACGTGAAGTCGCTGGCTATCCATCCTGCCACTACCACTCACTCCCAACTGTCGCCTGAAGAACTCGCCGAGCAGCACATCACGCCTTCTACCATCCGCCTATCCATCGGCGTAGAACATATCGATGACATCATCGCTGACCTCGACCAGGCTTTCGCACAGATATAAATCAAGCAACAACACAATCACAAATAAGGACAACACAATCACAAATAAGGACAACACAATCACAAATACAATCTGCGAAATTATAACATCGCACAAGTGATAATCGACATCACAATCACGAAAAAACCAATCGAGCAGGAAGAAAGCAGCGATGCTATCTTCCTGCTTTTATTTTTGCAAACGATCTCACGAGCGCTCGTTTTTCCCGACTCACCAGTTCCCGACCATGATATACTATTCAAAAATTGTTCGATTTTTCCGTCCAGAAACAGAACTCATACAGCAACGTTGTAACATATTGATAATCAACAGCTTGCAATAGCATAGTTTTTAGCTTGTAAAAGCTATGCTATTAGAGGGTAAAAGCATAGTTATTACACCGCAATATCTATGCTTTTGCGACACGAAAGCTTAGTTATCGCCTTTCGATAGCATTGAAATCACCTTTTTGTTCGATTTTTCCTCTCATTCTCTTCTCTCGTCTTTGCGTTCTTCCACGTATGAAGAAGCTAATGCTCCACATCATGATTTCCCTCCAATTGCGTCAGCGCAATTTTTCACTTTTCACTCTTCACTCTTCACTTTTCACTTCATTTCAAAAAAGAAGGGCGCATCAAAAGCCCCGAAAGGCCATTGATACACCCTATAGATGTCTGTCCGAAAAAAGACGGAGATATTACTTTCTCAACTCAAGACCTACTTCAAACTTTGTAGTCTTTTTCATGAGATCAGGAAGCTGGTCGAGTACACCCTTGAGCATCAGGAATGACTTGAGGTCTTCCTCATCCATATCGCCTGTAGGAACCTTTGAGAGATTAGCCACCATAGTAGCAATTATTGGCTCAACGAATGCCTTATCCACGAAGAAGTAAGGGTTTGCACCGTTCCAACGGATGTTTACTGGGATAGAACCAAACTGCTTGAGGATTGTCTGAATCTGTACCTTAAGCGCAGGGTCATCCACGTCTTCTGTCACCTTGTCTGCATTGAGGGTAACAGCAAGTAGGTTGTCATTCATTACTTTGTATGAAGCATAGCCATTAGCTTCCTCCCATTTTACGTCCTCACCATCTTCATCATCAGAATATACTGCATTGATCTTGCCGTCAGATGTGAATGTTACGCTCTTCAAAACGTTTGGAAGGAACTTGTTTGCCAATGTATTAGCCAATGGAGTAACAGTCTCATTGATTTTGAAAGGCAGAGGGGCATCTCCTAAAGGAATGTTGATTGCAGCATCATCATCAATCTCCCAAGTGATGATGGCTGAGCCCTTATAGCCAGTATTTTCATCACCCTCACTCCATACATTCCATGTTCCCTCAATAGACTGAAGGCGCTTTACTGCTGGATCATCATCATCATCGCCACAAGAAGCAAGGAAGCCAATAGAGCATACCATTGCTAAAAGATAAATAAACTTTTTCATTTTCTTTTTTTTAATAAATTAGTTTGTTAATTATTTTATATAATCTATTATTTCAACTGATAAATTACGCCGATAGTGCCATAGATAGGATACATGGTCTGCTCTATCGTGTCGAAATCTTTCTGGAAGATACCGGTCAATCCCCATGACAGGTCGGCTTTCAGTCCCCAACGCTTGGTGATATACCAATCGGCGCCAAAGTCAATGCCAAACTGCCAAGTGCGCATATCGTCTGAGAAATCATAGTCGCCACGCTCACCTTCATTATGACCTAACATCACTTTCTGACCTGTAGGGTCGCCTTTTTCATGCCCTTCTTCCTGTCTGCGAAGGTAGCCATCGTATGCCCACCCCTCAAATTTACTGGCAGATACGTAGCTGACGTATGGTCCAAGCTTTAGGCGCACCTGCGGATTGAGGTCGTATGTTATCTGCAATGGCACGGTGATAAGGCTCATATCCACCTTTGTCACCACGTCTCCAGTGAACACTCCTTCCAGTTCTTCACCACCACGCACTATCTTCATGTGGTAACCTTTCACGCCGGCATCGGTTCGCATTGCCTTGTTCTCAAAGTGAAGTCCACCAAGAAATCCCCATTTGCCTGAGATAGAATGATGGGCATCGACACCGAGAACGAAGTTTGGCTGCAGCGTATAACTGTGTAGCGTGCGGATGCTGGCTGGCAATCCGACTGGTGTCGTGCCGCCAATATTGTAACCTATATGGACATAGTACCGGTAATCATGCAGGTATTTATTCCATGCAGTCCAGTTTTCTTTCTCTTCTTCGGCTGCCAATGCGCACACAGTGCTCAGCATCAGCAACGCAAATATCATGATTTTCCTCATTGCTTTATCTGATATTTTCTCCTGTTAAGTCACTATTCTCTTCACACGTCACCTTGAATTTATCCACCCAAAGCGTGCTGCCTACGGCTCCCATAAACTCTGCTCCATAGGTACTGGATGAGCATACCACCGTAAGACTGTAGCCACCTGTCTTCAGTTTCTTCATATCCACGGATTTGCGATAGACGAAATTGAGCTTGAATGGTGTCCATTCCGGCGTATTGTCGATGTTGTCAAGCACGGCAAGTGCCACCACCTGGTCGCTGGTCTGCACGTTGTTGCCATAGAGAAGCACGGCTTCACCCTTGGCATTGTGGTTGTCATAGAGCACGGCATAGATGGTGCCGTAGTCCTTTTGGTCCAGCACGTGCATGTATTTGTCGGTAAACGTCTCACCTGCCTTATACTTATAATATCCCGTGATTGTCTTTGGCGGTGTCTCAAAGCTAAACGGACGACCAAACTTAGTGGCTGACATCGCATCCTGCAAGGCATTCGATGGGTCAAACTGACCGATGAAGAGATTGCCGGCAGCGATAGGTTTCTGCACCATATCGGCAAGACCACTGGTGCGGCAGGTGGTCAGTTTGACTCCATTGCCCTCATATCCCTCTTCAAGAGGCGAGGTAGGATAATTCTCCGCCGCTGTAGAACTGTTGCTTATCTTGTATCCTGGATTTCCTGTTGCCCATAAAGGCTCCTTGTTCGACTTGCCATTTGAGTCTTTCCATGGCTCGGTCCAGATATAATAGCCTTTATCTTGGTAGAAGCTTTCAAAATCAAACTCATGCTCACTGCCAAATTCGAGCATCTTCTTGATGCTTACAAAGTAGATGCGAGTCCACCGTCCGTCCTCCGATGTGACTGTATATTTCACCGAACCTTTAGAGAAATCATGCACACTGCCATTTGCCGGCGATATTGTGGCGCCGGGAGTAAGGCGAAAGAATGGAGCTATCTGCGTCAGATCTGCCGTTCCACTCATGGTAAACTCTATCTTGTTTTGGTCGGACTGCACATATTTCAGCGTGTCAGAATCAAAAAGGAACCAACTGTCCAGATTGTCTCCTGCATGTATATATGCCTGCTCTATGTCGCATTCTGCATTCAAGGGCTCATCCTTGAAGCACGAAGTGACACCTGTAAGGACGCCCATTGCTAAGAGGGCAGACATAAATCCTGAGTTTCTCATTTTGCTTTTTTTATATTTAATAGGCGGACAAAGTTAAGAAGAAAACACTAAACAACCAAAAATTATGTAAATATTTAGATATTTTTACCTAAAAAAACATCAAAATATTGATATAGCATAAAACGAGAAGAGGGCATATCAAAAGCCTTTCGACTATTGATATGCCCTCTGTATGTTATAATTTATTGAGAGTCTTGTATGTCTTTATCTCAAAATGATTAGATACCAAGCTTGATACCAAGTGAGAAATAAGAATCATCACCACCGTCAATCCACTGATACTTGCCCTCTACGAAGCCACTTACATTGCTTGAGAACTTGTAGTTGATGCCGGCACCAAGGTTGATGAGGAGGTTTGATTCACCGTCTATATCCTTTGGCTTGGTGTAGTCGAGACCGATACCTACGAGCGGATAGAACTTGAAACCGCTTCCGATAGGGACATTATAGTGGAAGTCTGCCTCCAACTGGAAACATGTGCAATCCTCGATAAAGTAATAATTGAAAGAAGGAGAGAACTCAAACTTGTCAGTAAGATCACCACTGAAACCGATGCCGAGACCGAAATCACTACGAAGGTCGCCCTTGATATCTACAGTCTTGATCTGTGCAGATGCTGTCATTGCTACGAGCGCAAGCATCATTGAAATGATAATTTTCTTCATAATTATTAGTTTGTTTTGAATAACGTTTATCAACTGTTTTCGCCAAACAGCCAATGTGATTACTTAGTTTCTGTTCGCAAAAGTAGTTTTTTTATTTCAAACTAACAAATAAAAAGATATAAAATTAACATTTTAGCATACATTTTGGGCAAATAGTACTAACATAATGCCATTTCCTCGCCATTCACCTTACATTCTTCTCCATCAAACAGACGCCACCATGTCCGCCGCGTTACCACCGGATATCTGTCAGAGTCCGCAACTGTGTCCGCCGCATTACCGGCGGATATCTATTATTTCTCCCCACCGCGTCAGCGCGATTTTTCACTCTTCACTTTTCACTCTTCACTTTTCACTAAAGAGAGAAAAGTTCGTTCACCATGTCAGCGCAACGCTCGCCATCCACTCCAGCAGAGACAATTCCGCCTGCATAGCCAGCACCCTCGCCACAAGGGAAGAGTCCACGAATGGTGATATGCTGCAATGTCTCCGCATCTCGCGTGATACGAACAGGAGATGACGTGCGGGTCTCGGTGGCTATAAGGCACGCTTCATTGGTAAGGAAACCGTGACGCTGACGTCCGAAATGCTTGAATCCTTCCTGAAGGCGACGGGAAACATGGTCCGGCATCCAGAAATGAAGCGGTGAACTGACAAGGCCTGGCGCATAACTGGAACGAGGCAAATCATAACTGAGACGGTTGTTGCAGAAATCCGCCATGCGTTGGGCTGGTGCTGTCTGCTTCATATTGCCCTGTTGCCAGCACATTTGCTCCAGCCTTTCCTGATAATGCATCACAGAAAGGGCTTCGCAAGATGCCAGTTCTGGGTCTTCATCGTCCATTATTATATCATTCTCTGCCTTCACATCCTCTGGTCGCACTTCCACCACCATACCCGAATTGCTCCATTGTCCGCCACGATTGCTCGGACTCATTCCATTGACCACTATCTGCCTTGCGCCAGTAGCAGCTGGTATCACAAAGCCACCTGGACACATACAGAAACTATACACGCCTCTATCTGCCACCTGTGTCACAAAAGAATACTCGGCAGCAGGCAGGTAACGACCCCTACCCTGACGATTATGATACTGTATCTGGTCTATCAACTGCGAAGGATGCTCCAGCCTGACGCCTACTGCTATGCCCTTTGCCTCTATCTCTATGCCGGCATGAGCAAGATAACGATAGACATCACGTGCCGAATGACCTGTAGCGAGAATCACAGGACCATCATAAGTCTCGTCACTTCCTGTCAAAAGATTGCGGCATACCACGCCTTTCACCTCGCCTTCCTTTATTATCAGCTCAGTCATCTTGGTCTGGAAATGCACTTCCCCGCCCGACTGGATAATCTGCTCGCGCATGTTTTCTATCACTCTTGGCAATTTATCAGTGCCGATGTGAGGATGGGCATCTGCAAGAATATTAGTAGAAGCACCGAATTGACAGAACACATTCAGTATCTTCTCTATGTTTCCACGCTTCTTACTGCGCGTATAGAGCTTGCCATCACTGTATGCTCCTGCTCCCCCTTCACCAAAACAATAGTTGGATTCCCCATCCACCTTCTGCTCCGACTTAATCTTAGCAAGGTCTTTCTTACGCTCACGCACATCTTTTCCTCGCTCTATGACGATAGGACGCAAGCCATGCTCTATCAGTCTGAGTGATGCAAAGAGACCGGCAGGGCCCTCTCCCACCACTATGACTTGCTTTCCATGCGACACATCCGGGTACTCCGTCTGCAGAAAGCCTTTATCCTGTGGCACCTCATTTATATATACGCGCACAGTAAGATTGACATAGACCTGACGCTGACGCGCATCAATGCTACGCTTCAGCACTCTTACGGCATTGATCGTACGTACGTCAAAGCCTTTTTCTTGGGCTATATACTCTGCTATGTTCTGCTCTGCGCTTGCCACTTGGGGCATTACTCGTATCTGATATTCGTTGACCATGATGTAGGAAGATTGTTTTGTGTGAATAGATGCGGTTAGACGAGGTAACCATCATATATGAAAAAAGGTTCTTACATCAAATGCAAGAACCTTCTTTGCGGTGCGGACGGGACTCGAACCCGCGACCCCTAGCGTGACAGGCTAGTATTCTAACCAACTGAACTACCGCACCTTGAAGTGTCGCTATTTCGTTTTAGCGGGTGCAAAGGTAGTAACTTTTTTTGAATCTGGCAAATTTTAGCTACACTTTTTTCAGAAAAAGTTGGAAAAAGCATGAATTTACAGCCTTTTCACCCATATTAAACCAGCTTTTTATGGTACAAGTGTGGGAAAAACCACTTTTCTCAAACAATCTTCTGCTTGCCATATTATCCTCCGAAACGTATGCGAAAATCTGGTCCAAAAGCCTTGTCTTGACTGCAAAGCTCACTAATTGTCGCATACTTTCCGTGGCATAACCCTGTCCGCGGAATGCTTTTGCTATGATAATGCCTGCCTCTGCCCTACGATGAATAGGATTATAGTCGGTAAGATCTGCGAGACCTATCACCGTTTCCTTGTCCGCTTCATCACAAATGACGAGCCTCACCTGGCGGTCAAGCGTGAGATCACACCTCTGCGTGGCTATATAGTCACGCAGAAGATAATGTGAAAGGGGCACATTTGCTGAGGAATAATCCCAATCATCCATAGAGTTCTCTATCTCATAGAGTTGCTCTAAATCTTCTGGTTCGAGGGGACGAAGTGTCAATTTCATTTCTGTCTCTTTGTAAAAACGAAAGGAAGGCAAAGCAATGCCATGATGGCGAGATAGCCGCCACCTACATAGTCCATAAGGAAATATTCACAAGCATTGATTATAATCGCTGCAATCAGTATGAAGAAACGGATTATATTCTGCTTCTTCACCCACTGCTGATGCTCAGCTGGCGCTGTTATCTCTGCTTCCTTGCGTGATATGAACGGGAAATTATACCATTTCAGGCATACATACATGGCTATTAACGTCAATGCCAAAAGGATGTTTTGAACGTAGAACATTATTTTTTCTTATTGTTGGGTTTATATTCTGATAGACTGTAATGGGACTTTTCGGGAGCGTATTCCCACCTATTATATATTATAAAGGTACGCGATTGAGGATTGATCTGCCGAGTGTCACCTCGTCAGTATATTCCAATTCATCGCCTACACTTATACCTCTGGCTATTACACTCAACTTTACATCATACTGCTGAAGGCGCTTTGAGATATAGAAATTGGTGGTATCGCCTTCCATTGTGCTGGCAAGAGCAAAGATAACCTCATTCACTCCTCCGTCAGAGACGCGCTTTACCAGCGAATCTATCTCAATATCGCCGGGACCTATGCCGTCCATTGGCGATATTACGCCTCCAAGTACATGGTAAAGTCCATTATATTGCTGCGTATTCTCTATCGCTAAGACGTCCTGAATGTTCTCCACCACGCAGACTGTCGTGGCATCTCTGTGGCTGTTAGCACAGATAGGACACACATCGGTGTCGGAGATATTATGGCATACTTTACAGTATTTTATCTCTTTCTTCATCTTCTGAAGCGCTCCTGTGAAGTCATCCATAAACTGTCCATCCTGCCTTAGCATATGAAGAACAAAGCGTAAAGCCGTCTTTCTGCCCACTCCTGGCAGGCGCGAGAACTGATCTACTGCGTTATCTAATAGTTGTGACACGATTACTTGATATTTTTCCTTCTACTTTTGCCCTTTTTTCTCTTGCCATTTCCTATATGGAAACGGCAGAGAATAGAGGACATTTATATCTTTTATGTAGGAGGACTACTGCATCTTACGCAATCCTTCCCACTTTACATTCCATTTTCCATCCTGTGGGAAACCAGGATTTTTTACGTCAGGACAGCCATCCCATCCTGCACACATCATGGCTACAGCATCAAGAAGCGCTCCATTGCCTGGGAGATAGAGGCGGAGACGCTTTGGCTCCTGATAGTTATGACCGGAGACAAGGTATGTATTCTTTCCCTTATCTATCAGCAATGCCTTTACTGCATTCTCGCCATCACCAAGTCGGGCGGCACACATTGCTGTCATGCCATAGTCCCATCCCCATGTGGTATCCCAGTTCCAGTTTTGCATCACCCAGTCAAGTGTGCGCTGCATCATAGCTCTGTCATAGAGACCACAGTCTGGCAACAGTCCGCAAGCACCGAGAACAGCAGGAGTTGACCCGAGCGACGGTTCTCCGATGTGGTACGACAAGAGCGGCAACGTCACCCGTACATTCAGTACCGCAAACCGCGTCCCGGGCAAGACCAGGACACCTCTTCTGAGCGGAGGACTTGTGAACAACATGAGCTGGAAGAACTGGACATTGTCTTTCCAAATCAATTATCTGATAGGTGGTTACGCATTGCCTACCTATGCGGGCCTCTACTTCAAGGACGGATATGACATCGTGAGCGCCAACCAGGCCGTGGAAGTATATAAATACAGATGGACTACTGCAGGCGTCCCAGCCAAGTTCCCGAAAGTGTCCAACCTTTCTTCGAAGTCTGCGATGAACTCCACAAGGTTCCTTTACAACAGGACCAACTTCGACCTAACCAATGTGGCATTGGCATACAACATTCCGCAGAGTCTGCTTGCGAAGATGAGACTCAAGAGCGCTTCCGCCTCTCTCATAATCGACAATCTTTATCTGTTCACGCCGGACCAGAAGAAGGGCCTGAACTCATATAAGACAATGATGTACGGCTATCCGCGCACAAGGACATTGACCCTGGGCATCAATGTGGGTTTTTAGGTCAATGCAGAATTCAGGAGGAGATTGAACATGAATATCAATGACAATATGAAGACTCTCAAGAATATATTTGCTTTTCTGATGCTGCTTCCGGTGATGGCCTCATGCCATTTCCTGGAGGTGGAAAAGACCGGCAAGACTTCCATAAAGAACTTCTACTCAGATGTTTACGCTTTGGATGCTGCGGTGAACGGCATTTATGGGCTTACGTACAAGTTCTATGACAACTATATGGTCCTGTATTCGACTTCGTTTCGGACGAGAACGAGGAGACTACGGCAGTGGGATATATCTGGAAGAACGGATATGAGATCATTGCCAATGCCAATGAGGTCATCCAGTACGGACCTTCCGTGTCTGACCGTTTTCCGCAGCAGGCCGCAACTGTCCGCAACTATATCGCCCAGGCCTATTTTCTGAGGGCTTTGGTTCATCTGGACCTCTGCCTCGTCTATGGCCAGACCTATACGTACAGCAGTGATGCTTCCCATCTCGGAACTGCCGTGATGACTACGATACCTGATGTGAAGTCCAAGATAGCAAGGAGTTCAGCATCAGTTACTTACAAACAGATTCTCGACGACCTCCAGACTGCATTGGACATGTTTGCCGACGGCTGGACCAAGGGCTGTTTCTATGCCTCTCCAGCGGCTTGCAAGGCATTGATGGCCAGGGTGTACCTCTATATGGGAGACTATGACGACGCCAAGAAATATGCTTCGGAAGTCATATCTGACTATGGTCTGTCGTTGACACCGCGTGCGGATTATGTAGCGATGTTCTGTGGCCGTAAGGAAGGAAATGAGGCGATATTCAGGCTCAATGGCCTGTCGGGTGGTATGAAGTTGAGGTCAATGTTTGACTACACCAGTCCTCAGATGTATCCGTCCGGCAAACTTCTGGACATTTTCGTTTCTGACGCTGATGCCTGGACCGGTTCGGATGTCCGTTCCGAACTGTTTTCATATAAAACTGCTGATGGAACGGAGTATTCCGGGGTATGTATGAAATTTATTGATACTGAAGATGTTGCTGAGACGCAGAAGCGATATGACCCGTTTGTTCTCAGGCTTTCCGAGATGTATCTCATCCGGGCTGAGGCTGCCTGCCATGACGGCGATACCGATACTGCCGTTTCTGATATCGCGGCTCTGGTGGCCAGGGCAAGGGGAGTGAAGGCTTCTGACATCAATGTCACGTTCTCAAGCATTGATGATTTGGCCGCGATTGTCCAGAGGGAAAGGATCAAGGAACTTTTCCTTGAGGGCCACAGGTTGTTTGACTTGACCAGAAGGCATGAGACATTGACAAGAGATGTGGCCTGCGGCTCGTCAGTATTGACATTGACTTATCCGGACGACAGGTTCGTTCTTCCGATTCCGCTTGTCGAACTGGACGCGAACAAGGCGATGCAGCCCAATCCGGTAAACAGTACACAAAGGTAGTTGATATTAAATGGTTATGAGGTTGATTGATAGGATTTTATGGAAGTTGCCTTGTCTTCTGGCGGCATTGGCATTGACAGTCGCCTGCAATAAGATTGCGACGTTTGACGGTGCTTTCGTGGCTTTTGACACCGCGAAATCGTCAGTGGTCAGCATTGATGCGGAAGGTGAGTTTACCGGCTCATATACAGTGCATTATACCGGTCCGAAGCCGTCCGCTCCGATCGTCGTCAGTTTTGCAGTGACTTGCGGAGACGGATTGTCGGAAGGCATTGATTACAAGGTGGCTACGGTCGGCGGGAAGATTACGTTCATGCCCGGCATTTATGAGCAGACAATCAAGATTGACTGGCTGCCGCATGATATTGATGAGACGAAGGACAATACGGTCACGATAAGTCTTTTGTCGGCTGGAGGTGTTACGCTCGGTTATCCCGGACCCGACAGGCTGATGAAAGATTTGGTGATTCGCAAATATCGTTCGAAATGATTAATTTTACTTGAGTTATGCAAGTGCCCGATATATCTGACATCTTGCTGGACTTAAATTAATATTATTGAGTTATGAGTAAACGAACTATTTTGGCTGCCTTGGCGAGTGTAGCACTCCTTGCAGCCTGTGACAAGAACAAGGAAAACGAGGTCATCCCCGTATCTTTTTCTTCTTTTGGCTTCTATGCAAAGGACAATGCAGGTGTCCTTAAGACTAATTATATAGAAGAGAATGTCAATTCTGATGTCATCAGTTTCACCCTGCCTTACGGCACTGACCCTGACGCGCTCAAGACTCTGGTTCCTGAGTTCACGGTAACGGAAGGGGCTTCTGTTAATGTTGCTGATGCCAGCGGAGCACCTGACGGAAAAGACATCGTAAGCGGATCGACTCCGGTTGACTGTTCTTCTGATGTCCAGCTTGTCGTGTTCCTGAAGAACAACTACAAGGCTTATAAACTTTCGGTAAAGATAGCCGAGCCGGCAAAGTGGGAAAAGCTTGCTATGACTTCACTGAATGTAAAGGCAACTCCGGCCCTTGCTGTAAATCCTAAAGATGGTGTGCCTTATGTGGCCGGTACTTCTCCTAATGAAAATGGCGAGGCTGCACCGCATCTTTTCAAACTGGATGGTGCTGAACTCAAGGATGTTGCAGGTACATTGGCGATTGCCAAGGCTGATGGCGTAAGTCTCAGCTTCGATCCTACCGGAGTCCCTTATGTGGCTTTTGCTGATGGTGCATTTACCAACAAATATTCTGTCAAGCGCGTGGCTGACGGTAAGGGTACTTATGTAGGTGAGGGAGGCCAGATGTTCGGTACTTCAGCAATGTTTAACTCCGTATCAGCAGTTTTCCCGATCTCGGAGAAGGATGTATGGTGTGCTCATTACAATAACACCAATAAGGTAGCCGTGCCCAGGAGGGGATTGAACCTTGCACATTATGACGGATCTGGCTGGACCAACGGTGTTGCCATTGCCGGCAGGGAGCCTGCTTCTTGTGCGAACGGTGTGTTCGGCAGAACTGTCAATGGCGTGCCGTATCTTTATGTTTACGGTTCCAAGACATCAACGGTTCCAAGCCATATTTCCCTCTACAAACTTGACGGAGGAAACTGGACAACAATCTTTGAGAATCTTGAAGTGCTTGGCACAGATGGTCAGCCTGTCGGAGGTTACTCTGCCTACTTCTCAGACTTTGACATTGCATCAGATGGTACCGTTTATCTTTTGTTCTGCGTTCTTTTCAATGCTGCAGAAGATTATCAGATAGGCGTTGTCAAGTATGATCCGGCTACTGGAAAGCAGGTTATCGTCGGTGGTGTAATGACTGATACGATTAACATGAACAGCAGCACCACTGCATCCATGGCATTGGACAGCAATGATGTCCCTTATGTCTCCATTTCATATAAAGATGGCGATGTGATGAAGACAGCTGTACGTCATATTGACTCCAAGACCAAGACCTGGTCTGAACTTGTTACTCTGGCTTCCAATTCGAATTTCTCAGACATTGTCTTTGCTGAGGATGGTACGGGGTATATTGTTACGAGGGAGACTGTCGGCGAGGATACAAAGTATGTGCTTTATTCGACAGCGAAGTAATTGATTTGTTTGTTATGAACCGGCCAT
>URJQ01000076.1 GCA_900548195.1 uncultured Prevotella sp.
TCAAATGTTGCTCTTAACCGCAGAAAACTACGGAAGTTATTATTTACACATTACTAAACAAAAATTAAACAATCTGTTATGAATGCAAAATTAAGTCATTTTTCTGAATTGTCCAACTTTTTGAGTGAAAAATCCACTGTATGCAATGATTTTCTGTCTTTACTGGACAAATTCAAACTCGGGCAGTCGCTTCGCAAGCTCAAGATGGAAAAGGAGAAAGGTACATCGACATTGGATTTACTCAAGTATCTTCTTATCTTCCGTCTCTTCGGACAGAACATTCATCAGTCACTCCATCATCAGTTTGCTCCATTCATCGACGGAGGCAGGAATCAGTTCTATCGCTTCCTTACACGTCCTAAGATGGACTGGCGCAGGCTTCTTTATCGTACTGCGAAATCCTTCTTCCGCATCGTGAAAGAGAACTCTACAGATACGAGTCTGGAGAAATACTTCATCCTTGACGACACAACGATTGAGAAAAGCGGAATCTGCATGGAAGGTATCAGCAGAGTTTTTGACCATGTAGTACAGAAGAGCGTACTTGGATACAAACTTCTCCTGCTTGCCATTACCGACACGAAAAGCACTTTGCCGCTCGACTTTTCCCTACATGCAGAAGAGGAAAAGAAGAAAAACTTCGGACTTACCAAGAAACAACTCAAGGATAGATTTACCAAGGAGCGAGTCAAGGATGACTGCATGAAGAAAAGAGCGGATGAACTTCTCAAGGACAAGCCTGTTGTAGCAATAGAGATGCTTCGCAGAGCCGTGAAGTATGGTTGTATTGCCAAGTATCTTCTTGTTGACAAATGGTTCTTCGGTGAGAACTTCATAAAGGAAGTCAGGAGCATCAAGGATGGCGCCATACATATCATTACACTTCTCAGGAATAAAAGTACTGGCTTTACTGTAGATGGCAAGCGAATCTCTGCAAATGTGCTCATACAGAAGCAGGAACGCATAGGTTTCAAGACGTGTCGTCAATACAAGAGCATCTATGCCAGAATAAAAGCTGAGTACAAAGGCGTACCTGTCCAGTTGTTCATTATCCGCTATGGCAGAAGCAGTATGTACGAGGTTATGGTAACAACAGACATGAAAATGTCGTTCAAAGACACCTTTGAACGCTACCAGATACGCTGGAATATTGAAGTGCTGTTCTACGAATGTAAACAGCATCTTGAACTCGGCAAATGTCAGAGTACTGACCTCAACGCACAGATTGCCGATTGTTCTCTGGCATTTATCGGGTACACGGTCATATCGCTACATAAGAGATTCTCTGACTATGAAACCTTCGGTGAACTATTCCGAGACATCAAAGAAGGACTTCTCGAACTGACATTCATTGAGCGTCTGCTTCCGATAATAGCAGAATTACTGTGGAAGATTGCTCGCCTCTTTGATTCCACGCTGGATGATCTCCTGGAGAGAGCCATGGCAGACGAGGAAACAAGACATGACTTGGAATGCATCCTCAGATTTAATCAAGATTTCAAAGAATGACCTAAGTGTTAACGCTTTTTAAGCAGAAAGAGCGGAATACCTAAAGGATAATTTTTTAACATAAAAAGTTTAAGAGTATGCCAACTCTACAGCTGCTTCTGAGGGTGTGGGAAACTCTAGTTATTTATTGATATTTCATTCCTCAACCTAACACCCAATATACTTTTTATTTCAAAAATCCTTGGCAATGTGGATTTTTTATATTACCTTTGTGTCCGAATAACTATACGATCTAACCTGCTAACAGAATGAGACACAAACTTGTAACGGTGCTAACCTGCTTAGCCCTTTTTGGCACATTATGCAATGCGCAAGCACAGCGACAAACAGAAAACTTTGACGAAGGATGGAGATTCCATTTCGGCAATGCAGCTGACCCTGCAAAGGATTTCGGTAGCGGAACCGAGTATTTCAACTACCTCACGAAGGCGGCTTCCATACATAATGAAGGACCTTACTGCGAGAAATTCGTGGAGAATGACTGGAAGAGCGTCACACTGCCTCACGACTTCGTGGTGGATCTGCCATTCGACGAGAATGCAAGTCATTCGCATGGATATAAGCAGGTGGGGTATAAGTTTCCTGAGACTTCAGTGGGATGGTATCGAAAGACATTCCATGTGGATAAATCAGACTACGGCAAGCATTTCGAACTGCTCTTTGATGGTATTTTCCGCGACAGCAAGGTGTGGGTGAATGGTTTCTATTGCGGTGGAGAGAGAAGCGGCTATCTGTCGCAATGTCATGATATCACTGACTATCTCAACTATGGCGGCGATAATATAGTCTGCGTGCGCTGTGATGCTACGCTCGAAGAGGGCTGGTTTTATGAAGGTGCAGGAATCTATCGCCACGTTTGGCTGACACGTACCAATCAGTTACACATAGAGAATGACGGCATTTTCATCAGTAGTATTTTCCCAAATGCCGACTATTCCAACCCCGTTATCTCCGTCAAACCGACGGTGAGGAATATGTCGCACGAAGAAGAGAATGCAGAGGTGAGGGTGAGAATACTCGATGCAGATGGCGAGAAAGTGGCAGAAGGCAAGATGATGCAGATGGAGAATGGCGGAATAATGCCTTCAGCAAGCAGAGACTGCAGCGTGCTGGTGCCGATGAAGGGCGCTCATCTCTGGAGCCCTTCTACACCTTATTTATATAAGGCAGTGACGGAAGTGGTGAAAGAAGGCAGGGTGATAGATGCAAAAGAGACCAGATTTGGCATCCGTGAGATAGTATTCGACAAAGACAGAGGACTGCTGGTCAATGGTCAGAATATCAAGATTCAGGGAGTCAATATGCACCAGGACAACACCGGCGTCGGTGTGGGCATTCCAGATGCTCTGCAGGTGTGGAGAATAAGGCAACTGAAGGCTTTCGGATGCAATGCTTACCGTTCGTCGCATAATCCGATGTCGCCAGCAATGCTCGACGTATGCGATTCGCTCGGCATCCTCGTGATAGACGAAAATCGACTCTCGGGCACGTCAGAGTATGCCATCGGCAGTCTGGAGAAGATGATACGCCGCGACCGAAACCATCCGAGCGTGATACTATGGAGCGCTGGTAATGAGGAGTGGGGAATAGAATGGAATGAGAAAGGTGAGCGCATCGCTGCCAGAATGCGCGACTATTGCCATCTTTTTGACCCTACTCGCGAGATGACTTTCGCCACCAGTGGCGGTCCTACCGTCGAGGTGCCAGTGGATGTGGCAGGATATAACTACATCATGCAGAACCCTGTGGAGGAGCATCGCGCTAAGTATCCGGAGAGAAAATGCTACGGTTCGGAAGAGACGACGGGCTGTGGCACGCGTGGCATCTATTACGATGATCCCGAAGGACGATGGATGAAGGCGCTCAACCGTGCTCCTAATGGTAAAGATAGCGTGATGAACTGCATAGAGAGAGGTTGGAGATTTTATGCGGAGCGTCCTTGGGCGGCAGGTTGCTTCTTCTGGACAGGCTTCGATTATCGTGGCGAACCAAACCCACTGAAATATCCGGCGGTAGATTCACAGTTTGGCATTCTCGACTATGCAAGATTTCCGAAGGATGAAGCATGGTATCTGAAAGCATGGTGGACAGGCGAGACAGTGCTCCATCTGCTTCCACACTGGAACTTAGAAGGACATGAAGGCGAGACTGTCAGCGTCTGGGCTTACTCTAATTGCGATGAGGTGGAACTGAAAGTCAATGGTAAGACGATGGGCAGAAAGCCTATGCCTCGCTACGGACATATAGAGTGGGACGTGACCTATCAGCCTGGTAAACTCGTGGCCATCGGCTATAAGAACGGAAAGAAGGTAAAGACGGAAGTGGTGGAGACCACCGGTAAGGCGACGGCAATAGCCCTTTCTGCCGACCGTGATATGATAAAGGCGGACAATGCTGATGTCGCTGTGGTGACAGTGGCATTGAAGGATAAAAAGGGTAGGGTGGTGCCTACGGCTTGCCACCAGCTCACTCTGCATCTGGATGGCGACATGAGAATCCTCGGCGTGGGCAATGGTGACCCGGCTTGCAAGGATGCTGAGCGCCCTACGGATGCTAATGCCAAGGATTTCACAGTCAAGGCATTCAATGGTTATGCCCGTATATTCCTCCAGTCTGGAAAGAAAACGGGGGAGAATACTCTCTCGGTCACTGCCGATGGTATGAAAGAAAAGAGAATAATTATTTCCTGTGAAGGAAAGTAAGGTATTAACTAATACTACACAAACTCAAATACTACTTATACATTTAACGACCAAACTAATTAAACTATGAATGAAGTTATTTCAGAAATCACACGCCTCTCCGAGAAAGATTGCTACCATCTCGTGGAGCGACACAAGAAGCAGCACACATATCCTATGCATCGTCATCAGGAGATGGAAATCAACTTCGTGGAGAATTGTGAGGGAACGCGCCGCATCGTGGGCGACAACATCGAGGTGCTGGGCAATTATGACATTGCTCTGCTCGGCGGAAACATAGAGCATACATGGGAGCAATATGAATGCACGTCGCCAGATATCCGCGAGATAACGATACACTTCTCGCGTGATCTCTTCGCTGACTCATTCCTTGCAAAGACCCACATGAAGCCGCTTGCCGACCTCTTCACTAAAGCCGACGTGGGAATAGCATTCGGAATGAAGACCATCATGAGAGTCTATGACAAGCTCAACGAACTGGTAAACATGGAGCCGGGCTTCCACAGCGTGATGAAATTCATGGACTTGATGTACGAACTCGCCATCAGCACAGACTACAAACTTCTCTCCACCAGCGCTTTCGCACATGCCGCTGTCTCTTCCGACTCAAGGAGAGTGCAGAGAGTGAAGGAGTTCATCGACTCCAACTACCGCAATGAGATCCGTCTTCAGGAGCTGGCAGAAATGTCTTCGATGACACCGACAGCCTTCAGCCGATTCTTTAAGCTGCGCACTGCCAAGAGCATTTCCGAGTATATAATAGATGTACGCCTCGGACACGCATCACGTCTGCTTGCCGACAGCACCATGGCGGTGGTCGAGATCTGCTATCATTGCGGATTCAACAATATCTCGAATTTCAACAGGATTTTCAAGAAAAGAAGAGGATGCACCCCTACGGAATTCCGAGAAAACTATCATAAAAAGCATATAATTGCTTAGATTGAAGTAAATGTACTATAAAAGGACAAAAAAGTGCAATGCAATTATTAGGAAATGTGGTAATTTTGCCGACAAATCCTAATAACTGACACAATGAGACTATTTTTATCCTTTATAGCATTATTCGGCATGGCATTGAATATCAGTGCCTTGGATATTCCCGAAATCTTTGGTAATGACATGATACTTCAGCGCAATACCCAATGCAAGATATGGGGTTGGGCTGAGGCAAATCACTATGTCCGTATCGTAACAGGTTGGGACAACCACTGCTATCAGGTGAAGGCGGGAAGCGACGGAGCGTGGAAGGTGGAAGTAAAGACACCCGAAGCATCCTATAATACCTATGATATAACTTTCACAGAATATAGATCCGATCCGGAAAAGAA
Source organism: uncultured Prevotella sp. (assembly GCA_900548195.1). Taxonomy (GTDB): domain Bacteria; phylum Bacteroidota; class Bacteroidia; order Bacteroidales; family Bacteroidaceae; genus Prevotella. The sequence goes on from URJQ01000076.1 coordinate 5,543, forward strand.
AGCAAAAAGCAATCAGCCTATCGCCACATCAGTGTCTAAGGACGTGCTGATAGGAGAGGTGTGGTTTTGCTCCGGACAATCAAATATGGAAATGCCACTTGGCGGTTTCTGGAATTGTCCGGTGGAAGGTGCTAACGAAACAATCTTAGAATCAAAAAAATATAATAGTTCCATCCGCGTGGCTACGATAGCAAAGGATGGAAAACAGGAGCCTCAGAAGAAGGTGGCTGGCAAATGGGAAAAAGCCGAACCGAAGAATGCGTCGCGTTTCTCTGCTTGCGCATACTATTTTGCCACTACGCTGACTGACGCACTCGACGTCCCTGTGGGAGTAATCAACTGCTCCTGGGGCGGCTCCTGTGTGGAAGGATGGTTGCCAAAGGAAATCCTTCTCACTTATCCTGACGGACTCACACCGATGGACGACGCTGATTATCATGCCAAGATGGTGATGTATAACGGAATGCTTGCTCCGCTTGCTGGCTACACCATAAAGGGCTTCCTCTGGAATCAGGGCGAGTCAAACGTAGGAAGGGAAAAGGAATATATCGACCGTTTCTCCACTATGACACGCCTTTGGCGCAAGATGTGGAACCAGCCAGGCGACAAACTGCCTATCTATACCGTCGAACTTCCGCCTTACAGATACGGCAATGCCGAAGGAACGGATGCTCCACGATTCCGTGCTGCCCAGCATGAGATAACCAGACAACTGGAGAACTGCGGATGCGTCTGCACCAGCGACCTCATGTATGACCACGAGATAGACCAGATACATGGATGCCAGAAGCAGAAGATAGGACAGAGATTGGCTTATCTTGCCCTTGCCCGCGACTATGGAATGCAAGGTCTTGCCGCTGAAGCTCCTGAGTTTGAGTATATGGAAGAGGTGGATGCGAGTAAGGAAGACCAGATGGTCATTGCCGGCACTGCCGTGGAGAAGAATCATAATGCCACGGGAAAGGTGATGCATCTCTATTTCACCAACAGCACAGATGGCTTCGACCGTATGGCAGGCATAGAAGGCTTTGAGGCGCAGGATGCCGATGGACAGTGGCACAAAGCAATCGTCTGGTCGTCATCTGCATGGAAAGACGTCAAGCGTCAAGGCTGTTTCCTCACTCTCGCTTGTCCGGAAGCAAAGGAGATACAGAATGCACGCTATTGCTATAAGAACTTCATCATCGGCAAATTGCATAATTCCCGCGGTCTGCCTGTTGTGCCGTTCTGCAGTGAGAAGTAGAAGAAGAGCTTCGTTAGGTAATAGGGAATAAGTAATAGGGAATAGGTTCTTTAGGTAATAGGGAATAAGTAATAGGGAATAGGAGATTACACTCGCCACTCGTAGTCCCCCAACCGCGTCAGCGCGATTTTTCACTTTTCACTTTTCACTCTTCACTTTTCACTAAAAAGAAACGTAACTCCCCATTCTTCATTCTTCATTCTTCATTTTTTTTTAAAAAACTCCATGTGTTGTAAGTTAGTATATGTTAAATGTAGTATCGTCCTACTCTCCTGTTTGTTTGCTGTGACAGCAATGGCAGGAGAGAGGACACATTTTGTCACCGTGAAAGATGGAAAATTCTTTCTGGGAGACAAAGAGTATCGCTTCGTGGGCACAAACCTTTGGTATGGAGCCATACTTGGAAGCCAAGGACAAGGCGGAAACCGACAGCGACTCATCAAGGAACTGGACGATATGCGTGCAGTAGGGATAGACAATGTGAGAGTGCTGATAGGAGGAGACGGACGAGACGGCATACCGAGCCATATCGCACCGAAACTACAGTCAGCCCCAGGAATATATAATGACACCATACTGGCAGGACTCGACTTTCTCATGATGCAATTGGAAAAACGAAATATGCGAGCCATCCTCTATTTCAATAATGCTTGGGAATGGTCGGGAGGCTACGGAGCTTACCTCGACTGGGTAGGATTCAAAGGCGATGTGCAAAGTTCCGACGGCACAGGAAAGATGAAACACTTCGATCAGACGCCAGTGCCGAGCATCGATGGATGGTGGGAATATATGCAATATGTCTCCAATTTCATCGTCAACGACGAAGCAAAGCGACTGGCTAATGAGCACGTTCGCAAGATGGTGATGAGGACAAACCGATACACTGGACAGCCATATAAGGACAGCAAGGCGCTGATGGCTTGGGAAATAGCCAACGAACCACGTTGCTTTGTCAATGATTCTCTCCATAAGCATAAATTCGTGGAATGGATAGATGAGCAGTCGAAACTGATAAAGAGCCTCGATCCTAATCACCTCGTCACTACAGGGTCGGAGGGAAAGCATGGATGCGAGGAAAGTATCCCACTATTCAAAGCCATCCACACACTGCCTTGCATCGACTATGCTTGCATACATATCTGGCCAAACAACTGGGGATGGCTCGGTAAATTCAATCAGAATTACGACTCTGACAAGACCATCGCCAAGGATGCGCCAGACCCGATAGTGGATAATGTCAAGGCAGCCTGCGATTCCACAATGGCTTATATCGACGAAGCATTCACCGCATTGCAAGGATATGGACGCCCTATAGTGCTTGAAGAGTTTGGCTATCCGAGAGACAGATTTATCTTTACGCCAGGTTCGCCCACAAAGGGACGCGATGCTTATTATAAATATGTATTCTCCATCATCCGCGATTCCGGAAAGATAGCCGGTTGCAATTTCTGGGGATGGGGAGGCAGAGCAAATGTGAAGCATACCATCTGGCAGCGTTGGGACGACTACGTCTGTGATCCAGCGCAGGAAGAGCAGGGGCTCAACTCCGTCTTCCGAGTGGATAAGTCAACGATGAAAATCATCAAGACAATGACTAAGCAGATCAATAATCCATAATCCCCCACGCCAAGAAAGAAGAATCTCCACCGTCCGCTCCTGTGCCAACGGCTTTTACCGTTGGATAACAAAAAGGCGAGCGCCCCCCAAAAAGAAAAAACAGAACAGAATGAAACAATATCTCCTACTACTACTCTTGATAGCCTTTTGCTCTACCAACGAGGTAAGAGCGCAGATAAAAGGCACCAATATCACCGTCACTGTCACTCCAAGCCATAAGGATTGGACGTACAAAGTAGGTGAGAAGATTGACTATACGGTTTGTGTGCTGAAGTCAGGCACCCTACTCGAAGATGCTGATATCTATTACGAGATGGGTCCTGAGATGTATCCCGACGTGAAGAAGGAAATGTCTCTCAAGACAGGAACGGCAAAACTAACATCGAAGATGCTGAAGCCTGGCTTCCACAAACTGTATGTCAAGGCTAAAGTAAACGGCAGAGAGTATGAAGCATGGTGCTCCGTAGCCGTTTCACCAGAGAAGATACAGCCACAGTCACAATGCCCGAAGGACTTTGATGACTTCTGGGCAAAGGCGATAGAGCAGGCTCGCTGGACGGCTTTAGAGTCGCATCTCGAATTTCTCCCAGATCGTTCCACACCTGATGTCAACACATATCATGTCAGTTTCCAGAATGACTGCTGGGGCAGAAGAGTCTATGGCATACTCAATGTGCCAACAAAGCCAGGCAAATACCCTGCAATACTCAAGGTGCCAGGAGCTGGAGTACGCCCTTATACCGGCGATGAAGGACTCTGCAAGAAAGGCGTCATAGTGCTTGAGATAGGCATTCACGGCATTCCTGTCACCAAACCGCAGGATTATTACGACAATCTCTTCTCTGCAGCGCTGAAAGACTACTGGATGAACGGCTGCAACAATCGCGACCGTTCCTATTATAAGCACGTCATCACGGGATGTATCCGTGCCATCGACTTCTTAGAGTCCACGCCATCTCTCTCCCTTTCATCATCATGGGATGGTAAGAATCTCGGAGTATGTGGTTCATCGCAAGGCGGTTTCCTCACCATTGCCACCACAGCCCTCGACAAGCGCGTGACCTGTTACGCTCCTGTTCATGCAGCCATGTGCGACCATGAGGCGGCGCTGAAGAAAGTGGCTTGCGGTTGGCCTCATGTCTTCTATCAAGTAGCCAATCCAGATATGAGAGAGGTGGAGTGCATGAGATATTATGATGGAGTCAATTTCGCTCGTCGCATCACCGTGCCGGGATGGTATTCCTTCGGATATAATGACAATGTAGTGGCGCCTACATCCATGTATGCCACCTACAATGTGGCAGGAGGCAAAAAGACTCTTTCGCCTTATCAGCAGACTGCTCATTTCTGGTATGAAGAGCAATACGCTGAGTGGTTTGACTTCCTGCTCAATAAACTTGTGGTCGAAAATAATATCAATAAATAAAAATATATAAAATATCAATAGAAAAAATAAACGTATATATTTTTTCTATTTTTTTCTATTGATAATTTATTCTATCCTACAACCTCCCAAAAACTAACAATGGCAAAAGAATTCGGACACTTCGATGACCTCCACCGCGAGTTTGTCATCACTGATCCTGCTACCCCTTTCCCTTGGATCAATTACCTCGGTAATGAGGACTTCTTCGGCTTGATTTCAAACACTGCCGGTGGTTATAATTTCTATAAGGACGCCAAGTTTCGCCGCATCACGCGCTATCGTTATAATGGCGTGCCAATGGATAATGGCGGTCGCTATTTCTATATCAATGATAATGGCACCGTCTGGAATCCGGGATGGAAGCCTTGCAAGACCCCGCTCGACTCCTATGAGTGCCGCCACGGCATGAACTATACCCGCATCACGGGCTGTAAAAACGGCATCGAAGCATCAGTATTGTTCTTCGTGCCATTGAAGACATGGGCTGAAGTGCAGAAGGTTACGCTTAAGAATACCACTTCCGAGAAGAAGACCATAAAGCTCTTCTCCTTTGCAGAATGGTGCCTTTGGAATGCTGCTACTGACATGGAGAATTTCCAGCGCAACTGGTCCACCGGCGAAGTGGAGATAGATGGCTCTGTCATCTATCACAAGACCGAGTATAAGGAGCGCCGTAACCATTATGCTTACTATGCCGTAACCAACTCGGAAATCAATGGTTACGATACGGACCGCGAGTCATTCATAGGTCTTTACAATGAGTTTGCCGCCCCGCAGTGCGTCATTGCCGGCAAGCCTGCCAATTCATTGGCGCACGGTTGGTCGCCTATTGCTTCGCATTATATAGAGGTGGAACTGGCACCGGGCGAGTCAAGAGATTACATTTTCCTTCTCGGATATGTGGAAAATGCACAGGAAGAGAAATTCTCAGCAGAGGATATAGAGCGCAAGAAAAATGGTACGCTCATCTCTTCGCAAGACTCCGACGTCACCCTCGTCAACAAGAAGAAAGCTCTTCAGACCATAGAGCGATTCTCCACCGTCGAGGCTGTCGATGCGGCATTCGCTGAGCTTGCTGGTATGTGGGACGAACTGCTCGATAAGTACGTTGTCAAATCAGATGATGAACGCCTCAATCGCATGGTGAATATATGGAGCCAGTATCAGTGTATGATTACGTTTAATTTCTCCCGTTCTGCAAGTTTCTTTGAGAGTGGAGTGGGACGTGGCATGGGATTCCGCGATTCCAATCAGGACCTCGTGGGCTTTGTTCATCAGGTGCCAAGCCGAGCACGCGAGCGTATCATAGATATTGCCTCTACACAGTTTCCTGACGGAGGATGTTACCATCAGTATCAGCCGCTGACAAAGCATGGAAATAATGACATCGGCGGAGGATTCAATGATGACCCTTGCTGGCTTATCTTCGGTACAGTGGCTTATATCAAGGAGACGGGCGACTTCTCTATCCTCGACGAACCAGTGCCTTTCGACAATAAGCCAGGCACAGAAGTCTCTCTCATGGAGCATCTGCGTATCTCTTTCAATCATGTGGTGGAGAATCTCGGTCCTCACATGCTTCCGCTCATCGGACGAGCAGACTGGAATGACTGCCTGAATCTCAACTGTTTCTCATGGGATCCGAATGAGAGTTTCCAGACCACGGAGAACAATTCCGAAGGTTCAAAGGCGGAGTCACTGATGATTGCCGGACTATTCGTCGTGACAGGTAAGGACTATGTCGAACTGTGTCGCCAGACAGGAAACAATGCCGAGGCGGACAGAGCGCAGAAGTGCATCGATGATATGGTGGAAGCCGTGAAAAGACATGGTTGGGACGGTGAATGGTATCTCCGTGCCTACGACTTCTACGGCAACAAGATAGGCTCCAACGAGAATGAAGAAGGCAAGATATTCATAGAATCCCAGGGCTTCTGCACCATGGCAGGAATCGGTCTGGAGGAAGGAATGGTGGATAAGGCAATAGACTCTTGCCGTAAGTATCTCGACTGCGAACACGGTATGGTGCTCAATAATCCTGCTTACACCACATATCATGTGGAGATGGGCGAGATAAGTTCTTATCCTGCTGGCTATAAGGAGAATGCTGGAATCTTCTGTCATAATAATCCTTGGGTCATCATTGGTGAGACTGTAGCCGGACGTGGCAATGATGCTTGGGAACTCTTCCGCAAGATTAGTCCGATGTATCTCAAGGATCAGGAACTGCATAAGGTGGAACCTTACGTCAACTGTCAGATGGTGGCTGGCAAGGATGCTGCCAAGCCGGGTGAAGGCAAGAACTCATGGCTCACCGGCACTGCGGCTTGGATGTGGCTCACAGTGAGTCAGTATCTCCTGGGTATCAAGCCTACATACGATGGCATAATGATCGATCCATGTCTCTCTTCCGACATCAAGGAGTATTCTGTCAAGCGTATTCTCCGTGGAGTGGAGTTTGATATCACCGTGAAGAATCCTGACGGAAAGCAGAAAGGCATAAAGTCAATCCTTGTGGATGGCAAGCCTATCGAAGGTAATATCGTCAAAGCCACATCGGGCAAGCATGTCGTTGAGGTGATGATGTAGTGAATGTCAAATAGGTAATAGATAATAGGTAAAAGGTAATAGGAGATTACACTTGTGAGGTAATAGATAATAGGTAAAAGGTAATTAGGAGATTACACTTGTGAGGTAATGGGTAATAGGTAAAAGGTAATAGGAGATTACCAAAGTTCGCTTGAGAGAAAAAATAGCGAGATACCATGAGTGGCAAGTGTATTCTCCTATTCCCTATTACTTATTCCCTATTCCCTATTACTCATTCCCTATTCCCTATTTCTTATTCCCTTTTCCCTATGTCCTTTCCCCCATTCCCTAAAAATACAAACATGAACAAGACAACAGCAATAATGGCAATGGCAGGTCTGGCATTTGCTTTGACTGCCAATGCGAAGAATGATGATGACATAAAGGTCAATCAGGTGGGTTATTACCCTAATGAACCGAAGGTGGCTGTCATCGAACCGACGGTGAAACAGCAGACATTTGCACTCAAGGATGCCAAAGGCAAGACCGTATGGAAAGGCAAGGCAGTCCGGAAGTCCGTCTCTCCTTTCTCAGGCAAAGTGCGTCAGGTGGTGGATTTCTCTGATGTCAGGAAATCAGGCACTTACACTCTCTGCGCCGGCAGTAGAAAGCAGAAGGTCGTTATCCGCAATGGAGCCTTCGCCGATGTGGCAAACAAGGCGATGAAAGCATTCTATCTGCAACGCACAGGAATGCCTATAGAGAAGGAATATGCTGGAGAATATGCCCGTCCGGCTGCTCATATGGACAGGAAAGTCTTTGTCCATCCTTCTGCAGCCACCGCTGAAAGGCCTGCCGGAACGGTCATTTCCTCGCCATTCGGATGGTATGATGCAGGAGATTACAACAAGTATATCGTCAATTCCGGTTTCACCATCGGCGTATTGCTGCAGGCTTACGAGATAAACCAGACCTACATCGACAGGATGAACCTCAATATCCCCGAGTCTGGCGACGATATTCCCGACTATCTCGATGAGATAATGTATAATCTCAAGTGGATGCAGACCATGCAGGACCCTACGGATGGAGGTGTATATCATAAGCTTACTACGCCAAACTTTGAAGGCTTTGTGATGCCAACGGAATGCAAGCAGGAGAGATATGTGGTGCAGAAAAGCACTCAGGCGGCTCTTGATTTCGCTGCTACGATGGCACTCGCCGCTCGCATCTACGGACAGTATGGCGCTTACAGACGTTTTGCCGGACAGGCTTTGGCGATGGCAGAGCGTGCCTATGCTTGGGCGGTGAAGAATCCACAGACCTTCTATGATCAGAACGGAAACAATGAGAAGTACGAACCGAAGGTGTTTACGGGAATGTATGACGACAAGCAGAGCGCAGATGAATTCTTCTGGGCGGCTACAGAACTCTATTTCGCCACAGGACAAAAAGGTTATCTCGAACAGGCTAAGCAGTTTGCTCCGACAGTTTACACGTTGCCAGTTTGGGGAAACGTCTCAGGACTGGGCATCCATCAATGGATCAATCAGGCGATGCTGAAGAATGAGAAAGCCGAAGAGAAAATGGTGGAAAAGATGAAGGCAGACATGATAGCCTTTTGCGACGACTGCGTGGCACGCATTCCTACATCGTCATTCCATAGTTCGCACGGCAACAGAGCAGAAGATTTCCCTTGGGGAAGCAACAGTGAGAAATGTGCCGGGCAAGGTATTGCCCTCCTTTATGCCTACACTCTGACCAATGACCACAAATATCTCGATGCGGCAGTGGGCGATGCTGACTATCTCCTTGGCAGAAATGCCACGGGTTATTGCTTTGTGACAGGATTTGGAACAAAGCAAGTGATGCACCCTCATCAGCGCATCTCTCATGCTGATGGCATAGAGGCGCCGCTTCCTGGTTTTCTCTGTGGCGGACCGAATGCTGGGCAACAGGACCGTGAGACCTGCAAGACCTATCCTTCCACTGCTCCCGATGAATCATATACCGATGATATGAACAGCTATGCGAGCAATGAGATAGCCATCAACTGGAACGCTTACCTCGTAGGATTCATGTCTTGGCTTGATGCGTCGCTGGGAAAATAGTGTTCTTTTGGAGAGAGAAAAATGGAACAAAACATGAATCTTTAAGCTATTATTTTGCGATAGCTGAGATATTAGGATGCGAAAGCATAGTTATTACATTGTAAAAGCATAGTTATTACCCTCTAAAAGCTAAGCTTTTGCGTTGCAATAACTATGCTTTCGCATTTTATTGATTATCAGCGCGTTGCAACGTCTCTATTTTGCCTTGAGGCAAAAGCAGGAAAATAGGACAATTTCCTCGGTAGGATGGCTGCTGGCATCCAACGGTAAAAGCCGTTGGCACAGTGGCGGCTTTGTTGGGTATCCAATTGTAAAAGCCGTTGGCATAGTGGCGGGGGGTATAAGTGAATAGGGATAACTGTCTG
>URJQ01000077.1 GCA_900548195.1 uncultured Prevotella sp.
TTTTCATATATGTGGGCTTGTGGTTTTGTTGTCTTGTTGTCTTGTTGTTTTGTTGATTGCAAGAAATCTCCACTGCGTCAGCGCGATTTTTCACTCTTCACTTTTCACTTTTCACTAAAGAACTAAGGATTATGAATTATGAATTATGAATTATGAATTATGAATTAAAACTCATTGTTCTCCCAGATAGAAGAAGTACAATCTATTCTCATTCTCATACAGTTGCACGCCTATCGTGGCATCTGCCCTGTTCTCTGTGTTGATCCATGTCGTCTGGGTCTTATCCGGATTTGTGCTAAGAAGATGGAATTCACCGTTCAGTTCCTCCTTCATGGCTTTCATATCCACATCATCATTGAGCACGAAGAAATACTTGCTGATGATGGAATTGTCAGACACGACGAAATACAGCTGCTTTGCATACTGGTTATCCATATCAAAGAATATCACGTTCTTGTAGGGATAGCCGCCTGGATACTTCGATTCAAAATCCGTCTTTGTCATTCCCAATGCCGGGAGATACTGCTGGAACAAGGACGATGTTATCTCCTGTTGGTTCAGGTCATAGTACTCTATCCTGTTGTCATCACGATAATGGAAGATGGAGTATGTGTAACCGCTGTTCTGATACAGGTCCGCCTTTTTTCCATTCAGGTCGATTTCCTGTATGAATTCATACCTTGAATTCAGATATTTTGTCACGTCCTCCGGAGAGACACCTTCCTTGCAGTGAACTGCAAACGAATTCATCAGCCTGCCTTTTCCACGGAAATAGAATGAGGCATAATCGAGATCCCAATCCGAATTCTCCGGTATGGCATACCTTACCGAGTCTTTTGCCTCCGCCAGAGGTTGCTGTCCGGTGAAGATAAGGTCGATATCAGCCCTTGATTTGGCAAACAGGACTGTGTAATCAGGTATGTTTACCGGTCTTTTCTGGAATATCAGCGTGTTGGTATCTTTCTTATATTGCGCCACGAAGATGGAAGCCGTCAAGCTCTTGTGGCTTGTGAACAGTCCCATCTCCGTATTGTAGAAATACTTGTCCTTCAGATAATTGATGATTTCTTCCTCGCTTATGCCGGCTTTGAAGAAGATTCCGAGTCCTACCACCACTCCATTCTCGATACTGAAGCCTACGTACTTTATCATGTCATGCGTAGTGTTGACGCCTGTATAGAAAGCATCTTTCTCCGTGAGTTCGTCTGGAGTGCCGAGCAGGTCTTTCATTTCTGCCACCGTCAGTCCTATTGCCTTGGTATAATCCATCCAGAGGTCATCGATGTCATTGCCTACCATCACCTTGACATAAGTGCCCTGTGCATTCTTGAGATATACCGTTCCCTTCATACCATTCGACTTTGCAGTGGTTCCATCTATCGAAACTATGCGGGAGTCGGTGCTTTCCAGTCCGGAGCAAGGCAGTTCCGCCTCAGCGCCAAGGTCGAGATTGACGACATTGCTGATTCTGTACAGCACTGTCTTGCCAATCTTGTCTGAATACAAAGTGATGGAATAATCAGGCTTGTAGTCAGTCAATGTGAAGTCACTAAACTGATTCTGACCCATCAGTTTATAGGTATATGTCAGTTTGTTGGCATTGATCTCATATCTACCTTCCGTATGTGATGCCCTGTAATTATTGGCATACTTGTCATGGAATGTACCGTTCTCGGTATATTTGACCTCTTCATTCTCGATAGGGTCATACCATAAACCTGCTATTTCCGAATAGCCTATCGTGGAATTTCCTTCTCCTGCATGATTACAATCTTCCTCACTGCACGATGAAAAGCCGAGGACTGTCGCTGCTGCGACTAAAAACAAATACTTTCTCATTATATTTCTTGTTGTTATGATTACTCTTTAATTTGGTCGGGAAGAGTCTGATCCTGGCGCCGAACTTTCCTCCAAACCGTTTTCTTTACCGTTTTCTCCACCTGCTCCACTGCCTTTTCGATTGAGAATCTCATTGACGATGGCTTTCTCCAGAACTGCATTTTCTTTGCTTCCGACTTCCTTTACGGCACCGGTTTCTATCATTCGGGGCACTTTACTTTGCCTTTTCTCCTGTCGTTTGACATTGGTCTTATTCTTCTTTACCGTGTCAGCCATAGCCGGAGGTTGGACTGGAGCGGACGTTTCTCTTCCAGCCCAGTTCCATCCAAACACGACAAGGAGGACGAGAAACGACAGTATCAGAATGCCATACAGCATCCTTCTGTCTGATTTAGGTTCGTCTGCTTCGCTTTGTTCCGCCTCATCAGCAGTGACAATCTGCAGCATTGCGATGGTGATATTATCGCTTCCACCATGATCAAGAGCCATTTCCGTCAGTTGCTCCTTGCACTCCTGCAGATCGTCTGCATGGTCTTCCATGACTCTGTAAATCATGTTGTCGGTACAGACACCACACAGTCCGTCAGAGCAAAGCAAGATAACCTGACCTTCCTCCAAGGAAATCTCTGCTACATCAGCCTTCGCAGTCTGCGAATTGTCTCCCAGACTGCGGGTGATGATATTGCTGTTGGGATGGTTCATTGCTTCGATTTCCGTCAGTTGTCCCTCATCCACGAGTTGCTGAACATAGGAATGGTCCCTCGACAGCCTGCTGATGCTCCTGCCGGGCATTACTGCGTAAGCCCTGCTGTCGCCGAGCCATGCTATGTATGCCTTGCCGCCAATGATCCATGCCATGATGATAGTGGAGCCGAGTCCTTCCGCTTCGGGATGCGTTTCACTGTAAGCCTTGACATTTTCGTCTGCCGTGGCGATTACTTTCCTGAGGAAAGCCTTGATATTGGATGGCTTTGACAAGAGCTTGTCCGTCAGATACTGAGGTGAAAACATCTGCTGCACGGTATCGACAGCGATGGCACTTGCCACCTCTCCTGCATTCTGACCGCCCATACCGTCGGCTACTACGAGCAGACAACCACGCTCAGCAAGCGGAAAAGCCCGCTGATGGTCAGCAGGAACTATCCACTTGCTGGAGTTCAAGTCAGGACATACCGTGAAGTTGTCCTCGTTATTATCTCTCAAGCCGACATCTGTGCCAGCGAATAATCTGAAAGAAGTCATACTGTTGTCTATTTGGTTGGTGTCGGTTCAGCAGGGTCTGCCTCTGCTTTCTGCTTCTTCTTTTTCTTCCTGTCCGTATTTTCCTGCTTTGCAGTCTCGGCTGCCGGGCTGTCAGTCACATCTTCCGATTCCTTGTCGTCTGCAAACAACTGCAGCATCCACTTTGACTTCTCGCCCTTCACCGCTATACCTGCCAGCATCATCTTGACGACTCCGCCCTTCTCATACTTCGGAACGACGAACAGTCCGCCAATTACTTTGCCTTCATCTTTTGGCGATACAGGAGTCAACGTGCTGTCAGCCCGGACTATAGCCTTGTGGAATGACTGCCTCAAATCCACGGTCATAGCACTGTCCTGCGCATTGGTGCCGGAGTAAGCCCACAGCATGAAGCCTTTCTTCTCGCCGAGGGCATTGTCCACCACCAGTCCGAAATCGCTCTGAAGGTCCTGGTGCAGCCAGAGGCTCCTGTCGGCATTGACGGCTGAGATGTAATCGGTGCCGAAATCAAGTTCCAGAGGTTTATACACGCTGTCACTGATCTGCCGCTGATAAGTCCAGAAATATTCCGGCTTGTATTTGCCGTCTGCATTGACACGTTCATAGTCTGCATCTCCTTTCCACGGCTCCACCACAGCACCGGTCACATACATTCCCCCTGAGACCTTGATGCCAAGAGAGAATGTTTCGCCATAATAAGGTCTGTTACTCTTGCCATACGTCTTGCCCTGACGCTCCAGACGATACTGCTGACGGACGATGAAGAGATGGGGGGAAACCGCATCTTTCACCACATTGATGTTCTCACCGGCTTCCGCCCTCTTGCCCAGCAGCTCAGCAATGCTGATCTGCGCCATACATGGCACTGCACACAAGGCGAGGACCAGCCATAAGATTACTTTCCTTTTCATAAGCTTTACTGAATATTTGACATTGGAACCAGATGGTTATACACTTCCGAATCCGTATCTCCACGGCTTACCACTCCTACCACATAGGCGGTATTGTTCCTGATCGTGAATACCGGTCCGCCAGAGTTTCCTTTCTCCACGCCCTGGTTTACCATGATGCAGCGACTCGAATTGAGTCCGTCGCGCGACACTTTCAACTGGTTGTAGATAGGCTCGATATTGCTTTTGCCGTCACCGATGCCTTTGCCTTTTGGGAAACCGAGCATATGCACTGAGCTTCCTGCCTTCAAGCTGGAAGATGCTGCGCCCGCATTGTGGAACGCACCTTTCTGACCTACATAAGCCACAGCCCAGTCATTGCCCAATGATGCCATCGTTCCGATTGCTATTTCCGCTGTCAATGTGATATCCTGACCTTCAACAGTCTGCGTTATACTGTAATCACTGTCGTAGCTGCGATCCACCTTGAATGATGAATTCTTGAGCTTGAAGCCCTTGTTTTCACAGTTCACTGCCGTGATAACCGCATACACCTGGAACTCGTCCAGCACCTTGGAGAGCGCATAGTAACGCCATATTGTTCCCGTGGTGTAAAGCCATGGCTCCACGCAATGGCGGGCTGTGATGAATCTTCCGTCGGTAGTGAGGAAACCGGTACCTATACTGGTCTCTTTTTCCTCCACTTTACCATCGACGACGCAATAGACATCCGTCTGTATGGCATAAACGGAAGGCTTTACCTGTGAAAGGATTTTGGTGACAGTAGGTTCGGGGGTAATGCCTCCACCTCCATAGACTGTCCTCACAGTGGGCTTGACATTCTTGAGCGAATCTATCTTTCTACGGTCGTTTTCCATATCCTTGCTCAGCTTTGCAAGGAGTGCCTTCTTCGCCTTGTTGTCTTTCCAGAGGTCTGCTATCTCCACTCCCTGACTGTGGATGACATATCCCGAACCAGCTGCAAGCAGCAGAATCAGGACGAACATGCAGGCTATCGCCGTCTTGTAAGGACGCAAAGCCTGCTTGCGGAACAGTTCGAGACGCTCCGAAATCTTGATACTTGACACCAGACTCTGCTTGCCCTGCGGCACGATGAATCCCAGACGCGGACCTCCCACCGAGAGCTGTATCTCGTCGCCATTCTCCAAATACCATTCCGTAGCGATGGCACGACCGTTGAGAAATGTGGAGTTGGTCTGTGACAACTGCACCAGTTTCCATCTATCACCTTCCCTTACGATGGCTGCATGACGACGGCTGACCGTAGGACAGGTCTCATCATCGAAGCGGACCTGGCAGTTTCGGTCACGTCCCAGCTCTGCCTGGTCGATGATAATCTTCTGCGGCTCTCCTGCCTTATGATACTTGGTGGCCTCCCTATGCTCAAGGATGTAGTAGCGGCGGCCGTTGCCATTGAACAGCGCACTTACTCCGGCTCCTACCGATCCACGAAGTGTACGCTTATATTGAACTGTCTTATTTTCCATATTATCCGTATTTTTGATTATTCTACTTTTAGTTTGTATTCTCCCGCAGTGATGATGTCACCGGTAAAGAGCCTGATACCCTCCAAGGGCACTGGCGTGGCATTGATGTAAGTGCCGTTGGTGGAAGTGACCCAGCGCCTTTCTTCTTTCTGCCATTGACCGTCACGGATGGTCCAGAATGTACCGTCTTCCGACTTTTCCAGAGTGAAATGATAACGCGAGACGTAAGAGCTGTCCGTGGAATGCAATATGATGTCATTGTCTTTCTCACGGCCTACGTGCAGCATTCGCCTTCTTCCGCTCAGGAGTGAGAGCAGATGAAAGCGTTCGCCGAGATTGTCTCCCTGCGACACTACCACAGACGATATGTTCGCCTTGCGTGAAAGCCGTTCGCTCACCATCATCTGTTCCACCGGTCCCACCATCGACTTCATGTCCTGAAGCACGTCAATGACACTCTGATAGCGGTCCTTCTGGTTTGGTTCGAGGCAGCGTCCGATGACCGGAGTCCATTCCTCTCCATCCTTCACGCACCTGAGTCTGTCCCTGTCCCATCTGCCTTGCTTGGCAAGGTTGATGTAGGCAGGAAAGTCTTCCACGCTCTCGATGTCACCGAAAGGAAACGACCCGCCCGTCAATACCTCATACATCATGACGCCAAATGACCATATATCAACCGTGGGCAGATAGGTGATACCTCCGCCTGCCTTGAAGTAAATCTCCGGCGACATATATAGAGGTGTGCCGAAAGCCTGCTTCGGCTTCTTCTTCCACCAGCCCACTTCCGACATTCTCTTTGCCTTGTCCATCTCGCCCACCACTCCGAAGTCCGTCAATGCGGCTTTACCGTTCTGACGTAGCAGCACGTTCTCGGGCTTGAGGTCACGATGCACCTTGCCTTCCCTATGCAGAGCGTAGAGTCCTTTCAGGATATCCTGGGCATACTTGGCTGTCATGGCAGGGTCCTGAGTGGCAAATCTGGAGAAATCACCTTTCGGACAGTATTCCATCAGAATGTAAGGGTTTCCCTGCACTATGCCGAATTCGAGACTATGCACAAGGTAATCGCTGGAGATGCGCATCACCTTGTACTCCTGCTCGAACCTTCTAATCAGATTCTCATGCAGTTCTCCCATTATCTCCCATAGCCTCAATATCTTCAGAGCGAAGATGCTGCCGTGGAGATCCTCCACCTTATACACATCACCATACGATCCACTGCCAATCCTTCCGATGACTTTATATTTGCCATCTATCAGATCTCCCTCGCTGATATTCAGATGATATGCTATCATATTCCGTCCCTGCTTACTTGTCAAAGCGATACAACTGGTTGCCAAGGAGTATCAGACTTCCGCTCTTCAGCTCTATCTGGCTGGATGCCTGCACGAAAGTGGTCTGGTATTCGCTCTTGTCCTCGATACTCCATTTGCCGTCCTTGAAGCTGACCATGGCTTGCTGACGGGATGTGATGGTAGGATTCTTCGGATCTGTATTGTCACGGTTGAGCATGATTTCATTCCCTTCATAGGCTATCGCTCCGCCTTCCGGCTGGCCGGTCTCCTCGGATATGGGCGTGAGAGTAAACCTCTGCTCTTTCTCGCCCTTTCTCTGCGGGCGCATTGTCTTGCGTGCATCGAAATGACTGGTAGGGCATGACGGCTCGGCAACGACCTGTGCTGCCGGCTGTTTCTCCTCGGAAATGTAACCGCAGTTGGCACATTCGCCGTTGCGCAGGGTGAAACCGCACTCCGGACACACAGCCGCAGCCTGCGCCGCAGGCTGTCCCGGCTGCATCATGTTCTCCCTCATGGTGGCTTTAGGATTGGATGAAGCGAAGCTCAGCCCGTCTGTCTGAGGCCTCTGGGCATTGGTAAAACTGTCAGCCGACCTGTTTTCCTCCAGCGGCTTGTTGCATTTCTCACAATGGTCTTTTCCTTCCGGATTGTCCCATCCACAAAATTGGCATCTCATATTCTTTTACTTTTTGTTCTTCAAATATCTTAATGTATAGCCGAGTCTGAATTCCAATGTATTGACCCTGTGCTTATATCCCTTCATTGTCACATTGCTGTTGTTGAGCACGGTCCATCTGTCATTCTCCCAATAGTTTTTGTCTGCCATATTGGTCAGCATATAGGTGTAATAGAGTCCGAATGACAGTCCTGCCCATTCATAGGCGGTTCCGACGCGCAGTCCGCAGTTGAATTTCTTCAGCGGCGATGACTGGAACTGGTCATGGTGCGGCGCATCGGCATCATTGCCGGTGGTATATACTTCATTCCAGAGCACGCAAGGCTGGTAAAGATTGAATTCCGAGCGGACAGCTGTATGAAGGACGTAGTTGGTGTTGTCCTCCAGTTTGTTGGTGTTCACCATATAGTGGTGCATGGCTTCGCTGTCAGTATTGCCGGAGAACTTCATCTTTGCAGACAGACCGAAACTGAGCACCGGACCGACATTGATCTGGACGTGGCTCGTATTGCCGGTCTTGAAGCGATAGGAAGCCAGTATCGGCACCTCTATCATCGTGTGGGTGTATTCCTCTGTGTATGAGTTCATCACGTCGCCCTTCAGATATACATACTTGGTATGTGGTCGGGTCAATGTCGTGGTCTTGTCGAATGTGTTCTTGTATTTCACCTGTGTGAAATTGGCTCCTGCCATGAGGAAGATGTTCTTGTAGAGACGCATGTCTGCATGCAGTCCGATGCTGAAGCCTGTGGCTGACTTGTAGGAAGCGTTCTCTTCGCTTGTGCCAAGTCCGTAGTCCACTACCGAGCCTGTATAGTCGCCTCCTGCCGAAGCGGAAACGAACGGCATGCAGTAGCTTGCGCTTATGCCAAGAGAGAAATTCCTGCCTCCCACGATTCTGGTGTCAGGGAAGATGAGGTCCTGCACCATTCTCGGGCTCTGCGTGACCATCACTCCTGCGGTCTGTCGGCCGGTCTTCACCTGCACGCTGCCTGAACGCGGTTCGCCGTTCGGAAGGTTCTTTCCGCATTCTATCCTCACGCTGTCATTGCCTATGCGCTGCACGATCATCCATGTAGGGTAATCGCCTACAAACCAGTTGTCGGCATCGGTATAGACCTTCACATAATGCACGTCGCCCTGGGCATCGAATATGAGATTGTTCTGCGAGAGCGTCAGATGCTCTTCTCCCGCTCCCTGGAATATCTTTACCGTCACCGACTTTGACGGAGAGGCTATCAGCAGGTCGCCTGTGCGCTCCATCACGCGGTCGTTAGGCGTTGCCGAGATGTGGATTCCGCCTTCACGCCTTTCCACCTTGCACCATGAAGGAACCGAGGTGACATCCCATTTGGCATTGGACTCTATGTCAATGTCTTCCTCCGCACCTTCTGCAGGGAATGAAAGGCTCTGTGCTCCCACCTCCAGATACTCCGGTCTGCCCTTCTGCACCACCTTGATTGACTTGAAGAGATCACCGCTCTTGACCATGAGCGTGGTGACCTTGTCGCGTGTGCTGTTGTTGGCTTCGCGGCATTTCACGATGAGTCTGCTCGACTTGAAGGCATCGGTGTTACACCATTCGGTGGTTCCGTCGATTTTCCATCTGTCGCTGGACTTCACCATGACCTGCTTGTCGCCTCCCTGATACGGTATTACCACCTCCTGCTCTGACACTTCGAGCTTGGGAAGGCGCTCACGGCAATACTTTATCCATTTGTTACAGTCTGAGCGCAGGTTTGCGTCACAGTCCTTCGCACGCTGATAGTAGGTGATTGCGTCAGCGTATTTTCTACTGTCTCTCAGTGAGTTTGCTCTCTTAAACAGGTCTGCACAGCTCTGGGCGTTAATCTGCATGGAACATGCCATCATGCCTATCGCGGCAAGTAATACTTTGCTTGTAGTTCTCATATCTTTGATATTATTTGTATTGATTTAGCTTTTCTGGTTTGTGCCAGACTATTTTCCATTGGTGACGGTGGCGCTTTTCTTCCCTGCCACTCTGGACGGAGTGACATAGTCAGTCAGCAGTGAGCTTCTTTTCAGGAAATTCCGGGAAGCCTCTTCCGCCCCTATTTCCGCATATTCCCTACTCTTCCGGCAGAGATAGTCATAGGTGTCGTCTATCATCTTCTGCTCACCGCTCCACATCTTCTCACACTGACGTCTCACAGAGTCCGTGACCTCCAGATGCCTTGCCGCAGAGACGATGGCAGCCGCAGAGCGCAAGGCATGCTCATCGACTGAGGCTGCGTCGCCTTTGTCCTTTTCCTTCCTGGTGATTGCCATCGCTTCGTGGATTTTCGAGAGGTATATGCTGTCATTCTTGTTTACGGTCGGTAGGTGGTCTGCAGGTTTTTCTGATGATGGAAGATTGGTATAGCCTATATAACAGCAAAGGGATATCAAGACAAGGGCTATAGTGCCGGAGACTGTTTTCCTGCGCCCTTTTCCCGATTTCCCTCCTTTGCCTTCCCTATGCTCTCTCACCCTTCGGATTATCTCGTCAGCATCTGGACGGTCCCATGCCTCGAACGCGAGGCAGTCGTAGATCAATTGTTTCAGTTCGCACGAGACATCCGCCGATATGGGAGGCACCTTGCCGTCCTGCGCCTTCTGCGATATGCCGCCATATTGCCCGAAGGGGACGTCGCCCGTCACAATTTCATAGAGCGTAGCGCCGAATGCCCAGATGTCACGGGCGTGGATGTCTGACGACTGAGTGCCGAAGCTCTCGTTAGACATATACCATGGCGTGCCTCCGCTGACGGATTTCCTGCCCGGCCTTCTCAGTGTGTTGCGTGTCTTCGTGCTTATTCCAAAGTCTATAATCAGATACTGTCCGTCGGAATTCATCAATATATTGTCGGGCTTTATGTCCTGATGCGTGATGTCGTGGGCATGCAGATATTGCAGTCCAAGCGCCACCTGCTCGATGAAAGTCCATAGCTGTGGCTCATCATAATGCCCTATCAGCGCCTTGGCTGACCCGTTCCTGCATACGTTCATCGCCAGATACGGCAGTTCGTCATCATGTATGCCGAAGCCGATGGCGTGGATGATGTTGGAATGGTTGAGCCCGCATAGCCGGGCAAACTCCCGCTTGAAGTCTTCCTTTCCCTCTTCATCGAGTTCGCCGTTAGGCGTGTATATCTTCAGGGCGACGTCAATGTCAGCATTGGTATCATGAGCAAGCCAGACCTCAGAAAAGCCTCCTCCACCGATTTTCTCTTTCAATCGATAGCGGTTATCAAACTTGATATCAGGATTTTCCGAGTTTTTGATTTCTACAAGATTAGTCATTTCATATAATGGGGGCTTGTAAGTTATGTGTACATATATACACGTTTTTTATGTAAAAAATACAAAAAAGTAACCCTTTGTAATTGATTTTTTATGTAAGATTCCGTTTGTTCCGTTTGTAGGATTCAAGATTCAAGTGGCGGTCTGGATGTGTTTGTTTTCTCCTGTCGCTGTCCATACCGTGTGATGACATGAAAAAGCGTGAACCTACCCGTTGCCGTTCCACCTTCGAGGCTCTCGCATTTGCCCTGTACCGTCGAACGAACAACGAACAGAGCCCACGCCGATATGTCAGACCAATACCCCATAGATACGGCAATACCTTAGCCACGACGTGCCGTTTTGCTGACTGTCATGGCCATAATTGCGCTCTGGGGACATGAGTACCATCACATCTCCGGGGCATCTATCGCTGTCTTGTCTTGACGGTACGTGAAACTTGCGAGATTTCGAAGGTCAAGCGCAAGCGTTGATAAACGCCTTATGTATGTCTGTTTCCTGACGTTCTGCCATTTGGAAATCTCGGTCTGCGGGTTCTCTCACCGCAGTTTCCGGCAACCTCCTGCATGGGTTACATCCACCATTGCGATGATGGACCATTTCATGACCGGGGCTTCTTTCCAAGGATTGTAGTCAGGAATTCATCTGCAAATATACGAATTTTATACTGATTTTGGAAATAAAAACATATAAATGTTTTATCCCCCCTCTTTTTCTTGCTTCTTCCTATCTTGACGGATAATCAAAATGACCATAAATCGCACTTATAGTAAGGGAATGCAATATAGTTAAATGGCGGACGGAAAAATAGGACAAAAAGGTGATAACCAAGCTATCATTCTGCCATAGCTAAGCTTTCACGTTGCAATAGCATAGTTTTCACGCTGTAAAAGCTATGCTTTCACGACGTAATATCTATGCTTTTACACCCTAATATCTATGCTTTTGCAACGCATTGACTATCATATTGTTGCGCAATCACTTTTCCACAATATGTTAACATCGGAAAAATCGGACAATTCCGTCAT
Organism: uncultured Prevotella sp.; assembly: GCA_900548195.1. Classification (GTDB taxonomy): domain Bacteria; phylum Bacteroidota; class Bacteroidia; order Bacteroidales; family Bacteroidaceae; genus Prevotella. The sequence goes on from URJQ01000077.1 coordinate 11,785, forward strand.
GCAGATGTGGTTTCTTTATGCCTTTTCGGTCGATGCTGCCAGTAACCTTTCACATGCTGTTCGCTTTGTCGTGAAAGAGGGACGCACAAAAAAAATATGGCAATTCTGTGGATAAATAAAAACTTTTCCATATCTTTGCACATTGAACGCACTGAAAAAAAGTGAACCCGAGAGATGTGGCGCCGGTAGGATTGCCACTTCTGCGGACTTCAAACCACAATAATACAAACTCGAAACTGACTTTTACACAATGGGAAAAACTCAATACGAATCCAAACAGAAAGAGAAAATTCTGCTCAAAGAGCCTGATAAATACGTCGTAATAATGCATAATGACGACTTCACCACTATGGACTTTGTGGTGAAGATTCTGAAGACCGTCTTCTTCAAGCAAGATGGTGAAGCTGAGAGCATTATGCTTGCCGTGCATTCTAAAGGCTCCGCCGTGGTGGGAGTCTATACATTCGACATGGCAAAGAGCAAATGCCGAAGGGCTATGGCTATGGCGCAGGAGGAAGGTTTCCCATTCAAAGTGACTTACGAAAAGGAGGGCAATAATGCTGGATAGAACTTATAAAGCTGAATCTTTCATACAACTCGCAGTGCACTATGCTGTGAAAAACAGAAAGGAGTATGTGACTCCCGAAATGGTGCTCTCAAGTTTCTTTACACAGAGAGAAGGAAAAAGAATGCTGAAGATATTCAATGTGGACAGCGAAGAACTCGTGGAAAGCTTCCGTAAGGCATTCAGCACTGTCGATGTCGTGCCTAAGGAATTGGGCGACTACGAACTGGTATTGTCCGACCAACTGGTGGAAGTGCTTGCAAATGCCGAAGAGATGGCACTGTCTGCTGGAAAAAGTGTGATTGACACTCCGCATATCATCAATGCTATTCTCACTCTGGAGGATAGCTACGCTAAGAATATCATCACATCTCTCATCACTGACGACAAAGCCGTTCTGATGACTGCCGTCATATCTGTATGCCAAGAAGAGGATATGCCTTGGGATCACATCGACGAGGACGACTTGGACGAGGACGACCTGGACGAGGACGACCTGGATATGCTGCAGAGCTTCGGAATGGAGACCGACTGGCATTCTCTCTGCACTTGCGTCAACGATATTCTCGACTTGCACAATCCGCTCATCGGACGTGAGGAGGAACTGCAGCGCACCATCGAAGTGCTTTGCAGAAAGGAAAAGAACAACCCTCTCCATGTGGGCGAACCGGGCGTGGGAAAGACTGCCCTCGTCTATGGCCTTGCCGAGAAAATCAAGCGCGATGAGGTGCCTATGCGTCTTCGTGGAGCCAAGATTTATATGCTCGACATGGGCACGCTCGTGGCTGGCACTCAGTATAGAGGCGAATTTGAGAAACGTATCAAAAACGTGATGAAGGGCGCTGAAGAGGAAGGCAACACCATATTATATATAGATGAGATTCATACGCTCATCGGGGCTGGCGGCAGCGGCGACGCCCTCGATGCCTCTAATATGCTCAAACCTTATCTGGAAGGGGGCAAGATACGATTCATCGGTGCCACGACTTATCAGGAATACAACCGCTATTTCCAGAAAAACAAGAGCATAGTAAGGCGTTTCCAGCAGATTGACGTGCTCGAACCCAGCGTCGATGAGACCATCGCCATCCTGAACGGACTGAGGGAGAAATATGAGAAATTTCATAATGTGACCTACTCGGACGACGTTATCCGCTACGCCGTAGAGGCAAGTGCTAAATACATCAGCGACCGCTTTCTGCCTGATAAAGCCATAGACCTCATTGATGAGACGGGAGCAAAGGCGGAAGCAAGGATGACTGGCAATGAGGAAACACCTGTGGCTGTGACAAAAGCACTCATAGACGAAGTGCTGGCAAAGATATGCAAGATTGCCCCTGCTATGCTGAAGGACGATGATGACGCTAATCTGGAGACTCTGCAGGAGCGTATCACCGAGCAGATATATGGACAGGACGATGCCGTGAAGCATATCGTGGAGGCTGTGCAGATGGGTAAAGCTGGACTACTCGATGATGACAAGCCCGTGGCTTCACTGCTCTTTGTCGGTCCTACCGGCGTGGGAAAGACGGAGGTGTGCCGCGTTCTCGCCAAGGAAATGGGCATAGAACTCGTCCGCTTCGACATGAGTGAATACGCAGAGAAGCACACCGTGGCTAAGCTTATCGGTTCGCCTGCAGGATATGTGGGATATGAAGAGGGCGGTCTGCTCACCGATGCCATCCGTAAGACGCCGCACTGCGTGCTCCTGCTCGATGAGATAGAGAAAGCACACGCCGACATATACAACATTCTCCTGCAGGTGATGGACTATGCACGCCTCACCGACAACAAGGGACAGAAGGCTGATTTCCGACACGTAGTGCTCATCATGACCAGCAATGCCGGAGCACAGTTTGCTCATCAGGCAAAAATGGGATTCAACGGTGGCGACTCCGCCGGCGATGCTATGCTCCATACGGTGAAGAAAACATTCAAACCGGAGTTCCTCGCCAGACTATCTGACACCGTGGTATTCAATGACATGGACCGCCACATGGCTTCGCTTATCCTCAAGAAAAAGCTGCGTCAGCTCTCCATCCGCCTCGCTCTGAAGAACGTGACGATGGAAGTAGCACCATCTGCTTTCGACTTTCTCCTATCGGAAGGATTCAGCAAGAAGATGGGAGCAAGAGAAATGGACCGTAAGATCAATCATTTCCTTTCACCTCTGCTCATGAAAGAGATCCTCTTCGGCTCCCTGAAGCATGGCGGACACGTGACAGTAGAGAGGCAAGAGAAAGCGCAAACGCTTCGCTTAATTCATAATGCTTAATTCATAATGCATAATGCATAATTCATAATGCATAATTCATAATGCATAATTCATAATGCATAAT
>URJQ01000078.1 GCA_900548195.1 uncultured Prevotella sp.
TCACCTAAGCGTTATGCCTAAATATAGGCACGAACCGTTGCAACTACGGTACCGACAGTCATAGTCTGGATGAAAGAAGAATGTTTGAATTGAAAGTAGGTCATCACCGCTTTCAGCATAGTATGAAGGATATCAGCATACGATAGAGTCGAAAGAAGAATGCTTTCGCTCGCGTATTTCTTTTTTTATTGTCGTTCATATTCGTCTGAAGCATGACTGACCATGCCTTTCTTTTGAAACAAAAGCCTTGAATTGTTATGCCCTTTATTATAACAATTTAATGTTTCAATCAAAATGAAAAAGAATCAAATTGTTGCATTGGGTGTCACAATTCTTCCTCTTGCAGTCAATGCGGTCAATGGCATTGAAGTAAAGAAGGTTGCGAGCAACGCAAACTACCCAGAGTCAAATCATGTCAGCATCGAGCTTCCTGTCGATTCTGCCATCAACCTTCAGGAGGTCACCGTACAGGCGCATTTCGCTAAAGCAAACAAGACCCCGCTCAATCTCACCACTATCTCGCCAGCAGACATCAATCTGCACCAGACAGCACCAAACTATCTTGAGATGTTTCAAGGTATTCCTGGCGTATATGCCACTGCTTCCACAGGCAGCTATGGCGATGCCACTCTCAATATGCGTGGCTTCAAGCAGGATAATATCTCTGTGATGCTCAATGGAATACCTATCCAGGGACTCACCTCTGGCTCTATGTATTGGAGCAACTGGATGGGACTTGCCGATGCCACTTATTCCGTACAGGTGCAGAAGGGTCTTGGCGCTTCCATGCTCGCTGACTGCGCAATGGGCGGTATGGTGAATATCGTCACCAAGACAGCCAGTTATGCGCCTCATACCGAATTCTCTCTCTCCACCACACAGTGGGGCACTAAGAAGGGAACCCTCGGCTTTTCCTCAGGACAGTTTGGCAATGGATGGAGCGTCAACGCCAATATCTCTTACGTCAATGGCGGCGGTTACGTGGAGTGTACTGACATAAAGACTTTCTCCTATATGCTCTCCGTCAGCAAGGCGCTCAATGATGCCAACACATTGGTCTTCACTGCTCTCGGTTCGCCAGAGAAGCATGATCAGCGCAACACGGAGCTATCTAAGGCAGAGGTGGATAAATATGGTCGTGACTATTCCAAAAACTGGGGATATTACAATGGAAAAGAGTATAGCATAGGACATAATCACTACATCAAGCCATACTTCACGCTCCAGCATCTCATGAATGGGGAGCGTCTCCAGATGAAGAACTCGCTCTATCTCGCTATCGCTGATGGTGGAGGTAGTTCCACATACAATAATTATAAGTCGGGCGTTGCAAGCATCATAATGCATCAGACAGAGGATGGTCACATAGACTTCGACGCTATAGTGGCTGAAAATCAGAAAGATGGCGTGTCAAAGAATGTGATGATTGACTATCTCTCAGGTCATACACAGTTTGGTGCCATCACCTCAGCTGACTATCGTCTGAATGACCTTTGGACAGCCAGTGCCGGCGTGCAGTATCAGTATTATGCCACATGGTCCAAGATGAAGATTCTCGATATGCTGGGAGGCACCTCTTTCACCGATCCTGCCACTAATGCCAGCCTTGCCGTTGGCGACTATGTAGGCTCTCGCTATGGTCGTACTACGCATCATGCCTCTGCCTTCATTCAGGGACGTTACTCCACAGAGTCAGTGAATGCAAACCTTGGTGTCACCGTCTTCAATGGCAACTACCGTCGTCATAATGATGCCACAGGCGAGTGCTCTGACTGGGCTCACGGTTGGGGAGCAAGCGTTAAGGGCGGTATCCTCTGGAATGTAAACCGTCATAATGCCGTCTATCTCAATGCAGGCTACAACTCACGCCTCCCTTACGCTGGCGTATTCCTCGCTTCCAGCGACCTCAGCATCACCAATGACATCACCAATGAGACAAACATCATGGCAGAAGCAGGATGGCGTCCTAAGTGGAAAAACGGTGGTATGGAGCTTTCTGGATATATCGCTTCATGGAGAAACAAGACCCTTACCGTCAGTGCTGCAAAGCAAGCAAACGCAGCTGCCGAGAAATATCAGATCAAGGGACTCAATGCTCTCCACATGGGCGTAGAACTCAATGCCTTCCAGCAGTTTACTCCTTGGCTTAAAGCATCTGCTTACGCAATGGTGGGTTCATGGAAATGGAAAAACTCTGGCAGCGCCATTACCTACGACAATTACTCTGGCGAGACACTGAAAGAGACAAAAATCTCATGTGACGGACTCCATGTAGGCGATGCTCCACAGACTCAGCTTGGCGCTCAGCTCGATGCAAAGCTTCCAGAAGGACTCTATGCTCACGTAGGATGGCAGTTTAATGCTCGTATGTACGCAGACTTCGAGCCTTCAAGCCGCACTGACGAGAACGACACAGCCGATTCATACGAGTTCCCTTCCTACAGCCTCTTTGATGCCACAGTGGGATGGGAGACAGAAATCACTAAGGGTATCAACCTTAATCTCTTCGCCACAGCCCGCAACCTCTTCGATGCAAAGTATATAGAGCGCGGTACTGATGGCAAGACCCACGACATCGACTCCTTCCGTGGCTATTGGGGTGCAGCCCGCACCATGAGTGTCGGCATGCGCCTTTCATTCTAATCAAGAAAAGAAAAGCCCCTTTTTAGGTAATAGGGAATAGGTAATAGGGAATAGGAGATAACCAAAGTTCGCTTGAGATTATTCCATAGCGAGAAACCATGATTGGCAAGTGTATTCTCCTATTACCTATTCTCTATTACCTATTACCTTATCTTCCCCCAAGGGGGATAAGAGGGGGTCTTATTTTCCCCTTTCCCCTCTTTCCCTAAAGAGCAAGTAGCCGCCACTGTGTCGGGCGCGTTATCGCCCGATAGTTAAGAAGAAAGACAATAAAAGAGCAACCCCAGAGTTATTATAATAATAACACCATTCAAGCAAATGCTCTCAATCCTAATCCCAACCTACAACCACACCTGCTTCCACTTAGCAGATGTCCTCCACACCCAGGCAGAAGCCCTGTCCCTCGACTACGAGATCATAGTAGCCGAGGACGGAAGTCGCGACCAGGTGAGCAAAGTGGCAAACCTCAAAGTGGGCGAACTATCCCATTGCCGCTACATCCGACGTGAAGAGAATGTGGGAAGAGCAAGAATACGCAATTTCCTCGCTGCAGAAGCAAAGCATCAGTGGCTGCTCTTCATCGACAGCGATATGATAGTGAGAAGCGACGACTTCCTGAGCCGATACGCCAAACTCATAGCCTCCGCCTCCGCCGACTGCTACTATGGAGGCTACAGAGTAGGAGAGGAAGCCCTGCGAAAGAACCCCTTCCTCACGCATAATCTGCGCTACATCTACGAGACCAAATACACAGGAAACAGCGACGCCACAGAGCGAAATAAGTCGCCATTCGATAATATCCACACCTGCAACCTCCTTATCCGTAAGTCCGTCTTGGAGGAATGCCCTTTCGACGAACGCTTCCAGCATTATGGATATGAGGACGTGCTGCTCGGCATCAAACTGGGACAGTTGGGCTTCAAGGTCGCTCATGTCGATAATCCATTGAGCTTTGAAATCTTCGAGACCAATGAGGCGTTTCTCTCAAAGTCGGAAGAAGCCCTGCGCACCCTCTCCGCTTTCCAGACAGCCCTCGCACACCATTCGCCCATCATCTCTTTTGCCGAGCGCTGCCATACCGTCGCCCCACTGTTGCGCCTGCTCTTCTCCATCCTGCGTAATCCCCTGAAGCGCAATCTCAAAGGCAAGCATCCGTCGCTATTCTTGTTCAAAGTCTATAAAGTGCTATATTATCTCTCAATAAGGTGATTTTTCCATTTTCTTGTTCTATTTGTCGTAAATCATTGCCCATAATCAAGAAAACTGTGCAACAGAGCGTAATACGTCTGTAATTATTTTGTAATATCAGGGAAAATGTCTAACTTTGCAAACTGGAATAATCAAATAATTCAAGATAACATATAATCAATAAATACTGAAAATGTCTTATAATTTACTTAAAGGTAAGAGAGGTATCATCTTTGGTGCCCTCAACGACCAGTCCATTGCATGGAAAGTAGCTGAGCGTGCCGTAGAAGAAGGTGCGCAGATCGTACTAACTAACACTGCTGTAGCTTGCCGTATGGGCACTATCGACGAACTTGCTAAGAAGACTAATGCTGTCATCATCCCTGCTGACGCTACAAGCGTGGAAGATCTGGAGACTCTCTTCATCAAGGCTCAGGAAGCCCTCGGAGGCAAAATAGACTTCGTGCTCCATTCATGCGCTATGTCTGTCAATATGCGTAAGAAGCGTACTTACGACGACCTCGACTATGGTTTCCTCGACAAGACCCTCGACATCTCCGCTATCTCTTTCCATAAGATGATACAGGTGGCTAAGAAGCTCGACGCTATCTCCGACTTCGGAAGCATCCTCGCCCTCACATACGTGGCAAGCCATCGCACATTCTTCGGATATAATGATATGGCTGACGCAAAAGCTCTCCTTGAGTCTATCGCCCGTTCATTCGGATATATCTACGGACGTGAGAAGGGAGTTCGTGTCAACTGTATCTCCCAGTCGCCTACTCCTACCACAGCCGGTGGCGGCATCAAGGGCTTCGATGGTATGCTCGACTATGCAGACCGCATGAGTCCGCTCGGCAATGCAAGCGCTGATGAGTGTGCTGACTATTGCGTTGTCATGTTCTCCGACCTCACCCGTAAAGTTACTATGCAGACTCTCTTCCATGATGGTGGATTCTCCAATATGGGTATGTCTCTCCGTGGTATGACACAGTACAACAAGAGCTTCGTGCCAGAGAACACCGACCATGAGACTGGCAAGATTATCTATGGATAATTACATAGTAATTGCAAACTATCAACAGATATATATAATCCATAATATCTAAATCTTTTTTGATTTGGGAATAATGATTTTACCGAGCAAACTGCCTTATTGAAGTCTGTGATGCTTAGTATAACATAATATAATAGAAACTGGACTTTCGTATTTACTCTGCCTTTATGTCATACTTTGGGTTGAGATATTTGCGAAAGTTCAGTCTTTTTTTTGCCCATTCGGATAGCAATAATTGTTCTATTTTTCCGTTATAGGGCAATGATAATTTCGTATTTTGTAAACAACTGAAAATCAAAGCTTTGCAAAAGCATAGATTTTACAATGCAAAAGCTAAGCTTTTACCGCCCAATATCTATGCTTTTACCTCCTAATATCTATGCTTTTATGCCGTAATATCTTAGTTATTGCAAAATGATAGCAAAGCAATCGCCTTTTGTTCTCTTTTTCCCCTAACCATTTTACGAACCCTTCCCCTTCCGCCAGATTTATCCTCAGTTTGCCAATTTGTCAGCTATGATAATACGCTTGTGTCAGTAGTTTGCTTTGTTGGGAGAAAAACTATGTGATAATAGTTGGTTACACTAAAAATAATTTGTAACTTTGCAGCGGATTTCATATTGACGTGGGTTCTGGAAATCACGCTTCGGAGCATTGGAGAAGCCCCGCTTACTGTATCGGGATGACAAATGGTGAACCCACCTTATTTATATATTATGGATCAGAACCGTAAAATAGAACAAGTCGGATTGCGTAATCTCCAGATGGAGGATTATGACCAATTAGCTAAATCATTCAGACGTATCTATGCTGGATCGGATGTGTTTTGGACCCGGGCACAGATTAAGAAACTCCTTACTATCTTCCCAGAGGGACAGGTGGTGATAGTGGTGGACGATAAGATTGTGGGCTGTGCGCTCTCTATCATCGTCAATTACAACATGGTGAAGGGGGACCACACTTATGCTCAAGTGACTGGTAATGAGACCTTCAACACGCACGACCCTCATGGAAACATACTCTATGGCATTGAGGTCTTTATACATCCTGACTATCGCGGTCTGCGACTTGCGCGCCGTATGTATGAATATCGCAAGGAGCTATGCGAGACTTTGAATCTCAAAGCTATCATGTTTGGCGGAAGAATACCAAACTATCACAAGTATGCCGACAAGATGAGACCGAAGGAGTACATCGAGAAGGTGCGCTCAAGGGAAATCTACGACCCCGTGCTCACGTTTCAGTTGTCGAATGACTTCCACGTGCGCCGCGTGATACGCAACTACCTTCCAAGCGATGAAGAGAGTGAACACTGCGCTACTCTCCTGCAATGGGATAACATCTACTATCAGCCGCCTACGGATTCTTACGTTGACCGCAAGCCGACTGTCAGGATCGGACTCGTACAATGGCAGATGCGCCCTTACTCTTCTGTCGATGACCTCTTCACGCAGGTGGAGTTTTTTGTGGATTCCGTCAGCGATTACAAGAGTGATTTCATCCTCTTCCCTGAATATTTCAATGCCCCTTTGATGGCAAGATTTAATGATATGGGCGAGGCGCAGAGTATTCGTGCTATGGCGCAATATACCGAACAGATACGTGATCGATACCGTGAACTTGCCATAGAATATAACATCAACATCATCACGGGCAGTATGCCTCTGGTGAAGGAGGACGGTGCCCTGTATAATGTCGGTTTCCTATGCCATCGCAATGGTAATGTGGATATGTATGAGAAGATACACGTCACTCCTGATGAGCAGAAATGCTGGGGACTGACAGGTGGCAGTACTATCCAGACTTTTGATACGGACTGTGGTAAAATCGGCGTCGTGATATGCTATGATGTGGAGTTCCCTGAGCTCACACGCCTCATGGCGCAGGACGGAATGCAGATACTCTTCGTGCCATTCATGACGGATACACAGAATGCTTATTCGAGAGTGAGGGTTTGTGCGCAAGCTCGTGCTATCGAGAATGAATGCTATGTGGCTATAGCTGGTAGTGTGGGCAACCTGCCAAGGGTGCATAATATGGACATACAGTATGCTCAGAGTGCCGTGTTCACTCCATGCGACTTTGCTTTCCCTAATGATGGAAAGCGCTCGGAGGCTACACCAAACACGGAGATGATTCTCATATCCGACGTGGACCTCAACCTCCTCAATGAGCTTCACACCTATGGCGCCGTGCGCAATCTGCGTGACCGTCGCCGTGATTTGTATGAATTGAAGAAGAAATAGTCTTTTTTTAGGGAATAGGAAATAGGGAATAGAAAATAGGAGATTACAATTTGCTTGCTTGAGATAATCATAGTGAAAATCCGCAATTAGCAAATGTAATCTCCTATTTTCTATTCCCTATTATCTATTTCCTGTTATCTATTATCTATCGCAAGTATCTAATAGATTGCTATTCAGAATAGTTGCTTAGTTGTCTTGTTGCTTGTAGTATTCGCTTGTAATAATACTATCAACCAAACAACTAAACAACTAAACAACCAAACAACAAGTTGTCTTACTTCAACAGGTCAACAGTGCGCTTGAGGAACTTGTCGAGAGCAGCGCCACGGAGCATACCATTCTGGAGAAGGGCGATGTCGATGAGCTGATGCACCTTATCGCTGGAAGCGGCAAAGTCGCTGAGGATACCTGCCTTCTTTGCATTCTCGGCTGCAATATTGCTGCGTGTCTCTTCCAGATCCTTCTTCTGTGCCTCAGTGATCTCGTCAGCCTTCTTGTCCTTCTGCTCCTGCTCAAGCACCATCTTGCGAGCTTCGAGACCCTTGATTTCAGAAAGGATAGGCTTCAGAGCCTCCGCTGTGGAACTGGTGGTGTCGGCAAGAATGCTCTTTACCACGCTGTGGTCGGAGTTGAGAATCAGAGTGAAAGCATCTGGCATCTGTGCATAGAAGCCCATGCCGGACTGGAAGCGGGAAGCATCCTTCATACGGCGCATATACTCATTCTGAGTGAAGAGCACAGGAGATGCGTTCTCACCAAGAGCCTGAACGTCGATATTAAACTCTACCTTGTCCATCTTAGGCATCTGTGAGCGGAACACCTCGGAGAGGTTTGCTGTCTCTTCCTCAGAGAATTCCACCTTGCGCACTTCATCCTTCTGGATAAGACGGTCGATGACGTCAGCATCAACACGGGTGAAACGGCTCTTCTCAAACTTCTGCTCAAACATATTCACAGTAGGAGTGTCGAGCTGTCCGTCCATCAGAAGTACGCTGTAGCCCTTTGCTTTAGCTGCTTCGATGTAAGTATATTGAGCCTCTCTGTCGTTGGCATAGAGATAGATGAGGTTGCCCTCCTTATCAGTCTGGTTGTCCTTGATGAGGTTTCTGTACTCTTCGTAAGTGAACATCTTGTCGTCAGTGTCCTTGAAGAGGGCGAAGTCCTTAGCACGCTCATAGAAAGACTCATCGGTCAGCATACCATAGTGGATGAAAATCTTGAGAGAATCCCATTTCTCCTCATAGTCCTTACGGTCATTCTTGAAGATACCATTAAGGCGGTCTGCCACCTTCTTGGTGATATAGGTGGAAATCTTCTTCACGTTAGCGTCGCTCTGAAGGTAAGAACGGCTCACGTTGAGAGGAATATCTGGAGAGTCTATCACGCCATGAAGGAGGGTGAGGAAGTCTGGTACGATGCCTTCCACCTGGTCGGTGACGAACACCTGATTGCAGTAGAGCTGTATCTTATTGCGCTGCAAGTCGATATGGCTCTGCACACGAGGGAAGTAGAGGATACCCGTCAGATGGAAAGGGAAATCCACATTGAGGTGAATCCAGAAGAGTGGCTCATCCTGCATAGGATAGAGGGTGCGGTAGAATGACTTGTAGTCCTCGTCCTTCAGAGTGGAAGGAGTCTTGGTCCACAGAGGTTCTACGTCATTGATGATGTTGTCCTCAGCAGTTTCCACCATCTTCTTTTCCTCAGAGCTCCATTCCTGCTTTTTGCCGAAGGCTACAGGGACAGGCATAAACTTGCAGTATTTATTGAGGAGAGTCTCTATCTGTGCCTTCTCAAGGAACTCCTTGCAGTCGTCAGAGATATGGAGCACGATGTCAGAACCGCGGCTTTCACGCTCTGCTTCGTCGATTTCGTAGGCAGGACTACCGTCGCATGACCATTTCACAGCCTTGCTGCCGTCTCTCCAAGAGCGGGTGATGATATCCACACGGTCTGCCACCATGAAGGAAGAATAGAAGCCAAGACCGAAATGACCGATGATGGCATTGGCATTATCCTTATATTTCTCAAGGAAGTCATTGACGCCTGAGAATGCAATCTGATTGATGTAACGGTCGATTTCTTCCTCTGTCATGCCGATACCGTGGTCGGAGATGGTCAGCGTGCCAGCCTCTTTGTCGAGAGATATGCGCACGGTGAGGTCGCCGAGCTCGCCCTTGAACTCGCCTTTCTCTGCCAAGGTCTTCATCTTCTGTGTTGCGTCAACAGCGTTGGACACCATCTCACGGAGGAAAATCTCGTGATCAGAATAGAGGAACTTTTTGATTACGGGGAAGATGTTCTCTGTAGTAACCCCGATATTACCTTTTTGCATAGTGCTTATAGTTTGTTTTTTATTCTTTTTTACTTATTTTTTTTCTGTAAGCATCTAATACAAAAGGTATGCCAAAGGTTGCTGTTTTGTTGTTTGGTGATTTAGTTGTTTGGTTGTCTTGTTTTTTTGTTTTGGGGGTGAATTGTTTTTTGTATAACTCGCTTGCACTTTGATTATCAACTAAATCACAAGACAACCATATAATCAAACTACAAGCATATAAATATCAAAATAAAGAAAAAGGAAAGCAGTGTCCCTATAAGCCGGGTTCTGTATCTCGTGTATGGCTCTCGACATACAGAGCGTTCTATCATTTATCTAGACCTTAAGTTACCCTAAGGCTCAAGCGTTCTACCCTCCATCGGAGTGAGTCGGGCGAGCAACCCTCAGACGATGGTTTACATGAACTTACAGCCTCCGATGGGCACAGCACTGATGTCACCACCAGCCTGGTGGTCTCTTACACCACCTTCTCACCCTTACCTCTACCTGAAAGGCAGAGGCGGTTGTTTTCTTCTACCCTGTTTTACTGTCACCAATAACTCCTATTTTCGGGAGCGGAGTGCTCTATGCTGCCCGGACTTTCCTCTCGCTCAAGTTCCCGGAGAATAATGAGCCAGCGATAAAACCAGGGCACTGCTGTCCTTATAAGTTGCAAAGTTACAATTATTTTTTTGCAATTGCAAGCAAATTTGTGAAAAATGAAATCACTAAGTAGTGTAATCAATAATAAAACCTCAATAGAGAAAAATAAACAAATATACTTTTCTCTATTTTTTCTTTATTTTTCTCTATTGATATTTTTGCTTCTCCCTGCCTGTGGAAAGTGATGGGCAATTACTTTATGTGTTACTTTACTTATATATAAATAAGGTGTAAGCTTCAGAAAAATATATTCCGTTGTTTCCTATTTCAATCCGAGATAGTTGTAGAAAAATATCTTGATAAATTCTTTTATCGTCGTTGCCGCCTTGAAAGGGATGTGGCGCAAGGGGAGGATAGTGGGGCTATTAGGGTCTAATTGCAAGATGCTTCGTTGCTGATTGCGCAGTGACAGGTAAATCTTTGCTTCCTCTTTGCTTAGTGAAGGCGCAGTGAGGTCGATGCCAAGTGTGGACAATGCGTTGCAATGAGCAAGGAGAAGTTCGGCTGATTGCGAAGCTTCCTTTGCCGCCGTGTGCGTAATTCCTTTAGGATTATCCATGTAGATATATCCTCCTTTCGGCGTTGTAGCTATTTTGGGATGGCTCTTCACTATTCCAGGAAGAATCCAGACATCCTCGAAAAGTCTGCCTTTCGCATAGCGATTACCGGAAGAGAAGATGTCGCTCTGATATATTTTATTCCAGGCATAGGCATGTCTGTAAGCTTCTCCTCTCAGCCAATAGTCTCTCGGATCAGTGAAAAAGTCATCAGGCAATGTCATTATAGTCTCCCTCTCACTGCCAGCATGCAGTGTGGCAGAGTATTCCAAGATGTCATACTCGGGATTATTGGCAAGGTCTTCCATCAGTGGAGAGAGGGTGCCAGGGAGGATATAATCGTCGCTGTCGATGAATGTGACGTAGTCGGTAATGCCTAATGGCAAACTAATATCTATGGTCGTTTTGCCGAAAAGAATGTCGAGGGCGTAGTTTCTGGCATCGCTCAGTCCGCCATTAGCCTTATGTACCGTGATGATGCGGGAGTCTTGAGATGCTAAATAGTCAGCAATCTGTGGCGTATCGTCGGTGCTTCCATCATCCACTATTATGGCTTGCCAAGACTGGAAGTCCTGACTTGCGACGCTATTGACGCATTTTGCGAGAGTATCGCCGACCTGATAAGCAGGTATGATGACGGTCAGAGTAGGCTTTGCCATAGATTCAGATATTCTTTTGCTATATTGTCAGCATTGTGATATTTCGCTACGAAGGCAATGCTCTCAGCCTTTTTCCTGCTGAGAAGGTCGCTGTCGAGGGCTATTTGCTCTATTATCTTGTAGTTTTCTTCATCATTTAGCGGACGAAGATTGACGATAGGGCGCAGGGTTTCCTCACCGATAAAGCGGTAATAGTCTTCCTCTCCGCCAGAGATAACTACGATGCCATGACTCATTGCCTCAAGTGCGTTCATGGCAGGAGTGTAACTATAGAGCTGATCTACGAGGATGTCGCACGAAGAAAGCAGTTTGCGGTATTCGTAGAAAGGGATATTTTCCGCCTTTATCAGTTCGACTTTGTCGGGATATTGCTCGGCCAAACGTTCGAAGAGAGGCAGCATCTTGTCCGTGCCTTTCGTGTTGCAGCGCTTTTTCTGAATGCCAATGAGGATTCTGACCCTTGCTCCAATCTCTTTCGGATTGCGGTTTGACGGATTGATAGGAAGTCCGATATAATGCAGTTTGCCGTCTATTGCATCCTGATGGAGACTTCTGTAAAGGAAATAATACTCATATAGGCATGGAATAAGGATTTCAGCACGCTCCACAATGTGTTCGCAGAGCGGTCGGCACGCAGTAGTCCAGGCGTGAATGCGTTGCTTTTGCTCTGTGATATTGATCCTTTTGCCGTATGCTTGCAGTTCGCTATACTCGAGAATGCCACGCTCTAACTGCTTGATAACTACGTAATCATCGCCATAAAGCCCCAGTGTGACGTGCTTATTATGGCGTGAAAGCCAATCGAAAAGGCGCTTATCCACCGCTGGGTGCATATCCGTAAACTTCGGATTGATGAAATGTACGATGTCAAAACCACGAAGTTTAGGCAGTTGCAGCGCCCATTGCATGAGCAGATGCAGCGTTCCAGCCTTCCCTTTGTATTGTCTTCGGATGCTAATATCACGCTTATAGCCCTTCCAGTCATCACCATCTGAGACCAGAAGGACTTCATGTCCTGCCTTGCGGAATGACTCTCCTAAGGTGGCATGGACATTACTAAACTCTCCTATGAGCAAGATGCGCATTGTTCGATGGCTTTTTTGTTTGTAGATTTGCGTTCCGCATCAGCGAACCATCCATACTTATTGAAATACATAAATATGTTGGCAGTGTGGATAAAGAATAGTTTCAGACTGCGATGTGAGGCTCTGCTGAAGCGATGATAGATGGTAACGGAAGGGAAGAAGAGCGTCTTGAAGTGCTGATGCATACGTCGCGTCATGTCGATGTCTTCGGCATACATGAAGAAATGCTCATCAAAAAGCCCCGTCTCTTCCAATGCAGAGAGCCTGAAAAACATGAAACAGCCCGATAAATATGGCGCATTGATAATCTTGTCGTAACCAAATTTGCGCAGTTCGTAGAGGTCATTGCGCTTATTGATGATGAAAGGCGGCAAGCAAAGTCTGCCAAACATATCGAGTGGGGTAGGCAATAGTTTGCAGAGACGCTGGATGGTGCCGTCAGGGAAGAGCACTCTTGGCATCATTTGTCCCACATCTTTGTTTGTGTCCATGTACTGGCGCATCGTAGAAATCACGTCATTGTCGAACCAAACGTCAGGGTTTACCACGATATGATACTCGCTTCCAGCCTTCATAGCCATTCTGATGGCAACATTATGTCCGCCTCCGTAGCCATTGTTCTCATGCTTATGATAGGACAATATGAGGCTTTTAGCATTGCAACGTCTGCGTATGTCAGCATCGTCAGCCATCTGTTCAGCGCCGTATTGCTGAAGAGAAGCGAGAAATTCTCGGTCGTTTCTGTCGCTATGATCGATGATATAGATATGTGACACGTCAGACTTGAGCAGACTATGTATAGCCGGCTCAATGTCGTTAAGGGTATGATTGTATGTCACTATCGATGCAGTTATCATGCTTTACCTATTATATATATAACAAGATGTTGTGCGTTTTATTGTCAAAAAAACACAAAGCATTTGCAAAGGTACGAAAAATAATTGGAAAAAGAGAAGGTTTCGAAGAAAAAATGTAGATTTCGGATAATATAAAACTAAACCCAATAGTTTGAAGGCATACTCAGGGACTATTGGGAATCAAGGTCTTTGCTAATTTCTTTAGTAGAACAAGCTTTTGTCATATACCGTTACGGTGCCTCTGTATTTCTGCATGGCGAGCCATGTCTTGCTATGCTGCTTCTCGGAGGCATTGTATGTCTCCGTGGTTTGCATTGTTCTTTTGCTTGTATCCATAGTCTTCGTTGTTAAAACGTTTAGTCTATATTGGATGACAAAGATACGCTTTTCTTTCCGTATCTCCAAATATCTTGTTTTATTTTAACGTTTTATTCGTAATCGCCAAATGTTTTCGGAGAAAACTTACTTCCACAGCGACTCTTCCTCCCAATGGGCAGGAAAGCCCATCAGTCGAGTGCTGACAGAAGGATGCTTTTCAAGCTTTGCTTTGAAATCAGCTACAAAGGTATTCTTGGGATAGATGCTATTCAGCCAATAAGTAATACAACACAGTTGGGGATAGATGGTCTCTTGGCGAAAGGAGAAATCGGAAATCCAATCTTGTGGCATTCTCCTTGGAGTCTGAGGCTTGACAGGGAATCGACGGTTCCAAACTCTGGAGTGATGGGCGCAATAATTGCGCAACGCCACCAATGTCTCCATCCAACTCTTCAGAAACTTATGGTGGTTCAGACCGAACTCACGAGCTACTTGGTGCTTGGCAGTGGCATCCCTGAAATTGCCGAACAGCTTGGAAAGCGTGCCAAACGAGACAACCTCCAAAGTCTTCCATACAGGAGGTAGGTCTGGCTCTGCATATTTCAGGAAATGCTCTGTAATGAACTCTTCACGAGAACGCTTCACCTCGGTACGGATATGTTCCAAGTTAGAGTGGAAGAAGTCGGGATTGCTGGCAAGGCTTTCATCCATAAACCAAAATGCCCCAAAGGTCGGCGTGAAGTGCTTGATGATTTTCGTGCGGATGGCAACCTCAATGGTTTGGATGGCGGAAAACAACAAGGCTTTGAGTTCCTTGTCAAAGTAATAATAATCCAAAATCTCGGAGAAATGACAATTCTCCTTGAACTGGTGTGTGGTATGGTCAGCTTCCATATATCGCCAATAATCAGCCAAGCGAAAATAGCTGATGACATCCAAGGCTTCTCTTGCCTGACTCTCATCTTCGACAATCAGTCCTCGTTGTCTGAGAATGCTGATTTGTTCCGCTGTAGTTATGGCTTGCT
>URJQ01000079.1 GCA_900548195.1 uncultured Prevotella sp.
TCTTGCTGTCAATTCAGCGAATTTGGCTTTGTTAGTGGCAAAAAAAGGCAAGTAGCCGCCACTGTGTCGGGCGCGTTACCGCCCGATATATTCCAGAACGACCAACCGCGTCATCGCGATTTTTCTCTCTTCACTCTTCCCTTTTTTCTCTTCACTGATAGAGAAAGCCACCGTGTCGGGCGCGTTACCGCCCGATATCACCCCAATTCCCAGCCGCCATAGGCTGAACAATCCCAGCAAAATCCCCCGAATAACAAAAAAAAGCAATATTGTTTCACTAAAAACCAATCAAGCTATGAAGAAGTATCCAGAATCAGAGTTAATAATCAATAACGATGGAAGCTGCTTCCATCTCCACCTAAAGCCAGAGTTCCTCGCAGACAAAGTAATCCTCGTAGGTGATCCAGAGCGAGTATCAAGAGTAGGATATTACCTCGATAAAATCGAGCACGAGACCGGAAACCGAGAGTTCCGCACAATAACTGGAACCTACAAAGGCAAGAGAATAACGATTCAATCCACGGGTATTGGCTGTGATAACATAGATATCGTAGTCAATGAGCTCGATGCCCTCGCCAACATAGACTTCGAAACAAGGACCGACAAGCCAGAACACCGCACTCTTACCATCGTAAGAATCGGCACATGTGGCGGACTTCAGCCTGAGACACCGCTCGGTACGTTCATTGCATCGGCGAGAAGCATCGGCTTCGACGGCCTCCTCAACTACTATGCTGACCGCGATAAGACCTGTGATGTCGCACTGGAAGAGGCTTTTATCAAGCACATGAACTGGTCACCAAAGAAAGGTGCTCCATACGTAGCATGCGCTGACAAGGAACTTACAGACAGAATAGCAGGTGATGACATGGTAAAAGGCATCACTTGTGCATGTGGTGGCTTCTACGGACCGCAGGGACGTCGCCTCCGTCTTGAGATACAAGACCCTGATCAAAACCAAAAGATTGAGGCATTCCGCTACAATGTGCCTGAAGGTGAAGACTACGGTGGCTCTACTCTCAAGATAAACAACTTCGAAATGGAATCATCTGCCCTCGCTGGTCTTGCTGGTTTGCTCGGACATAAGGCGACAACATGCTGCATTGTCATAGCAAACAGACACGACAAGGAGATGAACACCACTTACAAATCAAACATCAACGACCTCATCCAAATAGTCCTCGAAAGAATATAATCACTCTTCCACCCTGTCGCTACGAGCCTTCTGCACACCAATTTCATACATTTTCTGACATGAAAACATGTATATGAAGATGTAACAACTGGCAAAAAAGCGACAGAATGCGAAGATAATAAACGCAGAAAGCCACCTTTTCATCATCTGAAAAGGTGGCTTTCACATTCTTATTCCGTTACTATCAGCGCACGAAAAGCAAGTAATCAGCTCATGAGAAGCAAGGTAACGGTATCAAATATCACAAGAGTTTACTTGAAATAACGCTTGTAGAGTCCCATGAAACCTGCAGCATGACGAGCCTCATCCTTAGCCATTTCATGCACAGTGTCATGAATTGCATCGAGACCAGCAGCCTTTGCATTGCGTGCAATGCGGAACTTATCCTCACAAGCACCCTTTTCAGCAGCGATACGAGCCTCAAGATTTGACTTGGTATCTGAGAGAACATCGCCGAGAAGCTCAGCAAACTTTGAAGCATGCTCTGCCTCTTCCCAAGCATAACGCTTGTATGCTTCTGCTACTTCTGGATAACCCTCACGGTCAGCCTGACGTGCCATAGCGAGATACATACCTACTTCGCCACACTCTCCATTGAAATGAGCGTTCAAGTCCTTAATCATCTCCTCGTCAGCACCTGGCAATTTGCCATCACCAAGCTTGTGAACTGTAGCAAATTCTGGCTCTTCATCGACAGCCATCTCAGTAAACTTAGATGCTGGAGCCTTACAAATTGGGCACTTCTCTGGTGCTTCTGTTCCCTCGTGGATATAACCACATACGGTACAAATGAATTTCTTTTTCATAATAAAGTTGTTATTTAAGTGTTAATACTATTATTCTTGTGTGTTTTAACATTGTTATTTGTTTCTACACAGTCATGCAAAGATAGGGAAAAGTTTCGAATTCACAAAGCGAATTATGCTTTTCGACCTATAATTTAACAAATAATAATTCCTTTTCAACTTTATCATTAAGCGACGAACAGGCTGTGGAAAGAGTCCTATTTACGTATTGTGACAGACGAATATTTCACTATTTTTATCTTCTTATCCTTAGGAATAACTGGCTTATCCCACGTTCCGTCTATCACAGAGATCGTTGTTTGCACTACACTTGGCACTGCATCAATGGCTGACTGCAAAGTAAGATAATTACCAAATCCCTTTGCAGAGACGATATAATCGTAATGACGAACGTATGGTTTGAGTTCCGGACAAACGTCAGCCATAGCATCTACGAGAAGACCTGCTACGATATGTGCGCCATATACGGTGTAATGAGTGTTGTCCTTTCCATTCTTTACCGCGCTAATCATGTGGAGAAGTCTTGACTTTTCCACTCCCATTCCGTTCTCAAGGTCCTTTGTTATCTTGTTAGCATCAACGTAAGGCACACGTAATTCCCTTGATACATTGACAGGAGTGAGGATATATAATCCATGAGTATCAATGAGAGTATCGCTGTTTACCAATTCCTTTGTATGCTTAGAAACGGCTCCACGGAGTGATTCATCATCGACACTATTATCATTAAGGTTATAGAAATTACGACGAACTACAGCATTCATGATGATTGGAGTGGCGCCTTTAGCCATTGCTGCACGGCAAAACATTCGGTAATTATCTGTGAATGTAGTACCAGGATCAGTATGACGGCGGTCTCCTGTCTTTCCTTTTTCGTCGTTATGTCCAAACTGAATGACGAGATAATCACCGGGTTTGATAGCATCAATGACTTTTTTCCAGTGACCTTCCAGGATAAAACTGCGAGAAGAACGACCGTTAAGAGCATGGTTATCCACAGTGACATTCTCTGTAAAGAAGCCTTGTAGCGCCATTCCCCAGCCTCGTTCCTGTCCTTTACTTATGTCTTTGTTTGCCATAGTACTATCGCCTATCATGTAGATAGTGAAGTGTTTGTTGGATGATGTCATAAGAATCATCGTCATAAGACATAATACAATAATAGTGAAAACTTTCTTCATAGTTAGTAATATGTTAGTTATCTTCTGATTATTCAATTGCTATTAGCAAAAGATAAGATTGTTATCTACTGCTAATACGATGGTAGTCAGCGAAGAATAAGATAGTTAGTATCTGCCTTTCTGTGGGCAGTCAGTAGTTAGTGTTGTGAAGAAAAAGCCGTTATAGTATAGTTATTACTTCATACTACAACGGCTTTTTAGATTATTTACATAGTGATTGCAGCAATCAATTCCTCTTCGGAAACGAGTTTCTGCTCACCAGTAATCATATTCTTGAGTGTCAATTTACGCTCAGCAATTTCGTTTTCACCAGCAAGAGCGACGAAAGGAATCTGCTTAGCATTAGCATAAGCCATCTGCTTCTTCATCTTAACAGAGTCAGGATAGACCTCTGTACGGATGCCAGCCTCGCGAGCAGCCCTTGCGATAGGCATGCAATAAGCGGTCTCTTTCTCACCGAAATTGATGAAAAGGAGTTGAGTTCCTGTCATTGCATCTGTAGGATAGAGCTCTAATTGGTTGAGGACATCGTATATTCTGTCCGCTCCAAAAGAGATTCCCACACCTGATAATCCCGGCATACCGAAGATACCAGTCAGGTTATCATATCTTCCGCCACCTGTGATAGAACCGATTTGCACGTCAAGAGCCTTGACTTCGAAGATAGCACCAGTGTAATAATTGAGTCCACGCGCAAGAGTAAGGTCAAGCTGTATCTCATTTTTGAGGCAACCTTTGAGGTTATCGAGGATATACTGAGTCTCTTCTACACCCTTTAAGCCAACCTCGCTTGAAGCAAGAACTTCGCGAATGACCTGCAATTTCTCATCATTAGTACCTTCAAGTTTGATGATAGGCTGCAATTCCTCAATGGCTTCCTCAGATATTCCATCGTTTCGAAGTTCCTCATTCACAGCCTCAAGACCAATCTTATCGAGCTTATCAATAGCCACTGTGATATCAACAATCTTGTCAGCTTCACCGATTACCTCAGCAATACCTGTAAGAATCTTGCGGTTATTGATCTTTATCTGAACGCGAATGCCAAACTTAGTGAATACAGTATCGACGATTTGCATCAGTTCCACCTCATTTATCAGAGAGTCAGAACCTACCACATCGGCATCACACTGATAGAATTCACGGTAACGTCCCTTCTGTGGACGGTCCGCACGCCATACAGGTTGGATCTGATAACGCTTGAAAGGAAGCTGAAGTTCGTCTCTATGCTGAACCACATAGCGTGCGAATGGCACTGTGAGGTCATAGCGAAGACCCTTCTCACAGAACTTAGCAGCGAGCTTTAGTGTGCTTGTATTGGCCACTTCATCAGCAGACATGCCGTGGAGAAAGTCGCCAGAGTTGAGTATTTTGAATAGAAGCTTGTCGCCTTCTTCGCCATATTTGCCCATCAGAGTAGAGAGATTCTCCATAGAAGGAGTCTCAATCTGAGAGAAGCCATAAAGAGCATAGACCTCTTTGATGGTGTTGAATATATAGTTGCGCTTCGCCATTTCGAGAGGACCGAAATCACGAGTGCCCTTTGGAATACTTGGTTTGTTTGCCATTTACTTTCTTACAATAGTCTGTTCACGGTCAGGACCGATAGAAATAATAGTGATAGGAGTCTCCAATTGCGCCTCAAGGAACTTGATATAGTCTTTGAACTGCTGTGGGAACTCATCCTCAGATGTAAACTTAGTCATATCAGTCTGCCATCCAGGAAGCTCAGTATAGACAGGCTCGATACCCTTTTCGATGTCGTATGGGAAATCGCTCGTCTCGACGCCATTTACCTTATATGCTGTGCAAGCCTTGATAACGGGGAATGTATCGAGCACATCACTCTTCATCATGATAAGCTGAGTGACGCCATTCACCATGATAGCATAGCGCAAAGCCACGAGGTCAATCCATCCGCAACGACGCTCACGTCCGGTAACAGCACCGTATTCATGACCTATAGCACGCATTTTGCTGCCAGTCTCATCAAACAATTCTGTAGGGAAAGGACCAGCACCTACGCGTGTGCAGTAAGCTTTCATGATGCCAAATACCTCACCAATCTTGTTAGGACCAATGCCCAGACCAGTGCAAGCGCCAGCACAAATAGTGTTACTTGAGGTCACGAAAGGATAAGAACCGAAGTCAACGTCGAGCATAGTGCCCTGAGCGCCCTCAGCGAGGACAGTCTTACCAGATTTCAGGAGCTTTCCTACCTCGTGTTCAGAGTCAACAATCTGGAACTGCTTGAGGTATTCGATGCCTTCCATCCATACTTTCTCAGTCTCAGCGAGCTGAGCTTCATCATACTGGAAGCCGGTAGATTTGAGGATATTGATATGACGAGCCTTGTGCTCAGCATACTTTTGCTCGAAGTTATCGAGGATATCACCTACACGAAGACCGTTACGGCTTGTCTTATCAGTATAAGTAGGACCAATACCTTTACCAGTAGTACCTACCTTATTCTTACCTTTGAGAGACTCATATGCAGCATCAAGGAGACGATGGGTAGGCATAATGAGATGTGCTTTCTTAGAGATATGGAGACGATTCTTGAGATCATGTCCACTCTTCTCAAGGTCTTTAGCTTCGCTCATGAAGAGATCAGGAGCAAGAACGACACCATTTCCGATGATATTGACCTTACCACCCTGGAAGATACCAGAAGGAATAGAGCGAAGGACGTACTTCTGTCCCTCAAACTCCAAAGTATGACCAGCGTTAGGACCGCCCTGGAAGCGAGCCACGACATCATACTTAGGTGTCAATACATCTACAACCTTACCTTTTCCTTCATCACCCCACTGGAGTCCGAGAAGGACATCAACTTTACCTGTCATAGTTTTGATTTGTTATAATGTGATTTTTTATTTCTATCTTACAAAGGAAGCATGAGCGAAAATGATGGAGATCACGTTTCAATCACGCATATATAATAATGTGATTACTCAGCAAGTGAAGCCTTATACCATTCAAATAGTTTCTGAACGCCATCTTCTATTTCCACCTTATGTGTCCAACCGAGAGAATGGAGCTTGGAGACATCAATGAGCTTACGCATTGTTCCGTCAGGCTTAGAAGCGTCAAAGTACACCTCACCCTGGAATCCAACGGACTTAACTACAAGTTCGGAGAGCTCACGAATAGTAAGTTCCTTACCTGTTCCCACATTGATGTGGCAGTTTCTTATCTCTCCAAGCGAAGGAATAGCTCCGCCACGACCAGCAGAGTGGTTACGATCGACAGCACCATCTACCGATGCTCCATAGTGGACACTGGAGTATTTCTCAATTCCAATGATATCAGAGAAATCGACATTGAGCAGCACATGAACGCTTGCATCAGCCATATCTTCCGACCAGAGGAACTCACGCAATGGGGAACCCGTGCCCCAAAGCGTCACTTTATTATTCTCAATGCCATATTTAGCGAGCACTTTCAGAATCTCATCATGCGAAGATGCGCCGGTGACACCTTCGACAGGACGCTTGTTCATATCGACAGTAATAGCCTTCCAATCATCGTCATGAATGAGTTTTGCAAGGTAAATCTTGCGCATCATGGCAGGCATGACATGGGAATTCTCCAGATGGAAATTGTCATTAGGTCCATAAAGATTAGTAGGCATCACCGCAATGTAGTTGGTACCATACTGCAGATTGTATGACTCACACATCTTCAGACCAGATATTTTAGCCAAAGCATACTCCTCATTAGTATATTCCAATTCGGATGTAAGCAAGCAATCCTCCTTCATCGGCTGTGGAGCATTCTTCGGGTAGATACATGTAGAACCAAGGAAAAGTAATTTCTTAACTCTATGAGCATACGCTTCAGAGATGACATTACACTGAATTTTCATGTTCATCATCATGAAATCAGCGCGATAAAGCGAGTTGGCCATGATTCCACCGACAAATGCTGCAGCGAGAACAACTGCATCTGGCTTCTCCTCATCGAAGAAAGCCTTCACCTGATACTGGTCTGTGAGGTCGAGTTCCTTATGTGTACGACCAACGAGATTATTGTATCCACGCTTCTTGAGGTTATTCCAGATGGCTGAACCTACAAGCCCTTTGTGACCAGCAACATATATTTTACTGTCTTTGTCAAGCATCGTAAAACTATCTTTTATATTCTATTTATCCTAAATAACACAACTCCAGAAAGTTAGCTTAGCGTTCCCAAGCATGAAAATACTTAGGAACGAAGCTGTAATTCCTTACTTCACGACGCCCTTTTCCAGATATTCGGCGAGGTTGATACGCATCACGCTTGCCACATGTTCAGCGGCAACCTTCTCCATATCGTGCTTTACCATAATCTGAACGAGCTGCTCGAAGGTAGTGGTCTGTGGGTTCCAACCCAGTTCAGTCTTGGCTTTTGTAGGGTCTCCCCAAAGGTTTACCACATCAGTAGGACGATAGAAGTCAGGACTTACCTCGATAAGAGTCTTGCCTACAAGTTCCTTTGGACCAGCAATACAGATGCCTTTCTCGTCCATGCCTTCGCCTTCAAACTTCAATTCGATGCCAGCAGCCTTGAAAGCGTAATAAGCAAACTCACGAACAGAATGCTGTACACCTGTAGCAATGACGAAATCCTCAGGTTTTTCATTCTGAAGGATGAGCCACATGCACTCTACATAGTCCTTTGCATAGCCCCAGTCACGGAGAGAAGAGAGGTTACCGAGATAGAGTTTTTCCTGTTTTCCCTGTGCAATACGAGCAGCTGCGAGGGTAATCTTTCGAGTAACGAAAGTTTCACCACGGCGTTCAGACTCATGATTGAAGAGTATTCCGGAGCAGCAGAACATATCATACGCCTCACGATATTCTTTTACAATCCAGAAACCATAGAGTTTAGCGACAGCATACGGAGAGTAAGGGTGGAAAGGAGTATTCTCATTCTGTGGCACTTCCTCCACTTTACCGTACAATTCCGAAGTACTTGCCTGGTAAATGCGGCACTCTTTCTCCAAACCGCATGCGCGAACAGCCTCCAAGACACGGAGAACACCAGTAGCATCAACATCAGCAGTAAACTCCGGAGAGTCGAAACTTACCTGCACATGGCTCTGTGCAGCAAGATTGTATATTTCAGTTGGGCGCACCTTACCAACGACCTTAACGAGAGACATAGAGTCGCCGAGGTCGCCATAATGCAGGTGGAAGTTTGGTTTTCCCTCAAGATGAGCGATACGCTCACGATAATCCACAGAAGAGCGACGGATAATGCCGTGCACTTCATATCCTTTTTCGAGAAGAAACTCAGAGAGATAACTACCATCCTGACCGGTTACACCAG
Organism: uncultured Prevotella sp.; assembly: GCA_900548195.1. Taxonomy (GTDB): domain Bacteria; phylum Bacteroidota; class Bacteroidia; order Bacteroidales; family Bacteroidaceae; genus Prevotella. The sequence continues at coordinate 8,496 of URJQ01000079.1, forward strand.
TAATCAATGCTACTTTTCTATTTTCCATTTTAGTTTTTTTGTCATTCCATCACGCTCTCCCAGTAGTGGAGAAGCACCCTATTTCCAATGCAGGAAGCGTCCTTTCGAATGCAGGAAGCGTCCATTTTCAATGTAGGAAACTTCCTTTTGGCGAATAAAGACGGAACTATTACCAGATAATAACGTCCATATCCAAGGGCAGAGTGATGGTTATTTATATTAAATACCTATCTTATTTGATTGAAAATTCCTTAATTCTCTGTTCTTCAGAGAGCTTGCAAATGAGCAGTCTGCCGTCTCTTTCAGCCACGATGTAGCCTTCGAGTCCCTGAATAGCCACCTGCTTTGCATTCTCTACGTTGATGACACAGTTGCTTGACTCAAAGAGTTTTACGTTAGGACTGATGACAGCATTATTATCATCGTCCTTATTAGAGAGATTATGCAGCGAGCCCCATGTGCCCAGGTCGCTCCATCCGAAGTCAGCAGGGAAGACGAAAATCTCCTCAGCATTCTCCAATATAGCGTAATCGACGCTGATATTCTCACATTCCGGATATTTGGCGTTGACTACCTCCTGCTCCTTTTCAGTGCCGAAGACAGGAATCATCTCCTCAAACATATTTGCAATCAGCGGACGATACATACGGAAAGCATTTACGATAGTTCTGACATTCCATACGAATATGCCTGCGTTCCAGAAGTAATTATTGTGAGTGATATACTCCTTAGCAGTCTCCAGGTCCGGTTTCTCTCGGAAAGAATCGACCATGAAAATCTCTCTGTTGCGCATACTCTGCTGTGCGAGGTCCGCCTGAATATAGCCATAGCCAGTCTCAGGGCGTGTAGGCTTCATTCCGAGTGTGAGTATAGCATCCGTCTCGCTTGCAAACTGGAGTGTTGAAGTGATGACACGCTGAAATTCTGTGACATTCATGACGATATGGTCACTTGGAGAAACGACGATATTAGCGTCAGAATCCTTAGCCTTGATTCTCCAACTGACATAAGCTATGCAAGGCGCAGTGTTGCGTCGGCAAGGCTCGCTAAGTATGTTAGATGAAGGAATATCAGGCAGTTGCTCCTTTACCTTATCGACATAAATAGCATTAGTCACCACCCAAACATTCTCTGGCGGGCATACTCCGGCAAATCTGTCGTATGTAAGCTGGAGCAATGTGCGTCCCACGCCGAGGATATCTATGAACTGTTTTGGGTTTTCTTCCGTGCTCATAGGCCAGAATCGGCTTCCTACGCCGCCAGCCATAATGACGAGATGATTGTGATTATCGTTCATTTCGTTGAGAGTTTCTTCGTTAAAACATTGATTACCAAGGCAATTACGCTATCTATGTGCGAGACAAGCACATAGTTCACACACATCAAAATACTTACTTTTCATCCATAAGATGATGGAGGAAGTCATCGAGATCTTTCTCTAAGTTCTCCATAAAGTTGCCTCCGATGATGATAGTGTCGTCAGTATCAGCGATAAAGAGTTCGTCGATATGCTCTCCTGTTTCATTTTCCAGCACAAAACTGTAAGGCATTATGATGCCGAGAGTAGAGCCGAAGTTGTCCTTCAGGAGCAGTTGGCGCAATCCTTTCGCTACTTTTTTGTAGAAGACAGTGTCCTCTTCGTTATTGCCTATCCATTCATCCACGACGATGCGTGTGATTTCATTATCATCATCATCGAAGACCATAACGTCACCCGTCTCCTGGTTGACACGCAGATGAAGGTCCGTCATTACTACAGGTTCCTCTGTCTGAGGAAATTTCTGCGCCACTTTTCCGAGCATGCGCATCAATTGGGATTGAGTTTTTTCTGTCATATTATATAATAAGGTGTAAATGGTAACGATGATGAATGTTTATCTATAAGTAGGTAATCAAAATTATTTTGATAATGAATAGATTACGAATAAATGCTTTTCATTATGATAAAAATAATTCTGATTACCCCCTTTTTTCTCCAGATTGTTCGGTCAATGGGGTGGAAACAGCGTCAGAAAGACTTATGTCAAGGGTCGCTTTCGCAAACCATAGAAGTCATTTCACGAGCCCTACCCTATGACTGGACAATCGGAAATCCAATATCTGGATTAGATATTCTTACCGTGACAGTGCTTAAACTTCTTGCCAGAACCACATGGACATGGATCATTTGGACGAGGCATCTTGTCTCTGATGATCGGAGCATGGCGCTGTGGCGCAGCAGAAGGGTCGTGATAGCGAGGCTGGGAAGGCGCATTGCTTGGCTGGTCAGGCTGCTGAATGTGAGAACCGTCAGCTGCGAGTTCCTCCTTCTGTGTGGTATATTCTGGCTGCTTAGGCTTCTGTTCCTCTTCAGGAGCTTCAGTAATCTCGACAGGCTGCTCAGTCTGTCCTGGCTGATGGATGCGAGCACGTGTGAGAGTCATTGCTATAGAGTCGTGCATCTGGTTGATCATATTATCCCAGAGCTTAACGCTCTCAAGCTTGAAGATAAGCAATGGATCCTTCTGCTCATAGCTTGAGTTCTGTACAGAGTGACGAAGGTCATCGAGCTGGCGAAGGTTTTCCTTCCAGTTGTCGTCGATTACGCGGAGCATAATCATCTTCTCAAACTGCTTGACGATATCCTTAGCCTGACTTTCATAGAGAGCCTTAAGTCCGAATGTGAGGTTATATATGAACTTATTGTCAGTGATAGGAATAGCGATGCGGTCGTAACGTCCACCTGCATTCTCGCAAATATCCTTGACTACCGGCCATGCGGTCTGAGTGATGCGCTCTGTACGGTTCTTAAATTCGGTGATAACTGCCTGGAAGCACTTCTCAGCCATCTCGTCAGCACCAGTCTTTGAGTATTCCTCTTCGGTGAGAGGGAAGTCCATAGCAAAGATCTTGAGGAAGTTTTCCTTGCATCCTTCGTAGTCCTGATGGTCGATGATGTAAGATACACGGTCCCAAAGAAGGTTTGTAATATCCATTCCGATACGCTCACCCATGAGTGCGTGGCGACGACGCTCATAGATAACGGTACGCTGCTTGTTCATCACGTCATCGTATTCGAGCAGACGCTTACGGATACCGAAGTTGTTTTCCTCCACCTTCTTCTGTGCTCTTTCGATGCTCTTGGAGATGAGTGGGCTTTCGATACGCTCGCCTTCCTCAAATCCGAGGCGGTCCATTACCTTAGCAATACGCTCAGAAGCGAAGAGACGCATCAGTTTGTCTTCCAATGAAACATAGAAGACAGAAGAACCTGGGTCACCCTGACGACCGGCACGACCACGCAACTGGCGATCGACGCGGCGGCTCTCGTGGCGCTCAGTACCGATGATGGCGAGACCACCAGCAGCCTTTACCTCTGGAGTAAGCTTGATGTCGGTACCTCGACCAGCCATATTGGTGGCGATAGTCACAGCTCCGAGACCATTGACAGAGCGTCCTGCCTCAGCTACGATGAGGGACTCACGAGCGTGCTCCTTAGCATTGAGGACATTGTGAGGGATATTTCTCATCTTGAGCATTCGGCTGATAAGCTCAGAAATCTCAACAGATGTAGTACCTACGAGCACTGGACGTCCAGCATTACGCATTGCCTCAATCTCCTCTATGACAGCAGTATATTTCTCGCGGTTGGTCTTATATACGCGGTCGTCCATATCATTACGGAGCACAGGACGGTTGGTAGGAATCTCTACCACGTCGAGCTTGTAGATATCCCAGAACTCTCCAGCCTCAGTACTTGCAGTACCGGTCATACCAGCGAGCTTGTGATACATACGGAAGTAGTTCTGCAGGGTAATGGTAGCATAGGTCTGAGTAGCATCCTCCACCTTTACATGCTCTTTAGCCTCGACAGCCTGGTGGAGACCATCGCTCCAACGGCGTCCTTCCATGATACGTCCAGTCTGCTCATCGACAATCTTCACCTGACCATCCATTACTACGTACTGGTCGTCACGATTGAACATAGAGTATGCCTTCAGCAACTGCTGAATGGTATGTACGCGCTCTGACTGAACAGAATAGTGCTGGAGACAAGCATCCTTCTTCTCCAGACGCTCCTCGTCAGTAAGCCCCGTCTCTGCTTCAAGAGCTGAAAGTTCGGTTGTAATATCAGGAAGCACGAAGAGTTCGCTATCTCCCACCTCCTTGGAGAGCCATTCTACGCCCTTGTCAGTGAGGTCGGCAGAGTTCTGCTTCTCGTCAGCCACGAAGTAGAGTGGCTTGACAGCCTCTGGCATACGGCGGTTATTATTCTCCATGTAAATCTCTTCCGTCTTGAGCATACCAGCCTTGATACCCTCTTCAGAGAGGAACTTCACGAGTGGGCGGTTCTTAGGAAGTGACTTATATGAACGGTAGAGGGCAAGGAAGCCTTCATCCAATTTCTGCTGATTATTCTCTTTTCTACCCTCAGCGATGAGCTGCTTAGCGTCAGAGAGATACTGAGTGGCGAGCTTTCTCTGCACTGCAACGAGTCTCTCCACGAGTGGCTGATATTCCACGAACATCTGGTCGCCGCCCTTAGGCACTGGTCCGCTGATAATAAGAGGGGTACGCGCATCGTCAATGAGCACGCTATCGACCTCATCGACGATAGCATAATTGTGGCGACGCTGCACCAAATCCTCTGGCTGCATTGCCATATTGTCGCGCAGATAGTCGAAACCGAACTCATTATTGGTACCGAAAGTGATGTCAGCCATATAAGCTCTGCGACGAGCGTCAGAGTTAGGCTGATGCTTGTCAATACAATCCACCGAGAGACCATGGAACATATAGAGAGGACCCATCCACTCGGAGTCACGCTTAGCGAGGTAATCATTGACAGTAACGACGTGAACACCGTTTCCTGTAAGGGCATTGAGGAATACAGGACATGTAGCCACGAGGGTCTTACCTTCACCAGTTGCCATCTCGGCAATCTTACCCTGATGGAGCACGATACCACCGAAGAGCTGCACGTCATAGTGAACCATCTCCCACTTGATATCGTTGCCACCCGCTGTCCAGTGATTGTGATAGATAGCCTTATCGCCGTCTATGGTCACGAAGTCATTGGCTGGGTTTGCTGCAAGTTCGCGGTCGAAGTCAGTTGCAGTAACGATAGTCTCCTCATTCTCTGTGAATCGACGAGCTGTATCCTTGACGATGCTGAACACCTGTGGGAAAACCTCATTGAGGGCATCCTCATATCTGTCGAGCACCTCTTTGTCGAGCTTATCTACTTGCGAGAACAAAGACTCACGTTCATCGATTGGAGTCTCTTCGATCTTTGCCTTCAGTTCGTCAATCTGTTTCTTGAGATCATTTGCAGAGTTCTGCACATAGCTCTGAATCTCCTTGGTCTTAGCACGGAGTTCGTCGTTTGACAATGCCTGAATGGCAGGGTACGCCTCCTTGATTTTCTCTACGAGAGGCATGATAGCCTTGCGGTCTCGGCTTGCTTTGTTGCCGAAAAAGGCTTCTAATATAGTCTTGAAATTCATATCTTGTTGTATTCTTTTTCTGGATTCGTTCAATCAATTTGCAAAAATAATACTTTTTTTTCAAAAAAGCGAAAAAAATGGTGATTATTTGCGCCTTGCCTTAAAACGCGTGAAACCAAACTGATTTGTATCAAAATAACAATTTCGAAGCAAAATGATAGTTTTTGCTTACAATCCGCTTTTTCACCACCTCCGAGTTGACTCGCCGTTTTTGGGTAAAAGCATGGAGAATTCTGATGGTTTTCTTGCTTTTACGAGGAAGAAAATAGACATTGCGACGCCATAACTATGCTTTCACCTTGCAATAACTATGCTTTCTTTTTACCAAAACTATGCTGTATGACCAGTAAATTGACGATTTGTGTTAGCAAATAGTGAAGTAAAACGCTTCGAAGAGCCCGAATCCCAAGCCAAAAACCCATTATTTTCAGTTATGAACCATTATGAACTTGTATGATTCAAAAATAATCAATACCTTTGCCCCGAATTTCATTAAACCACTATATAAAACTTAAACATATCACCCCATGACAAAGATTTGAAGAGTAATGCCGAAGCGCCTTAAACGTTCTAACGGCACCGTCCTCACTCCCGATATGGTAGTGACAGTAACAACCATGCAGC
>URJQ01000080.1 GCA_900548195.1 uncultured Prevotella sp.
GAGAGCTGTCTGGAAGACAGTACCGAGAATCGCCTCCCAACCGCGTCAGCGCGATTTTTCACTCTTCACTTTTCACTCTTCACTTTTCACTTATAGAAGAAAAGGTAACTTACATTCTTCATTCTTCATTCTTCATTTTAAATGGGGGGAAGCCTCTAATTGCCAACATCACATAGCAATAATTAAGGGGAAAAAAACAAAAAAACAAAACTTTATGGTTTTTTTTGTTAAAACAATGCCACAATAACAATCTTTTTATTATCTTTGCACAAAAATATCATTACAGACCGACAATTCTGTCATAATATCCGTACACAATTTTGTCATTATGAGAAATCCTAAGCCAAAGAATTTTGCGCGCGTATTAAAAAAAGCAGAAAAAAGTAAATTCTACCTTAATCCTGACCTCCACATGGAGGAATTCGCACGCCAAATCGGAACAAACCGTACGTACCTGAGCACATACCTGAATGAAGAAATGGGGACATGCTTCGCTGACTATGTCAACGAGTTACGATTAGAAAAAGCCATCGAACTGCTTGATAAAGGAAAACATTCCCATATCAAAGTAGCAAAAATGGTAGGGTACAACAGTGAATACACCTTCCGTCGCCTATTCAAGGAAAAGCACGGAATGACACCGCGCGAGTATGCACTGAAGAAAAAGGAGGAAAGAGAACAAAACCAGTAATCAAGAGATGGATCACCATCACTTACAAATTGATACTTTTTCCACATCCAAAATTACAATTTTCTGACAAAACGCCAAAACAGAGACCGCAGGACAATAACTATGCTTTCACCACATAATAGCATAGCTTTTACCACCTAAAAGCATAGTTATTGCCCAGCAATCACAATGCTTTCAGATTGTAAGTAATGATACTTTCATCTCGCAAGTATAAAAAATAGTTTTTTGACAACATAAGCAAACAATCTTGCTTACATAAACAAAGCATTTTGCTTACATAAACAAAGCATCTTGCTTACATAAACAAACCGTTTTGCTTACATAAACAACACATCTTGTAAACATAAGCAAAGCATTTTGCTAATAAGAGCAACACATCATACAAATACAAGCAATGCAAACTGCAAGCATGGACAATGCAAACTGCAAGCAAAAGCAATGCAAGGACAAATAAATCAGTTGGCAAAACCAGCAGATTTAGACTACATAAAAAAGACAACACTCACACCCGGCTACATCAATCACTTACTATATATATGAATAATATACACAAACAGCTACTGATGAGTAAGCAAAAGGCATACCGATGAGTAAGCAAACAGCTACTGATGAGTAAGCAAACAGCTACTGATGAGTAAGCAAAAGGCATACCGACGAGTAAGCAAACGAAAAGATGATGATGAGGAGGAGGAGGCACGATAAGAAAAAAAATGAAGTGAATGATTTCCAATATTTATATATAAAATCCATGTAAAAAACAAAAATATGAAACTATCAATTTACGTCTTAGCAGCTGCAATGCTGATGGCTCCTACATTCTGTCAGAATGTGGATGCGAAGAAGAAAAAGAAAGTAAACTTGAAGGCTATCACCGCCAACAAGGCTGACGCTGACTCTGCCAACTATTCGAAAATAGTAAAGGACGGCGTTGTCAACGAAGGACTCTTCAAGGTCATCTACAAGGCAAAGGAAGGTAAACTCTACTTCGAATTGCCGGAAGATGCCTTCAAGCATTATTATATCCTCTCCAACCGCATGGCGTCCACCAGTGATACTCAGGATTTCGTTGCTGGACAGATGATAAACACACCTATGCTCATACAGTTTTCCAAGGATGAGCGCAATGTATATATCGACCTCGTGCAGATCAGAAACACAGTCGATCCTAACGATGCCATTGCATCGGCTTTCAAGAAGAATTTCCTCAATCCAAGACTTAAAGGCTTTAAAATCGCTGCAAAGAATGGCAACAGCGTCGTGATTGACGTGACTGCTTTCTTCGGCACCAACGAGGCTGCCATCTCACCTATCAAGCAAGACTCTCCTGTAGCCAAGCTCCTGGGTGGCGGAAACTCCCTCAAGGGCACATTCACTGCTGACGCTTCTGGCATAGATAAGGTGAAGGCATTCCCTAAGAACATTGAAATAGAGAGCACACTCTCATTCATGACCACTGGCATTATCAAGAAGCCATACACCGTAAAGGTACACCGCTCGCTCTTCGTCCTGCCTGACGAACCTATGGTGGCACGTTATCAGGACAACCGCGTGGGTTATTTCTACGATGACAAGACCATTTTCTCATCCAATAAAGATAAGGTGGAGAGCAAATCCATCATCAGCCGCTGGCGTCTGGAGCCTAAACCGGAGGATATGCAGAAGTATTTCGCCGGCGAACTCGTTGAGCCTCAGAAGCCTATCGTATTTTATGTAGATACTGCTTTCCCTGAGAAATGGCGCAAGACCATCAAGGCTGGTATCGAAGACTGGAACATTGCCTTCGCAGAGGCGGGCTTCAAGAATGCTATCATAGCAAAGGATTACCCTACGGACGACCCAGACTTCGACCCGGACGATATGCGCTACAGCTGCTTCAAGTATGCCGCTACAGAAACTCCTAACGCTATGGGCCCTCGCCACGTCGATCCTCGCTCTGGCGAAATCCTCACTGGCGACGTCATCTGGTATCACAACATCGTGTCATTGCTCCACAACTGGCGTTTCATACAGACTGGCACTGTAGATAAGAGAGTGAGAAAGCCTGTATTCGATGACGACGTAATGTGCGAGTCAATGAGATATGCCGCCGCTCACGAGATTGGTCACACCCTCGGACTCATGCACAATATGGGAGCCAGCTACGCAATTCCTGTGGATTCTCTCCGCAGTCCTGCCTTCACGCAGCGCTACGGCACCACTCCAAGTATCATGGACTATGCACGTAATAACTACGTAGCACAGCCTGGCGACCTTGAGCGTGGCGTCAAGCTCACTCCTCCTCTCATCGGTGTATATGATATCCATGCCATCAACTGGGGCTACCGCATCATCCCTGGAGCTAAGACTCCTGACGACGAGAAGCCTGTTCTCGACAAGTGGATTGCTGAGAAGGCTAACGATAAGATGTACTGCTTCGGAGCTCAGCAGGTCTTAGGCACCGTCGATCCTACCGACCTTACTGAGGACCTTGGCGATGATCACATCAAGGCAAGCAACTATGGTATCTCCAACATGAAGATATTGATGCAGAACCTTGAGCAGTGGGCTATGGTAAAGGGCGATAGATACGACGACATCGAGACTCTCTACCGCGAGGTTATCAAGCAGTATTCACGATATCTCAATCATGTAGCATCATATATCGGAGGCATAGAGTACTTTGAAGTACGTCAGGGCGACGGACAGAAGACTGGTAAGGTATATACTCCACGCGCCAAGCAGAAGGAGACCGTGGCATGGTTGCTCAATCAGATGCGCACTTTCAGCTCATGGCTCAATCCTACTGACATGATTGGCAAGTTTGAGATGAACCTCGATTTCAATGACAAGCTCTACAAGCGCACCATCAATTCCATCTACAGTCCTGCCGCTCTCTATCGCATCAAGGAAAGCGGAATGGTGGATGCAAAGACCAACTACACCGTGGAGACTTACCTCAACGACGTAGCACAGATGCTCTTCAAGGCACCTGTTGCCGGCAAACTCAGCGAGAGCGAGCAGAGACTGCAGGCAGAAGCCATTGCTCTCATGATGGCAAATACTGGTCTTGCTCCTGAAAAGGCAAAGAAGAGCGCAAGCAGTTTCGCTGACTATAACGAGTCATACGAAGACCTCTCCACCATCGATGCTGAGGACCTCGCCCTCATGCCTCGCTGCTCATGCGACAGCCATTCCCTCTCTTCATTCACACGTATCAATCTCGGAGGCAGCGTTCTTGGTGAGGCAGAGGCTGGAGCATTGATGGTAGGTCAGTTGAAGCGCATTCTTGCCAAGTACCGCACATACAGAAATGCGGCGAAAGGCACCACTCTCGATTATTACAACTATCAGATAATGCTCATCGAAAAGCATTTCAAGGTCTAAAATCCGTAATCTAAGTTTGTTGGTCTGTATTATATTTAATTACAGACCAACAACTTACACTCAGAAAAGACAATATGACACAAAGCAAAAAACATAAACATCTGCTCACTTTCAAGAGAAGTATGACAGTGATAGCCATGCTTCTCCTGTGCCAGTGGGCTGCCGCACAGGACATACTGAGCGGCAAGGTCATCGACAATAGCGGAGAACCCGTCATAGGAGCACAGGTGGCATGGAAGGATAGCAAGACTGCCACCGTCACCAATGTCGATGGAGCTTTCAATATTCCTTATAGAAAAGGCACACTGCTCATCTCTTATATAGGATATAAGACGCAGCAGCAACAGATAAAAGACAATAAAAGCCTCATCATCACCCTCAAAGAGGATGCGCAGAATCTTGACGAACTCGTAGTGGTAGGTTACGGATTGCAGAAGAAATCTTCCATCACAGGCTCCGTAGAGACCGTGAAAGCTGAGGATCTCACCATGATGCCTACATCCAATCTCAGTCAGGCTCTGTCCGGACAAGTGGCTGGATTGCAGGTGCTTGAGACCACTGGCGACCCAAGTACCGCAAAGGAGGCTGACATCCACGTGCGTGGTATCAACTCTGCTCCGCTCCTCGTCATCGACGGTGTGCCACGTTTCGGCACCAATACTTCCGACGGTGAGACTCGTCTCTCCGACCTTAGTCCTGACGACATCGAGAGCATCACAGTGCTCAAGGACGCTGCTGCCGCTGCCGTATATGGTTCGCGTGCGGCTAACGGCGTAATCCTCGTGCAGACAAAGCGCGCTGGAAAGGGCGGAAAACTCAAGGTCAACTATCGTGGTCAGTACAATATCCAGGAGGCTGCCAAGCTCCCTGAGTTTCTCAATGCCTATGATTTCGCAGTATTGAGAAACAAAGCCATCGCCAACAGCCCTTCTTCTACTCTCGTTCCTTATACCCCCGAGCAGTTGGAACAGATACGCAATCACTCCAATCCTAACGTCTATGGCAACTCCGACCTGCTCGATTACCTCGACAAGACGGGTTATACCACCACTCATGCCATCTCTGCAAGCGGTGGAAACCAGGACGTGAGATACTATCTCTCACTCGGTTACGCTGACTCCAAGGGACTCTACAGCGGCGTGGGACGCAGTCGCCTCAACTATTCCATGAAGATTGATGCCACATTGGCTAAGAATCTCGTGCTCTCCGTCGATTACACAGGCTCCAACAGCAATGCCAAGAACAGCAGTTACACCACCATCGACGCTGCTTACAGCTACTCTCCGCTCCAGGTTCTCGAATTTGAAGACGGCAGCCTCGCCAGCATCGATGGCTCCAATCCGCTCATCAACATACGTGGACTCGGAGGCTACCGCAAGGATGACACCAAGATGTCAACACTTACAGCTAACCTCAACTGGGACATCACATGGGTAAAGGGTCTCAATGCTTACTTCCGTGGCACATTCGATAATAACCACCGCATTGAGAAAAACTTCAGCAAGCCTGTGACTCTCTACACTTACGACGCTGAAGATGGCATATACAGCATCGATAAAAACACCGTTTATCCTACTGCAAAGGTCACTCTCGAACAGACTGACCGCGCTTATAGCAGCCAGCTCTATGAGGCAGGACTCAACTATAACCGCGAATTTGGAAAGCATGACGTAGGAGCTACTCTCGTGGTCAACTATCACAGACTGAACAATCAGTATATGACTGGTAAGAACCTTGATAAGACTTCTGTGCCTGAGACTATGGGCGTGGCAAAATCTTCCAAGCTCAATGGCGACGAATCCATCAATGAGCGTGCCTCTATGATTGGACGTCTCAAGTATGGATACGACAGCAAGTACTTCGCTGAGTTCAGCTTCCGTATCGACGGTTCCACCAATTTCTCGCCTGATAATCGCTGGGGCTTCTTCCCTTCTATCTCTACCTCTTGGGTATTGTCAAATGAGAAATTCTTCAAAAACTGGAATCAGAACGTAGTATCCAATGCCAAGGTGCGACTCTCCACTGGTTGGCTCGGTAATGACGGACTCGTATCAGCATATTCTTACCTCAAAAACTACACCGAATCGCCTAACTATGGCTACAGCTTCGGCAGTTCTTCGAACACCACAGGCAACTATAGCCCTGGCTTCACGCTGCTTGCATACCCTAATACCGACCTTACTTGGGGAAAAACCCACGACTATAACATCGGTGCCGACTTCGGATTCTTCAATGGTAAGATAGGTATCTCATTCGATTACTTCATCAGATACGAGACTAATAAGATCACTTCTGCCCCTGACTACCTCTTCCCACCTTCTACAGGCGTGGATGGAGCATACCCTTCCATGAACTTCAGCAAACTGAAAGCTTGGGGATGGGACCTCACTCTCAGTCATAAGAATACCATTGGCAAACTGAAATACAACGTCTCTGTCAACATAGCAAAGAGCGATGACGAATACACCGACTTCGGAGACGAGACTGCTCAGCTGCCAAATCTTCGCCGTAAGGGCACAAGCAGCATGGTATGGCAGATGTATCAGGCTGACGGATTGTTCCAGTCACAGGAGGAAATAGACAATTGGCCTCTCGATCAGGACGGACAGGGCAACAAGACTCTCGCTCCTGGAGATATAAAATACGTGGACCAGAATGATGACCATATACTCGATTCCAACGACTATATCCTCGTCAAGAACTCTTCTTACCCTGACATGGACCTCAGCTTCCGTATGGGAGTGCAGTATAAGGGCTTCTTTATCAATGCTCTCTTCCAGGGAGAAGTGGGATACAAGCAGAATATCAGCGACTCATATACTCTCGAAAACGGCACTATGCCTAAGTTCCAGAAGTATCACATGACCGACTCATGGAGCACTGATAATCCTAATGCCAAGTATCCTCGCGTCAAGCTTGCTACGTCTAACGACAACAACCGTAAGAAATCCACATTCTGGATCGAAGATTGTAACTTCGTCAGACTCAAGATGCTCAACATGGGATATGCCTTCCCTGCCAAGACTGTCAAGAAGATGCACCTCTCATCTCTCAGCATCGCCCTGCAGGCAAGCAACCTCTTCACCATCAGCAGCCTCAAGAGCATGGACCCAGAGTCACTGCGTGGCTACCCGGTACAGCGTTCTTACGGAGCTTCGCTCAACATCGGATTCTAATGATTTGACAGCCGTGGGTTTGTGGTCTGGTTGTTTTGTTCTGCCAACGAATGGTGGACAGTCAGGAAAATATCAATAGAAAAAAACAAAGAAAAATATATTTGTCTATTTTTATTTATTGATATTTTATATTAACCAGGCACCCATCCCCATGGAAATAAACACTAACAAAGATACTTATGAAGATATATCACATCATGACATCGGCACTCATCGCAGCCGCGGCAACAACAATGACCAGCTGCGACGACATCTTCCGCGATGCGCCGATCAACAAGATATCAGAGAATTCCGTATGGAGCAACCCCCAACTGCTCGACCAATACGAGAACTCATGGTATCGCAATATGAGCAATGGCTTCAGCACATACGTGCCAAGCATATCTCTCATCAAGAGTAAGTCAAGATACTATATGCCATGGTTTGGAGATCAGATTTCCGTAGGCAAGAGTTCTTACTACAACTCTGGATACGGAGACCTCCTGAAAGGCAACAGTCAGGAGATTACTAATTGGGCAGCAAACGTATGGAGCAGCCACATGACTCAGATACAGTCCATCAATACCCTCCTGGAAAACCTCGGAAACATATCCAATGGCACACAGAAAGACCGCATCATCGGCGAAGCACACTTCATGCGTGCGTACTATTACTATATGCTTTGGAGAATGTTTGGCGGAGTAATGATAATCGACCATACCTATAACCCTCTCGAAAACGCTGAGAAATTCCCACGCGCAAGCTATCAGGAGATGGTGGATTTCATCACAAAAGAGGCTGACGAAGCTATGAAGTACCTACCTGAGACATACGCTTCCACAGAGACTGGAAGAGCAACATACGGTGCCGCTCTCATGCTAAAGGCAAAGACATACTTCTGGGCTGCATCTGAAGTGTTCCAGAATAAAGATGTGGAGACTCCATATCTTGGATTCTCTGGCGACCAGTCGAAAGATATGCTGCAGAAAGCTAAGAAAGCATACGAAGAACTCTTCGCTCTCAATCGCTATTCTCTCATCCCTATCACCGCATCTACACAGGACGGAATACGCGATGAATACCGAAAAATATTCCTCACAAAGAACTCTCAGGAGTCCATCTTCGAGGTGCAGCACTCTGATGACGGCGACTTCGCTAACAAGTTCGGACACAAGCTCGACCGCGATGCGTGCTCGCCATTCTTCACCGGCACCACTGCCGCCTACACTCCTACACAGAATCACGTGGATGAATACGGTATGCAGGAAGGCAAGACCTACGACCCGAAGCATCCGTATGACAACCGCGACTACCGATTCTATGCCAATGTGCTCTATGATGGCTGCACTTTCCGCAACCATGTGATGGACATCCATTACACCAATCGCGTGGCTGGTGAAGACCTTACCCCGTATGGCACCTCCACTTCAGCTGCCGTAACGATGACCGGTTACTATCTCGGAAAGTTCGTGGACGAGTCACAGACCATCGACAACAACGACACATACGCCAGCAAGCAGAACTATATCATCTGGCGATATGCCGAGGCTCTGCTCGACTATGCCGAGGTATGCTTCCGTCTGGGCGACACCGGCAAGGCGATGGAATACGTCAACGAGATACGAAAGCGCGTTCACATGCCTGAATTATCCACCATTTCATGGGATAATATCTTCAATGAGCGACGCGTGGAAATGGCATTCGAGGAGACCACCTACTGGGACCTCTTCCGCTGGGGCATAGCTAAGGAGAGAATGAACGGCGAGACTAACCCGCTGAAAGGCATGAGAGTAGATGTCACTATGGTCAATAATCAGGTGGCTGCCACTAAATACACCATCAGCAATGTCAACCGTTTCCCTAAGCGCATCCGCGTATTTGAAGACAAACAGTACTATCTCCCTATCCCTTGGAGCGAGATAAAGTACCACGGAGTCAAGCAGAATCCGGAATGGACTGAGCAGTAATGTGTTTTATTTTTTTAGGGAATAGGGAAAAGGGAATAGGAGATTAGCATTGTCTCTTATGGTTTCTTCCACAGGTTATCTCAAGCGAACAATGGTAATCTCCTATTACCTTTTCCCTATACCCTATTACCTTTTCCCTATTCCCCATTACCTTGAAGACCAAACCGCGTCAGCGCGATTTTTCACTCTTCACTTTTCCCTCTTCACTTTTCACTAAATAAGGCCACTGTGTCAGCCGCGTCACCGGCTGATTATAATACAACAACAATAACGAACAAAAAACAGAAACACTATGAAGAAGCTTTACTTTATGATGGCACTAATCCTCTGTGCCATGAGCGCAACAGCGCAGAATTATAACCTGTTCAGTGCCTCCGACATCGACAAGGACGGATGGCTATGGTTTGACACACAGGCTAAGGTAGATAAATACGTAGGCATTTGCGACGAGGACAACTACAAGGCTGACCCTAACGGCAAGAAGATACAGATGGTATATGCCGATCAGGTGCCTAACTATCCTCCGACAACCGTGGATCCTGACGCAATCGGATACGGCAAAGGTGGCGAAGTGGGCACCGAAGGTTACAAGAAGGGTGCCATCATCCTGGCTCCTGCATCTGCACTTTTGCAACCCAATGGCGGTGGTATCCTCATCATGATGCCTTCCTGCTCCGAACTGTCCATCAACGTATCATGTGAAAGCAAGGTTGGTATGCAGCTATGCAGCACTACAGATATCAACACTGTATTCACTAATTATGAGGTAAGAGGGGCATGGTCGGCTATGTTTGGTGCATTTGCTCAGGCTGGCAACACTACAGTAAAAGGTCTCGAAACCAAGACCAACGGTAACGACAATATCACCATCAAGTCTGACAAACCTGTGTATGTATATTTCAGGAACATCACCACGAAAGAAGTATATATCCACGGAATCCGTGTAATCACCACCACAAAGAATGAAGAAGGCGGTGAAGCCACACCGGAAACTCCTGGAAATGACTACACTGTAAAATTCACTGCTGAGACAAGCGACACCGAAAGAGAAGTGAACGTAGCACTCAGTGCTCCTGGTAAGGTAAGCATCGACTGGGGTGACGGAGTGAAGAAAGAGAATGAAATCACTGCCGCTTACGACGGATACACCACAACCACAATCACCGGCAAGGTGACAGGTGAAGTGAAGATCTATGCCGACAACCTCATATATCTCGACTGCCCATCTAAGGTTAACGGCGCTGGAATCACATCCATCGACCTCTCAAAGGCTACAGCACTCGAACAGCTCTTCCTCTCAGGCAACAAGTTGACCACTCTCGACGTGACAAAGAACACCGCACTGAAGAGACTTGAGCCGCAGAACAACAAGATTTCTTCTCTCGACCTCACCAAGAACACCGAGCTTGAGCGCCTTGATGTGACTAACAATCTCCTCACTTCCCTCGACATCAGCAAGAACACCAAGCTCAATTACCTCAAGATTTCCGACAACAAGTTTGAGGGTCTTCTCGACCTTTCCGGCAATCCTTCCCTCAAGAGCGTGTATGCCCTCAACATGGGTATCACTGAAGTAAACCTCGGTGAGAACAAGGCAAACAAGCCTTACTTCAGCTTCAACAACAACAAACTGACCAGCTTCGACGCTTCCAAGCTCGATAATCTCAGCGGAGGTTCACTCTTCCTCATCGGCAATCAGATCAAGTCATTCACCATGCCTGCTGGCGGAAGCATCAAGACCCTCAACATCACCAAGAACTGCATGACACTGGAGACACTCCCTATCTTCACTTCTAAGAGCTACAACTATGCTCCTCAGGCTGACCTCGCTGTCAAGGAGTCATACAATGTCAAGGATGTCATCGACCTCTCTGCACAGACCAGCGCTGCGCTCAACACCAAGTATGCCCTCGTTAAGGCAGACAAGACAGCACTCACAGAAGGTACTGACTACACCGTGGCTGACGGAAAGATTACTGTTCTCACACAGCAGACCGCAGTTTACGTCACCATGACTTCCGACGCACTCAGCAAGTTCTCTGGAAGCAACATCTTCAAGACCACCACTTTCAGCGTTGCTGACCCTACAGGTATCAGCGACATCAATGCTGACAACGAAGTAAAGATACGCTACAACATCGCTGGCCAGCGCGTTAACGGTGCATACAAGGGCATCGCTATCGGCACTAATGGCAAGAAGTATGTGGTGAAGTAATTCCTCTATTCTGAAAAATAGGGAATAGATAATTAGTTTTTTTAGGGAATAGGGAATAGGAGATTAGCATTGTCTCTTATGGTTTCTTCCACAGGTTATATCAAGCGAACAAAGGTAATCTCCTATTACCTATTTCATATTCCCTATTATCTATTAACTATTCCCTAAAAATAATTATGAATTATGAATTATGAATTATGAATTACAACAAGATTCTCCTCCTCCTGACTCTTCTCCTCCCGATTACCGCAAAGGCATTCAATGACAACAAGGGAGAGAAAAGCAATATCGTCTGTTTCGTACGCTTTGCCGACGAAGACGCAGACATCTTCGACAAGCCTTTGAGCAATTATCAGACTCTCTTCGGCGGCGAAAAGGAAACCGATAACTCCGTGTATAACTATTTCTACAACGCTTCATACAAGCAGTTGAAATGGAAAAGCCTGTTCCTTCCCGCTACCGAAACCGAGCTGAAGAGCTACCGCACCAGCTACGAAAGGGCTTATTATCAGAAATATGATGCCTCTATCCGCCCTACCGGCTACAAGGACGACGTGGCAGGAGAAGCCAGAATGCAGGCTCTCGTAAGGGAAATAGCTGGCTTCCTCAGCAAGGATATGGCTGACCAAGGCGCATCCATCGACACTGACGGAGACGGATTCGTAGATAATCTCTGCATCATCTTCAGCGGAAACTCCGAACTAAGTGCCAAGCGAGGAATACTCTGGCCTCAGCGAAAAGACCTCGCTCTGCCTGAAGAAAAAGCCATATACATTGCAGGAAAGAAACTCGCAAGCTACATCATGGTGTTCGACGGAGCAAATGGATTCAACTCTCAGTTTGACGGCATAACGCTCAATACCGGAGTGCTCTGCCATGAGATGAGCCATTCTCTCGGCACATACGACCTATATCACGTCTCTGGAGCACTCAATCCAGTAGGCGTCTGGGACCTTATGTCCGACAATCAAATCACACCACAAGGCATGACTGCCTACACCAAGATGCGCTACTGCAAATGGATTGACCAGATACCGGAAATCAAAGAGGCTGGGACTTACACCCTCAACCCTCTAAGCGGCACGACAACCGACAATATAGCATACAAGATAAAGCCGATAGGCAGCGACGAATACTTCGTAGTGGAATACAGAAAGAAGGAAGGATGCGACGCTAACCTACCTGCTTCCGGACTCATCATCTACCGTATCTGCCCGCAATACACCGGCGGCAACGTCAACTACAACGGCACAACGCGCCTCGACGAGCAGTATATCTTCCGTCCGGGAGGCACAGTGACGGCTGACGGAGACATATCAAAGGCAGCATTCAGCATCGACAACGGTCGCCCTTCATTCGGAGGAGACGCTGACATACGCCCATTCTACAGCGACGGAAAAGAAGCACCATTCGCCATCACCGACATCTCTTCATGTGGCGAGACCATATCATTCACACTGCAGCCTATCACAGTAAGCCTCAAAGTAGATAATAATAATGTGACTATGCCTGGCTTCGCAGACTGCTCTGCCACGGTGAAAGTATATACCACAGAGGAATATTCCATCATCGCACCGACCGTGACAGCGGAATGGCTCACGGTGGAGACAGTGAAAGAGGCTGACGGAGACTGCATCAAGTTTACCACAAAGACCGACAACGACACGCCGAAGGACCGCAAAGGCTACTTCACCGTGCAGACAAAATCGGGCGAAGAGGTGCAGATATGCGTCATACAGAAGTCAAAGTCAGTCACCGCACCGTCGGCTCTGCAGGCAAATCTCACAGGCAATGCCGTGCATCTCACGTGGAGCAAAGCTACAGCAGGCGAGCGATTGATATATGATGACTTTGAAAACCCTGACAATCCTAACGGCTGGGAGATAAAGACATCCGGCGACCGTGGATGGAGATGGGAGAAATGCAACCCTGACAAGGGCTTCTACCGCTCTTACGAAGGCAACTATGCCGCTACCGTCTATGCCGCATGGGAGGACATCCACCAGGACGAATACTTCACATCCAAGGCTTTCGCCAACGGTAATACAATGACATTCTATTCCCGCACCAACGGCGCAGGACGCACCCCTGCCAATCCTCCTTACTACAACGTGGAGGTATCGTCAGACAATGGCGCGACATGGACACCGGTATTCAATGCCCGCACCGATCAGGACAAGGCGACAGCAGGAAAATATACACGCATCACCATCGACCTCACACCATACAAGGCAGAGCAGATGAAGGTGAGATTCCATTGCTATGACACCGACAACACCGGTCTGGCATACTACTGGCAGATAGATAATCTCGAGATAATGGGCGAGGGCGACCTCTCCATCACCGGATATGACATCTACCGCAACGGCGAGAAGATAGCCCACACTGCCACAAACGACTACATCGATGCAACGCCATCAGCAGGCGACAACATATATACCGTATGCGCTGTGGGCAACTTTGGCGAGAGTTCACCATCGAATGCCGTGACCATCAACGTCTCATCCACCGGCATCCACGACGTCAACGCTGCCCCTTCAGTCACCGCCATCTATGACATCACGGGCAGAAAGCTCCGCTCACGCGCCGAGATGCAGTCAGGAAAGATTTATATCGTCATCTATTCTGACGGCAATGCCATCAAAATCGCTAAGTAATTGTAGGACAGCCGTATAGCAATCACTAAGTAATAGCATAGCTTTTACCAAGCAATAGCATAGCTTTTACCAAGCAATAGCATAGCTTTTACAATGCAATAGCATAGCTTTTACAATGTAATAGAATAGCTTTTGCAATGCAATAACAAATAATTTGCAATGCAATAACAAAAATCCCCCCTCCAGTCTTCCAATGGAATAGACAAGAGGGGGAATTTTTTGTATTATCCCTAATCGAACATTATAACGTAATCCTTATTTCCTTTGAACGCGGCGAAGGAGCCGAAGGCGAAGTCGAAGGATCTAAAGGCGAAGGAATTTATCTATAAGGTACTGTCTTCCAGACAGCTCTTTTCTTCTTAATTGTAGTCCCGAGACTTCGTCCCGGGTTACTCTCGCTGCGCTCGGTATTGGCTTCCAGCCA
>URJQ01000081.1 GCA_900548195.1 uncultured Prevotella sp.
AAATGTTGCTCTTAACCGCAGAAAACTACGGAAGTTATTATTTACACATTACTTACTCTATTAGTATCGGCACTCTTTGCCATAAATGTAAGCGCGACGGATTATAAGGGTCCGCTGAGCGTTTCACTAAATGGAAGTACAACACCTTCGGGCGAGACTACTGTGAGCTACACTGAAGGAACTGATGGTACTTGCGACCTCTCGCTCAAGAATTTCTCTTTTGCAGGTATGCCTATCGGAACTATCAATCTTAAAGGCGTTGCGATGGATAAGAAGCCACTTACTTCCGTATTTGGCGACAAGAAGACTATCGTCATCGACAAGGGCGATGATGCTTCGGTAGAAACATGGTTCGGTCCGGGAATGGGTCCGATGCAGATATTCGTGAAGGGTATTGTGCAGAATGACAAACTCAATGCCGTAATTCTTATTGACATGACGGCATCCAAGTTGGGAATCATCAAGGTACTCTTTGGCAAACATGCCGATGAAGTGGGACAGATTGCAAACTCTGGTTTTGAGCGTTTCCATAATCAGAGTATAGGCAGTGCGAAAGGAGTGGAGCCTGACGGATGGCACTCTTTCTTGAGCTGTGATGGTAGTTTGGCTGCATTTGCAGCAGGTTCACACACAGAGGTATCTAATGATGTACGCCCTGGTTCGACAAGCAAACAGTCTGTTAAAGTATTCTCTTCGTATATATCTATTGTAAAGAAATCGGCAAACGGAACAATCTCTACAGGACGTATCTCAGCAGGTTCTTACACTGAGAGTGATCCAGCCAACCACTCATATATCGACATGAGCAAAACCGACAAGGATGGTGCAGGCGATCCTTTCTATACAGCACTTGTGGCAAGACCTGACGCTATATCGGCATGGGTGAAATATGTTCCTGGCAAAAGTGGCATCACAGCTTCGATGTCGGCAGTAATCACCGATGGTACATTCTATCAGGATCCAGAAGAAGACCCCAAAAAGAAATACAACAACGTATGCAGCAAGGCAAGCAACATGGCTATCGGCACTAATGGTGGCGAGTGGCAGAAGATCACATTGCCATTCGATTATGCCAATATGGATGCAAACGCTGATTTGAAGGCAAGAGCTATTCTGCTCACTATGTCCACTTGCTCTGTTGCTGGCGGTGGCAGCAAAGACAAGAAAAAGCCAGACTGCCTGTACATCGACGATGTGGAACTGGTTTACAACTATTTGCCAACATCTATCTCATACGATGGCAAGGAACTGCAGGCATTTGATGCTTCAAAGAACGGATATTCCATTAGCGGAAGAGGTGATTTTGACGTTTCTAAATTGACAAGTGTGGTAAATGCTAAGGATTATGCCACTTCCGTTTCTATCGGTGAAGAGGAGAATGGAGTGCTTCCAGTTTACTACTCATTCATTTCTGGCGACTATCAGAACACGATGACCTATACCATCAACTATACCAATCTGGAGACTTCTGCAATCAATGGCGTGAATGCAAGCACAAAGAAGTCTGCCACTGGTATCTATGATTTGAGCGGTCGTCGCGTGAAGTACGACAACCAGCATGGCATATACATCGTTCGCACTGCTGATGGCAAGACATTCAAGATAAAGAAGTAAGCCGCAAGAGTTTTATTCACAAAAAGCCCGAACTTTCACGAGTTCGGGCTTTTTTATTATTGGTTGTTGGTTATTGGTTGTTTTGTAGAACTCATTTGCGATTTGACTATCAACTAAACAACAATACAACAAAATTAAGGGTACTGTCTTCCAGACAGTTCTCCCCTCCTTGTTTATAATCCCGAGACTTCGTCCCGGGTTACTCTCGCTGTGCTCGGTATTGGCTTCCAGCCAAAGCTACTAACCAACAACCTACGACCAAACACCGACAACCATCAACCTATCATTATTTTTATTTATTGATATTTTATTCCTCAACAAGACAACTAAACAACAAAACAACTAAACAACAAGACAACAAAACAACAGTATTAAACCTTGATATTTTTCTTCTTTTTCACAGCGACAGACTTGCTGGCTGGCAAATAAGGCTGGCACAACTCGCGGTCTTTATATATCTGACAGCTCTTTGGAGCACAATAGAGATATGTCAGAGCAGACGTGCGGTCGGTCTCTACTGTGTCGGCTACCAGTCCGAGGATGGCGCCAAACTCACGCTGCACTTGCTTCTGCAGTTCGGCAGGAGTGACAGGTTGCTTGAAGTCATGTCCCACATTGATGCGGCAAGAGAGCACTTCTCCTGTGCGTGGATGGACGGTTTTCTCTGAAGAAACGCCTTTCTTTCCCATGTCATAGGACACCAGCATCGGTGCATATATAGGGACAGAGCCTTTCGCTATACGGCTTACCTGTATCCTCATCTTCACTTTTGCTTTAGCCAGAATGCCGTTCCAGGCAAGTATGCCATTCTGCAATGCTTTGACATAACGCTCAGGCACCAGACTGTCTATATACACCTTGCATGGATGCTGAGGATTGAGACGCACCACCAAGGAGTCATCCACTGCCTTATAAGGATTCTGCGAGTAGTCGGTGAAATGGATGGTCTGCACCTTCATGTCTCTTGCAGCCATGCGGATAGGCATTCCTTCACGTGGAAGGAGACGGAGATAGAGGCTGAGACGTAGCGGCTTGTTGCCATTTGGCAAGATGATAGCCATGCTATTAAAGGCATATTGGTCGCATTCTGCCTCATGATAACGCAGCATTCGCAGCATCATTCCGCCGTCAAAAGGCTGTGGAGCCTTGGCAGCAGGGATGGCTTCAACGTCGAGGATGCTGCTCATCTCTGGCGAAATGGTGCGTATGTCCTGATATTGAGGATAACTAATCCATTCTTTTTCACCCTTCATCACGTCTGTAATGTCGATGATAGGGTTGCCTTTCTCCGAAATAGCGACTGCAGGATACACCTCTCCTGCCACTGGTGCGTTGGACGATCTGAAGGCTTCCCAATAGTTGCAGTTGGGATCCATGATGCGCTCGGCATAGAAAGGCTGACGAAATTCCACGGTCTGCGAGTTGGCAATGGTAAGGCAGACGACGCCAAGCGACTTCACAGGACGGCCCGTCAATCCGAAGCCTTCGTCTATCTGTCCTCCTATCTCTATCTCCCTACCGTCATATTGTCGTGGAAACTCCATGTAGATGCGTCCCTCTTTCTGATAGACTGGGAACGTGCCGTCTGCCTTTTTCATGTCGGGAGTGGTGAAATCCTGGAATGAAACAGGCTTCGCTGGCTGTGTATCATTCTCTTCTGCCTGCAAGAACTGGAAGGAGAAGAGGACGCAGAGGATTATTAGTAATTTCATTTTGATTGTTGTTTTCTGTTTTTTTATTATTGGGGGATTGCTTGGGAACCAGCCGGTAACGCGGCTGGCACAGTGGCGATGCGCTGAGACTGGCTACTGGGTAACTACATATCTTTGTAGGCTGCCTCTGCTTTTTCTTTCAGTTGCTTGACATCATTGAGCAGTTTCTCCAGGCTCTTGATGCTTGCCTCATCCTTTTCTGCATCTTTAGCCTTGCCTATGCGATGCAAAGCATTGTCGAAATGATCCATCTGCTGACCACGGATGCGCTTGATCTCCTTGTTGCGGTCGAGATGAAGGGCAGAAGTCAGTTTGGCATCGAAAAGCCATACCGGCGGAGTGGCAACATAGTCTTGGATGAATTTCAGCACCTTCTGCGTATATTCCGGTGTATCAGAGACTTTACGCGCAGGATTACGTGGCTTTCCAGCCTCCATTCCTGCTGAGTAATCATCCTCATAATAATATCCTCCGAGATGTGCAAAGACGTGCCCAGTCCAGAGATTATAATGATCGGAGAGCGCACGAAATCTTCCTTTCATCACCTGTTCGTCGGTAAGCGACTTTGGAGTCCATATATCAAGCGAAGTGAGATACTTGAGATTCTCTATGCCACAGGTGTTGACTGCGACATGATCATTGCCGAGGTCTTCCTGCTGTGAACGAATGTCTCGAGAATCATAGAAAGCCAACTCAGGTCGAGTCTTCTTCTGCTCCTCATACCATTTCCATCTTGCAGCCTCCTGTTCCTCTGGCGTATCACCTTCAAACACGCGGTAGCCCCATTCTATAGCCCAGCGATCATATTCGCCCAACTGTATTCTCCGATTGCGCAAATCCACCTTATCGCCAGGACGCAGCGCATAATTGAAGCGCACATAGTCCATTATCGAGGTGCCAAGTCCGTGCTTGTCGAGGTAATCATTATCGCGAAGTTGGTCTTTTGACGCCATGCTGCTTCCGCTATGATTATGCTCCAGTCCGAGGCTATGGCCTATCTCGTGGGTGATAACCATCTTGAGCAGTTCGCATTGCAGAGACTCTGGCAGCACCGTCTTGCGTGCTTCAGCATCAGAAGCGCCACACTGTGCGAAATACCAATTCTGCACCACGTCCATCACACTGCTGAAAACGCCGACATGACATCCCATTATCTCTCCGCTTCTGCCCTCACAAGGCGTAGGACCATAGGCATTACTCATGCCAGATATCTTCCATGAGATATAGGCATAGTGATTATCATACATACAGAAGTCGGGGTCTTCCTTAGCTGTTGGCGCCAGCCTTGCATCTATAGCATTCTTGAATCCAGCCTGTTCAAAAGCCGGACGCCATTCTCTTACCGCCTCAATGATGCTCTTACGATACATCTTCGGGAAGTTGCGATCAATATAGAAGATGATAGGATTGACAGGTTCTACGAGTTCGCCACGGCGGTATCGCTCCCTATCCTCTGGTCTTATCTCCAATCTCCATCGCTTTATGACAGGCAAACGAGTCAGAGTGCCGTCAGTGGCAAGCACGCTTTTGCTTATTTCAAAGTAAGACTTACCGTCTCCCCTCTTCACAGAAATAGGATTCTTAGGCATAAGAGAGACGCAGACCCCGGTCTCCCAGTTGCCCTCATAGGATGGAGCAGACTTTCCCGGCATTGGGATTGCCATATTCTTATACGTTCTGGAGATACGCATGAGCAAGCAGTCTTTCTTTCCTTTCACATCACTAATGCGGTCACGCTCTTTGAGGCGCATACTTATCTTCATATCATAATATGCAGGCTCCATGGAGAAGAGCGTGAAGTTTTTCAGCGTATTGCCAATCTCGATGAGCGTACGTCCCTCTCCAGAACTAACGACAGGGATGCGCTTGTATATTCTCTGTTGCGGATTTAGCATTGCTATTCTGGCAAAATCGCTTGCAGGATCGGCAATGATACGCTTGTGCTGCGGATCGGTCATCCATACTTCATCACCCTGCTTATGCAGAGAGAAGTATATCGGACCAATCATATCGCCGGCATATCCATATTTTGTCTCACTGCCACGATTAGGAGATTCAGGCGCACTGAGTATGGTGGTAGTGACACTGTATTCACGGTCGAAAAGAGAATCAGGCATCGACCAGTACATCTTGTCGCCGGTCTCATAGGTATCAAACATACCTTTCGTCACCTTAGTGTCGGGAGGAAGCGTACCATCAGACATAATCTGCCCACTCGCCGTCAGCGAGCAGGCAGACCCGAATACGATAGACAATATTATATTTCTTGTAATCATGGATGATTATCAGTCATTAAAATACGCACTCCCACTTTCGCAAAGGCAAGTGCCAGAGCGGAAGTGGGAGAATATGATTATTCGTAATTGTAAGAGATGTCAACAATCTTACCGAATGTATTCTGTGGATCTGAGAAGATAAATGCAGCATTCTCAGCACGCTCTACGTCGCCAGCTACGGTCAGTTGCAATTCGCCAAGCAGACCTTTACCGTCGGATGTATTGACAGCAAAGCCGAGAATCATTCCGTTACCATTTTCATCATCCAGCATATCACGGAACTTCAAGCAAGCTATCTTAGCATTGCCGTCAGCCTCATAGGTATAGATAGACTCTATCTTCTGGCGCTCCATGTCGATACGATAGATGCTATTGCCAGAAGCCATGAATACGAAGTGTGCAGAATAAGCCTGTGAAGCCGCAAAGCGAGCAGTCTTCAGGTCAACGGTATTAGGAAGGGCTACGGTGTATTTACCAGCACAGAGAGGGTCATCGCCCTTGCTAAAGCGGAAGATAGTGAGCTCAGAAGCGCCTTCTGCAGCCATGATAGCGTAAGCATTATTGCCATTATCTCCACCACGCAGTATGTCACATACATCGAGAGAAGCATCCACATGGCTTGGATCAAAGGCATAATTACCCTCTGCATCCTCAGACAAGTCGCGGAATACCAATGGCTTTGCGTCTGTCCAAGGGGCACCTTTACGGTAATACTGTGACTTATAGTAAGAAGTCATAAAGTAATCAGTCATACCAGAGAATGCACTTCCAATGCGGAAACGATGAGTATCCTTATTGAAAGCCAGGACAGAAGTGCCAAATGAAGCAAAGCGTGTAGGGAGGAATATAGCCTGTTCTACTTCGCCATCAGCATTCTCCTGCAAATCATATACAGAATAAGGCACGCACCATCCGTCATCGTATGCGAAATAAGCTTTCTTGTCTGTGACAAACATCTCGCCCTTCTTATCCATCTTATAGTAAGAGAGATTGACAGGGACATTGTTCTTGGCATTCTCAAACATTATCTTATTAGTGCCATACATCATCTGCAATGTGCTTGGAGAGTAAGTGGCAATATTCTTGTCTGTAGCAATGGTCAGGTTGGCAAAGTGAATTCCACCCATTGAGCTATATCCATAATTACCATTAGCGGCAATAGCGAGAGGCTTTCCTTCGAGAGAGAAAGACTCACCCGTCTCCGACTTGAACACATCTGAGTAAGCGAAGAATCCGTTAGCATCACCCTCTACAGCTCCGATTATGCCATGCTGGGCTTCATTTTCCTGCAGGATAAACCATGCTGGATTCAATGGTTTTACCACAGCCACCTTGCCGAGCTGATACCACTTCTGACCAGTAACCTTATCAGAAATCACAAGCAGCATTCCGATACTCTCAGGATTGCCAGCTTCTACCTCGACATTACATACCTTACCAGTGGCATAATCATAATAGTCAGCAAGGCGAGTAGAGCCGAGCTTGGCATTCTCATCATCCTTGAGTCGTTTCCACTCGAATGTGAGATTATCCTCATTCTGCGCCAAGGTCTGTGTCAGTTCGGGAGTCAACGTCACCATAACAGGCTCTTCCTTAGGCATACGAACCTTCACCTCAGGAATCTCCACTTTCAGTTCGTTGACTGCATGATAATCATAGTTGCCCTTGTCTTCATAGCAACTCTGGACGAGAGCCATAGTCATCAAGCCCAGGATATAGAAATATGTTTTCTTCATGATTTGTTGCATTTTAATTATTCCTCATCAGGGAAGATGTCATTACCTTTTTCATCAAGGATAGGACCGTGCTCTGCCTTGTATTTGGTATATGCCTCATCAAGTTTTACGATTGCGGCATCAGCCTCTTCATCATCGTAAGCCCATCCATCTTCAGTAATAAAAGACTCGAGAGTTCTGCCCCATACATCCATGATGTAGCAATACTTGATAGGACTAAATTCGCCAAGGCCTTTCCAAGACCAGTCGCCCCATGTCTCAGGCTCAGTGATATTCCACACATAGTTTACTTCTACAGTGTGCTCTTCTATCAATCCCTTGGCAAACTGATGGTTAGGATTAGCAAGGTCAAACTCTAAATTGCATCCATACGCCTTTCTTCCAGCCTTGTATTCAGGACGCTTAACCTTGAAATATACATACTGACATACAGTGTCGATGGCAGTGAATGTATATTTGTCATCGAGCTGAATGTCGAGCGTATTGGCATAATCCTTATTATCTGTCTTCTTGATACAGAAGTCACGAGGCGCAGTAAGCATATCGCCCTGGATTCTAACTCGCACGCTATCGAGACGATAAGGGTCTGTATTCCTCATCAGATAGTCGTTGGCATTCAGTTCACCATAGACTGTACGATAGTCGAAATTGATGCGAGGCTCCTGATCGTACAGTGCTATTTTTTCCTCCGAGCAGCTGGTGTAGCACAATGTCATCACCAGAGCCGAAATATAAAACAATATTTTCTTCATAATTTATTTTCCTCCTTATTTTGTAGTAGAGTTATTGCCGAAAATCTTTTCATTGTCCGGCAATGGCATCTGATATTCCTTACTTGTCATATTAGCTAAGCCACAACCGTAGTATGTGGAGTAATTATGTGCCTTGAGGAAGAAGAACAACTGTCCCTCAGCATAGAATTCCTTACGGTATTCCTTCATAATCTCATTGATACGGCGTGTCTGCTGCTTGTTTTCTACTGAATTGGCATCAGGAGAGTCAAAGCCTGTAGCCTGAAGTTCCTCGCTATAAGGGATACCACGCGACTGTCTTACCTTATTGAGTATATCGGCACTTTCCTGTGCAGAAGGTGTACACTCAGCGATGATGTAATACATCTCCGGGAGACGAATCAGCGGAATGGCATTTTCACTGGTAGTGTAAGCAAGACGTTCCTGATTATACTTCAAGCAGAAAGCATACTCATGGCTGTCGTCCCATTTGAATGCTACGATATTCTGACGCCAGTCAGATGTGTAGCCTTCATATATTCTGTCAAACATCTCTGACTTCATACCATAACGCTGCTGTGGTCGGGTCTCATTCATATCCATTGCATTATCGGTAAGGAGATTGCCCAACTGATGGACAGACAAGCCAAAAATCATCTCACCATAGCGGATAGAGTTGTAATTGGATGGAGTCTGAGACTTATAGAGAGTGAAATACTTGTTTGCATCGATTACCTGCTGTGCATACTGTATGGCAAGTTCCTTCTGTCCGGCATAGCAATATACGCGTGCAAGCATAGCCTTAACAGCATAGATATTCATGCGGAACTCACGATTAGAGAGGAATTCAGTGCGGTTTTCTTCTCCAGTCTGGAAGTCGCAAGGGTCATGCTCAGCAAGGATAGCCTCAGCAGCCTTCAAGTCTTCCAATATCTTCTCTACCACCTTATTGGCTGGCAATACTGGTGTAGCCTCCTTATCGAAAGTGGTCTTGTAAGGGATGGCAGCATCATTAGGATGCTCACTGTAGATAGGACCGAAGAGACGGAGAAGGTCGAAATATACGAAAGCACGCAGACCGAGCGCTTCGCCCTTCATACACTCATAGTAATGAGGAGACTTGAGCACGTCGCGATGCTTTTCAAGGTTCTGGAGTAGATTGTTGATGTTTGCCACCACGTTATACATCTCCAGATAGATATTGTCCTTCTTGCCAAGGAACTGGTTGGTATAATCGAAGACGATAGCCTGATTATACACGCTATTGTTATTATAAGAAGGATAATCGCAATACAATCCAGCCAACTCGTCGATATAACCGTACTTCAAATCGCCGGCATAGAGATTTGCAGTAGCCAACTTCAGATAGGCTCCTGTAAGGATATCCTTGAATCCAGCCTCTGACTCAAACATCTTGTCGGCTGGTATTCTGTCTTTTGGTGAAACATCGAGCCAGTCGTTGCAGGAAGTCAAACCTCCCATCAGGACTGAGAACACCAATATATATATATACTTCTTCATGATTATCTTAGTGGGTTAAAGGTTAGAATGCTACGTTCAGTGAGAATGTGAATTGACGAGAGAATGGATAGTCGAGACCACGCTCACGCTTTACTGATGAGATATAGAAGAGATCTTCCATCGTGAATCCCAACCTTGCTGATGACAAGCCCAAGTCCTTGATAAACTTAGTGTTTCTGGTGTCAGCACGATAATAGAAAGAGAGTGTGCTGCCCTGGAATATGTTCTCGTCCATCACGAAGCGTGAAGTGGCCTTAGTGCCCTGTCCATGAGGATTGAGCGCACGGAACATTGAGTGGTCACCAGGCTTCTGCCAGCGAAGCTCTGTCACACGACGGTCTGCATTATACACGAGGTCTGCATTCTCCACCTTATCCACCAAGGTCTGGTTATACACCTGACCACCAAACTTATAGCGGAAGCTTACGTCAACGCCCCAACCCATATATGTGAATGAAGAGTTGATATTGCCCTGCCATGTAGGCTCAGTGTTGCCCATAGGGATAGCGTCAACGCCACTATAGTTTGCAGCGCTGGTAAGTTCGCCATTACGCTTTACGAGGACTTCATTACCGGAAGCAGGGTCGATACCGAGTGATGGCACTACCCAGATGCTTGTCATAGAGTTGCCTTCCTCATAGCGTGGCAATGGAACATTGTCGAGTCCCTTAGTGCTTACCTCATTGATGTGGCGCATTGCCTCAGAGATTTCCACGAGTTTGTCCTTATTATGTGAACCATTGAGTGTTACGGTCCAATAAGACTGCTTTGCGGCATTACGGTATGGAATACCAGAAAGGCTGATTTCCCATCCCTTGTTCTCTATCTTACCTACGTTTTCCGGATAAGAACCGAAGCCTAATGATGGAGCGAGAGTAACCTCTGTCACGAGATTGTCTGTCACCTTATTATAGTGCTCAATTCTCGCTGTGATACGATGGTCGAGGAAACCTAATTCCAATGCAAAGTTGGTGCTCTTAGTGGTCTGCCACTTCAAGTTCTCATTATGCATAGCCAAGATTTCTGCTCCTGTGCCGTCGGAAGAGAAGTAAGGCAACAAGAGGGAGTAATTATAATAGCTGTGTGCCTGATAAGGGTTGAAGCCCTGAGAACCTGTTGTACCGTAAGTGCCACGTACTACGAAGTCAGAGAGCCAAGAGATATTCTTGAAGAGCTTCTCCTTCTTCACGTCGTAACGGAAACCTGTTGACCAGAATGGTGCCCAACGGTTGTCGGTACCGAACTCTGAAGAACCGTCAAGACGAACGTTGAAATCCACAGAATATTTATACATATATGAGTAGCCAGCACTTAATACCCAACCGATAGAGCGGCTTGTGCTCTCGCTACCAGTCACTGCTTCATCAAACTTCTTACCGAAGAGCAGGTCGTCCATGTTGTCATTAGGGAAACCTGTCACGTAAGTGCCGTAATAGTCAGAGCTGGTCTCCAGCACGCTCATGCGAGCATTGGTAGTGATGTAGTGCTCATTAATCTGCTTGTTCCAGCTTGCTGTCAAGTCCACACCCCAGTTTACTGCCTCATTCTGAGTACGACGGTAGTCACCCTTCTTGGTAGGATCAGAGACATTATCGAAATATGTGTGCTGTGCAGGACGGAATACGTCATGATGGCCTACGCTCTTTGAGAGTGAGAAAGCGCCCTCAAAGCGGAGTTCATCAGTAGGATTGTATTCCACCTTGAACAATTCGCGCACAGAGAAATTAGTGCTCTTGTCCTTACTATTGAATGTGGTGTTATAGAGAGGGTTAGCATAAGATGCAGTCTGCGAGTTGGTACCTGCAAAGTTATCCAGCATCTTCAGCATATTACCATTTTCATCGTATGGAGTGAGGTATGGATTCAGCTTGGTATATTGGCTGAAGCTTCCATAATTTGACTCATTTGCAGTAGAGTTATCGATGGTAATGCTATTCTTCAGCAATACTTTCTTCATGCGATACTGGAAGTCGAGCATACCTGTAAGCACGTCACGACCACTATTTTTCATCACACCTGGAGAATTATTGTAACCTACATACATACGATAGCGCAATGCTTCGTCGCCACCTTCGAGAGTTACGGTGTGGCGCTGCTGGATAGATGTGCGCAATGGTTTGCTGAGCCAGTAGGTATCCACTCCTGAAAGTACATTCTGAAGCTTTGACTGATAGAGTTTCCATCTATCTATAGTCTCGCCACCGTCGATATAAACGCCTGCTTTATACTCTGCATCGAGTTTCTCTTTGGCGTTCATCAGATTGTAAGCAGTGAGGTCTGGAGCCTCTACACGCATCTCGCCACCGTAAGTGACCCAAATCTTTCCTGGCTTTGGAGTCTTGCTTTCGATAACGATAACGCCATTGGCAGCGCGTGAACCGTAAATAGCTGTAGCTGCAGCATCCTTCAAGATAACGATTGAAGCGACGCGATCAGGGTCGAGGTCGGAAAGTGTCTGTATTGAAATCTCAAATCCGTCCATGATAAGGAGCGGCTGATTGGCATAAGTCTCATATTCGCCTTGCACTGCCTGCACTTCGGATGAGGTGCTCAAGTCCATGTTAGCACCACCGCGCATACGCATATCTGGAAGGCTATTAGGATTGGAACCAGCCAGATTGTTTTCCATAATATTCAGACCTGGTGTCAGGGCTGATATAGACTTGGCTATGTTATTAGTACTGAATTTCTTGAGGTCTTCACCCTTAATAGTCACAGCCGAACCGGTAAAGCCTTCCTTCTTACGGTTGAACATACCAGTTACCACCACGTCATCGAGCCTTTTGCTGTCAGAATGGAGCACCACCTTCATGTTGGCGGCAGGAGTCATCTCCACAGTGGTGAGACCAATGTAAGAGATTTTCAATTTGTAATTGGTTGGAATGTTTGTCAGATGGAAGCGTCCGTTTTCATCAGTGACGGCAAGTGCCTTGTCATCACTTCCAAGAATGCTTGCACCTATGACAGGTAAGCCGTCTTCAGCAGAGACTACGACTCCCTCTACAGTGGTGAGAATCTTCCCGCCTCCCAACTCTTTTGCATCCTTGTTGCTCTGTGGTTGCTGTGCCAAAGCATACTGCGTAGGGCAAGCTACAGAAAGCATCATCAAGGAAGCAATCATTAGATGTACTTTTTTCATGAGCCTTGTTTTTGTGTTAATGGAGAACTATCTTGTTTATTATGGTATATATCATCGTTTCTGAGCATTATTGTGTATTGTTTTCTTCCTCACTATCATAATCTTTTCAAATTACCGGATGCAAAGATACAACAATATTTAAGAAAACAAAAAATAATATATAAAAAAATTGAAAAATCTAACAAAAAAAAGAGTTTTCTGATATTCACATAGGTTAAAATTATCGTTTCGTCTCATTCTCAGTCGATTTTTCTTACTCATTTTGCCAGTTGCAATGATGATATGCTACACAAGGAATGAGCAAATCATAAAATGCCCGAACTGTTTTTTACAAAAAAAGTCGAGAAAATAAAAGTCTCTTCTGTTCATTTTTTCGTAATTTTGCACTGTAGTTTCTGCTTTACGGGAAAACAAGCCCGAAAATATCATGCTCTGAGCACATCGGCTATGGAGTAAATATCGCTGATAGCGGCAAAGGAGAAGAACTGACCTTCCATGATGAGATAGTCCTCACGCTCCTTCTTGCGCAGTTCCTTTATCTCTGGAAATAATGATACTGGCACAAGGACCTCTCTGCCATCGGTGAGAAAGACTGCCATCATGCCTCGCTTACAGTTGAAATCGAGCTTCTTGATGCCTACTTTAGCGTCTTTGAACTTATCGTGGATGATGTTTCGCCTTATCTTCATCAGTTCGATTTCGGCAATGAGTACATTCCAATTCATACTGATTAGTGCTCTGATGTTGGTCTCGTCGTCTGGTGGCAGTTCCGACCATTCCACTTCTATCTTCTTCTTTCCGCCTTCGGCTATCCATATTTTAGCCACAGTATCGCCATGATGCGTTTTCCCGCTACCTTTCTTTATCACGTGGATAGGGTGGCGGGAGTCGTCAAGCTCTGTGGGAAGCACTGATAGAATATAATCGAGGTAAAATAATAGTTTGCCCATGCTTTCGTTTTTCGAGCAAAGATAATGCTTTTTCTATTAGCTTGCAAATATTTCCTTGTATTTTATGCTTGGAAGGATGGTGTGGGGCTGTGGGGTGGTAACCAACGGTAAAAGCCGTTGGCATAGTGGCTTGGAAGGATGGTTGTCAGTTGTGGGGTGTCGGTTGTGGGGTGTCGGTAGATTATTTCGCAGGATTATAGCTGACAGATCTCACAGGCATGATGCAGCAGATTATTTCTCGAAATTAGCCTGTAACACTTTTTTACAACCGTTAAAACGAAGAAAAAAAAGCTCCGAGCTGACCTGCCGAAAATCAGGGCGGGCAGTGGCCTGAAAGATAGAAAATGACTAAAAAAAGACGAAATCTGACAGGCGCATGCGTAAAAGCATAGATATTACACTGCAATAACTAAGCTATTACACTGCAATAACTAAGCTTTCGCCTCTCTATATCTATGCTTTTATCGTCCATTTTATACCTTTTTCTGCCCCTAAAAGCATCATTTTTCTGCGTGACTTTTATAACTCTCTGACTCTCAGAACATTGTAAAATCAGCGAGAATCGCGTATTTACGAGCAGGATTTTTGTTCTGGATTTTATTTGTTAATAAATTGACTAATTGCGCAATGCTATAAAATATCAAGACCTCATGATGATAAAATATCAATAAATAACTGAAGTTTCCCACCCCCAAATAATGGGGTAAAAATAACAGTTTCTCAATAA
>URJQ01000082.1 GCA_900548195.1 uncultured Prevotella sp.
AATTCGCTTGAGATTATTCCTTAGCGAGAAACCATGATTGGCAAGTGTATTCTCCAATTACCTATTTTCTATTCCCTATTACCTTATCTTCCCCCAAGGGGGGATAAGAGAGGGCCTTCATTCCTCACTGAAAGACAGTACCTTGTTGACGAGCTCACTCGCCTTTGGCTTGCTCGCCATGTTCAAAATCTATCACGGATATCACCGATGCGACGGATTTTTTCTTTCACGGATTTTTATTGTGTGTTGTTGGATTTATATGCGCCTGCCGGGCGCTATGGATTATCACGGATTATCTCTTGCTGGAGGCTATCCAGCGCCGTACAGGCGCAAATATAATCCGTAATAAATCCAGTGTCAAGTGGCAACACAAGATAGAATGAAATCCGTGAAAGATAAAATCCGTCGCATCGGCTTTATCCGTGAACTTTTGAGCGCGTGCGCACTGAGCTGAAGGCGAAGGAGCAAATCTTGTTGTCTGGTGGTAGCCCCCCTCAGTGGAAAATGAAGAATGGGAGTTACTTTTCTTTTAGTGAAAAGTGAAGAGTGAAAAGTGAAGAGTGAAAAATCGTGCTGACGCAATTATAAGGTAATAGGGAATAGGATATAGGTAATAGGAGATTAGCTTAATTCGCTTGAGATTATTCCTTAGCGAGAAACCATGATTGGCAAGTGTATTCTCCTATTACCTATTTTCTATTCCCTATTACCTTATCTTCCCCCAAGGGGGGATAAGAGGGGGGCTATTCTTATTCCTTATTACGAATATCCACGCGTCGAATCTTGCCGCTTATGGTCTTAGGCAATTCATCGGTAAACTCGATGATACGTGGGTATTTGTATGGAGCCGTCTCCTGCTTTACGTGGTTTTGCAGTTCTTTGACGAGTTCTTTGCCCGCTTTATCCTTGTATTCAGGAGCCAAAACCACTGTGGCTTTGACTATCTGACCACGTATTTCGTCAGGCACAGCGGTGATGGCACACTCCACTACGGCAGGATGAGTCATCAGGGCAGACTCCACTTCGAATGGTCCGACACGGTAACCAGAGGTCTTGATAACATCGTCAGAACGGGAGACAAACCATAGATAGTTGTCTTCATCACGATATACGATGTCTCCAGTGTAGTAATAACCATTCTTTATGCGCTCGGCAGTGAGGTCATCGTCGCGATAATAGCCCTTGAAAAGTCCGAGAGGACGCTTCTCGCTGACCTTAATGACGAGTTCGCCATGCTCCATTGGCTTGGCTGGCTTGCCCTCATCGTTCATTATCTCAATGTCATATTGAGGTGTTCTCACTCCCATTGCACCTGGCTTAGGAGTAATCCAAGGGAAGGAACCCACTACGAGAGTTGTCTCTGTCTGACCGTAAGACTCATAAATCATGATGCCAGTCTTCTTTTTCCATTCAGTGAAAACGCTGGGATTGAGAGCTTCGCCAGCCGTAGTGCAGTATTCCAAAGCGGAGAGGTCGTATGCACTGAGGTCCTCACGGATAAGGAAACGATATATGGTAGGCGGTGCGCAGAAAGAAGTGACGTGATTATCCTGCATCACTTTCAGCAAGTCGGCAGGCTTGAAAGTTCCTTCATAGTCGTAGATGAATACAGCTCCGCCAGCAAGCATCTGTCCATAGAATTTTCCCCACACTGCTTTACCCCAACCAGTGTCGGCAAGGGTGAGGTGGAGAGAGCCATTATGTATGTTGTGCCAATATTTTGCAGTGATGATATGAGCGAGAGGATAAGAGAAATCATGCATTACCATCTTAGGCTCTCCAGTCGTTCCGCTGGTGAAATACAGCAGGAAATTGTCGGTCACCTTATTGCGCTCCGGCACTTCAAAAGGGTCTGCCTCGTGGAGTCCGCGCCAATAGTCGTACCATCCGTTAGGCACATTAGGACCTATAGAGATGCAATGGCGGATGGTAGGGCAGTATCTGCGTGCCTTCTGCACGTGATTGACAACGATAGGGTCGCCACAAGCCACGATACAAGATATTCCTGCCATGTGGCAACGGTAGATGATATCCTTATCGGTAAGCATGTGTGTAGCAGGTATAGCCACTGCTCCGAGCTTATGCAGAGCCAGCATGGTGTACCACCATTCGAGTCTTCTCTTGAGAATCAGCATTACTCTGTCGCCTCTTTTGACTCCTATGCCTTGCAGGAACGCGGCACATTGGTCGCTGATATTCTTCAGTCCGCGGTATGTGACATATTCTTTAGCGCCTCTATCGTTTACCCAAACCAGTGCGTCTTTCTCAGGTTGCTCAGCAGCGTATCTGTCAATGACATCGTAACCGAAATTGAAATCCTTAGGTACGTTTACTTTAAAATTGCTCATGAAGTCCTCATAGGATGAGAACTCAGTCTGCTCCATGAAATGTTCGATCATATTATTGCGATGGATTTTGCAGGTTGGAAAGTCGGTTCCATACCTGTGTTTGCTTGTAAAACCTAATGCAAAATTATGAAATTGGGAGGCTCTTTCCGCATTTTTTTACATTTTTTGTGCCCGAAGTGTATGAAATGACGGATGAACAGCATTGCGGTTTCTATGCTTTTGCGCACACTCAAGTTGCAGTGTGCAGTATTGTTTCTATGTATTTGTGACTCAACGTCTGCAAATCAAAAATACCATAATATAAATAGGTGGTCAATCTTGTTTTGACCACCTATTTACTCTGCAGAATAGCTTAGCAGAGAGTATGTGAATCTATATAGCTCTGCACAGCGTCCTTATAAGTGTCGGAGACAGGGATTAGAACGTCTCCGATTGTCAATCGCAGGCGGTCTATCACGCTTACTTTCGGCATGTGGACGATGTATGAGCGGTGAACGCGCATAAATTCCGGCTTTGGCAGAAACTCTTCGAATGTGCGCATATTCATAAGGCTGTGTATCGGCTGTGAATTGCCTTCGAGCACTATCTTTACATAGTCCTTTACTCCTTCGACATAGAGTATGTCGTCGAGGTTGATACGTATCAGTTTGTAGTCACTCTTTACGAAAGCTACTCTGTCTCTGGAATATATTTCAGCCTTCTTACGGTCGGTATGGCGTTTCAAAGCCTTGTCTGCCGCTTTGACAAAGTTGTCGTATGAGATTGGTTTCAGAAGGTAATCCACAGTGTTTACCTTGAAACTATCAATGGCATAGCGGTCGAAAGCTGTAGTGAATACCACCATTACTTCTGGAGGAAGGATAGTGGCAAACTCGATTCCGCTCAGCTCCGGCATCTGAATGTCGAGGAAGAGCAAATCTACAGGCGATGTACGCAGGGTGCGCATTGCGTCAATGGCACTATTATATACACCCACAAGGTTGAGGAATGGAGTCTTCTTTGCATATCCGGCGAGCAGTTCCGCTGCCAGAGGTTCATCATCTATTATTGCGCAATTTAGTATCATAATATTCTGTTTTTTTACCAGAGAACAATCTCTGAGTGGTACAATCCATCTGTTTCATCCACACCGCAAGTCCAGCGGTAGTGGTCTTTGTAAGTGGCATTGAGTCGTAAGCTCACCTGTTTGAGTCCGATTCCATGTCCACTTCTGTCAGCGTCAGTCTTTGGGAAATTAGTGTTTGAGACGTGACATCTTATTGTTTTGCCCCCATTTCCAGGGTTATTGCTATCCTCATTCTCAGTGACAGAGATGCTTATGGAAATATTTGACGGCTGGGTGGCGCTGACACCATGCTTGAAAGCATTCTCTACCAGGGAGATAAAAAGCAATGGAGCCACGGTGATATCGTTGTTGTCAGGCACTGAAATGTCAACATTTACAGTGACATTGCTTGCAAATCGCAGTTTCATCAAATCGACATAAGAGCGTATGAAGTCTGTCTCCTGCTTGAGACTGACCTTCTTCTCCTGACTTTCATAGAGCATGTGGCGGAGCAGTTGCGACAGTTGCATTATGGCATCCTGTGCCCTTTGTGCGCTGATAGCAGTGAGGGCGTAGATGTTGTTGAGGGTGTTGAGGAGGAAATGAGGCGATAGTTGGAAGCGAAGTCCGCGTAATTCAGCCTCGCGCTTAGCCACTTCCGCTTCCTGTCGCAGGTGGTTTTGCCTGTTGGCATGCTCTGTCATCCTGATGCTGTAGGCGATAAGAGTGGAGAGGACGAGATTGAGCGCATCGCGAAACACTATGAGAACTTGAACAAATACTGGCATTGACATAACAGGCTTTGGCTTAATGCCATTTGACATGTCAATATATCTGAATTCATATCCACGCATCTTCATCATTATTATGGCTCCGATTATAATAATAACGAAATTGATGTATATAAATTTCGTTTTGTCTTCACTATAAATCATTTTTGGAACGAGCCAAAGAAAATTGAGATAGAAGACTGTAATCATCGCTATGGAGGTGACACACTTAAAGAGATAGAGCGTGAATGTCAGTTTCTCTTCCGGCCGCATGAACATGACTGGCATGAGAAGTACTGCTATGATAGCGAAGATATGTATGGTATTAGTTCTGTTGATTCTCATTTTGCTGTAGTTTTTTTAAGGTTGATTATGAAAGTCATTGTCAGGATATGCAGGATTATAGTGTGGAAAAGCGGTTGTAATCCTGTATATCCTGACGATGTAAATGATATGGTTTATTCGTATCTGATGGCTTCGATAGGATCCATTCTTGCGGCTTTTCGTGCCGGGAAATATCCGAATCCTACGCCGATGATGGTGCAGACGATGAAGCTTACCGTGATGCTCCATCCCGGAACGCTCGTAGGCAGATGGAATATCATCGTGGCGAGGGCAGATATTATCTCTCCGAGAATGATTCCGATGATGCCTCCCGTCAGCGATATTATCACCGACTCGATGAGAAACTGATTGCTGATATCAATGCCTCTGGCGCCAACAGACATTCTGAGACCTATCTCCTTGGTGCGCTCCGTCACGCTGACGAGCATGATATTCATGATGCCTATTCCTGCTACGAGGAGGGAGAATGCCGCTGCCACCACGAGGATTATCGTCACGGTGTCCATAGTCGATGACATGGTCTCCATCATCTCCTGCTGGCTTCTGATGGTGAAGTCATCGCTGTCGCCTGAGGTGTCCTTGATCTTATGGTTCTCACGCAGCTTCTGTGTCAGTTCGTCGATAGCCTCGTCAGTCATCTCTTCCGAAATGGCAGAGCAGGTGAATGAAGAGAAATAGGTCTGCGCGGCGATACGTTTCATCACGGTGGTGTAAGGAGCGATAATGACATTGTCCTGGTCCATTCCCCAGTTGTTGTAGCCTTTAGACTTTAGCACACCGCAGATACGGAAAGGGATGCTCTTGAATCGAATGGTCTTTCCTACAGGGTCAGAGCCGTCAGGGAAGAGCTCATCGACGATAGTCTTGCCCACAAGGCACACTTTAGCATTCTTTTTTACGTCCTCATCGGTGAAGGCAACGCCTTGGGATATTTCCCATTGCTTGATGTCGAGATAGTCGAGCGACTCACCGTAGATGGTGGTATTGGTGTTGTTGGCACCATATATCGCCTGTCCGCTTGCGTTGACCTCAGGAGATACGTAGGTGACGTATTTCTTGTCTTTGATAAAAGACTCATAGTCGGCTATTTTCAGCGTCTGCATAGACGATGGATCCTGACGTACGCCTCCCATCATGTCGGCGCCCGGACGTATCATTATGACGTTGGTGCCCATCTGTGAGATATTCTTTCTGATGCTTTCCTTCGAACCCTGACCGATAGCCATCATCACTATCACGGCTGCTACGCCGATGATGATGCCGAGCATGGAGAGGAAAGAGCGAAACTTATTGTTCGCTATTGCGCGGAATGCAATCTTGAATAAGTTTGTTATACTCATGTTGGAAGTATTTACTGATCGTTAGGGATAGGCAGTGCAGCGAGTGCTTCGGCGGCAGAGAGAATATTGTCATTGATGACATCCTCACGGATAAGTCCGTCACGGAGCATGATATTACGGCTGGAATACTGCGCTATCTCGGGGTTATGGGTGACAAAGATGATGGTTCTTCCTTCGGCATGAAGTTTCTGGAATAGCACAAGCATCTCGAAAGAAGTGCGCGTATCGAGGTTACCAGTAGCCTCG
The DNA here is from genome assembly GCA_900548195.1 of uncultured Prevotella sp. Classification (GTDB taxonomy): domain Bacteria; phylum Bacteroidota; class Bacteroidia; order Bacteroidales; family Bacteroidaceae; genus Prevotella. The sequence goes on from URJQ01000082.1 coordinate 6,095, forward strand.
TCGGCAAGGATAACTGCGGGATTGTTTACCAATGCTCTTGCTATTGCCACGCGCTGCATCTGTCCGCCCGACATCTGGTTTGACTTATGATAGAGTCGCTCGCCGAGTCCTACCTGCTGCAGTGCCTTTATTGCAGCTTCGCGACGCTGTGTGGCATTATATTCCTTATTATACATCAGTGGTAATTCCACATTTTCCACTGAAGTAGTCTTAGCAAGGAGGTTGTAGTTCTGGAAGACAAATCCAATCTTTCTGTTTCTCAGTTTTGCCCTTTGGCTACGCTTCATCTGTCTGACACTGATGCCGTCGAGATAATATTCGCCAGAAGTAGGGGTGTCGAGACAGCCCAACTGATTGAGCAAAGTGGATTTTCCAGAGCCAGATGTACCCATGATGGTGACAAATTCTCCCTCATATATCTTGAAAGACACGCCTCTGAGGGCATGTACAGTCTCCGAACCGACAGTGAAGTTACGCTTCACATTGTCGAGTTCGATGACCACTTTTCTCTTCTCTTCCATAGTGCTTAATTCTTTTTAGCGTCCTTGTTCTTGTTTTTTCCTGGAGGGCCTGGCATGAAAGGGTTGGTGCTTTCTTCCTCTTCGCTCTCCTCATCGTTAGGCATACCGTTGGACTTATTGCCTATGATGACTGTTTCGCCAGCCTTCAGTCCGCTGATAATCTCAGTCATAGTGCCGTCGCTGATACCAGTCTCTACGGCAATGGCACGGATGGTCTGACCTTGTTTCACCCAAACCTTGTTCTTTGCGTCGCAGTTTACTATCTTTTCGTCAGGAGAAAGCATTATTTCGTTAGGGTTGAAGCGCAGTGCCTTGACAGGGACAGCGCATACGTTGGCCTTCTCATTGGTAGTGATAGTGACGTTGGCAGTGAGTCCAGGCTTGAGCTTGAGGTCGGAATTAGGCGCAGAGATGACCACTTCGTAGGTCACCACATTGTTTGTCGTGGTGGCAGATTGGCGTACCTGTGTCACGCTTCCCTGGAATACGTCATCCGGATAGGCATCGACGGTGAATGTTACCTTAGCGCCTTCCTTCACGTCAGCAATGTCTGCTTCGTCAACATCGGCTACTACCTGCATGTTTGTGAGGTCTTGAGCGATGGTGAAGAGTTCAGGAGTGCTGAAGCTTGCAGCGACGGTCTGTCCTTCTTCCACAGCCTTACTGAGCACTACGCCGTCGATAGGCGATGTGATAGTGGCGTAACCGAGGTTGGTCTGTGCTCGAGCTACGCTCTGCTTGGCAGTCTTGACAGACTCTACGGCGCGGTCATAACTCAGTTTCGCACTCTCATATTCATCAGCAGAGACGAGTCCTTTCTTGTAAAGAGCCTGATAGCGCTGGTAATTTCCGCGCTGATACTGCATTTCGCTTTGTGCAGAAGAGAAGTTTGCCTTTGCGCTATTGAGCTCAGACATGAGGTTAGTACGGTCGAGTTCTGCTATCACTTGTCCTTTCTTTACTACGCTATTGTAATCTACGTAGAGGTGGCTTACGATACCACTGACCTGTGTACCTACTGTAACGCTTGTGACAGGTTCGATAGTTCCTGTCGCTGTAACGCTTGTCTTGATAGTTGTAGTCTGTGCTTTGGCAGTTTCAAAGCTTACTTTTGTATCTTTCTTCTTGCCCATGAAGAAGAACAGTGCCGCTCCTATGACAACGATGGCGGCTATTGCTATTGTGATATTTCTCTTGTTCATATTTTGGTTGTGGGTTGTTGGTTATGGGTTGTTGGTTGTTGGTTATCGGGCGATGACGCGCCCGACACAGTGGCTTCCCTTATTTCTGATAGAAATCCAGCATCTTGATATTGAGGATAGCCATGTATTTGCTTTGCAACTCATTTTGCTGGGCAGAGAGGAGGCGGGTCTTGCCTTCCTGCAGTTCTACGATATTCTTCAGTCCGAGACGGAATTGCTCGCTGAGAAGGTCGTAACTGGTCTGTGCGCTTTCGGTGCTTACCTTTGCTGCCTTGAATTGGCTCTGCTTGTTTTCGGCCTGAATCCAGTAGTTTTCTATCGTACTGTAAAGCTCCACTTGCTTGTCTTTTATGTCAAGGAGCGCTTGTTGGCGAGAAATCTCAGCTTTATTGACCGCTGTGCGCTTCTGCCTTTGATCGATGATAGGCACGCTGATGCTGAGTCCACCACCGAGACTGAAGTTTTGCTTCGCCTGAATGCCCCAGCTCTGGTCGCCCAGGCTCGTGGTGTTGGTGCCTGCGCTTGCAGTGAGTCCGATGGTAGGGAGGCTCTGCGCTTTGGCAATCTTCTTGCTCAGTTCGCTGCTTTCCACTTGAAGATTGAGGCTTTTAAACTCAGGTCTGTTGCGTAAAGCATTGTCATAGACGGACTGAAGGGCAGGAATCTCTGCCAGAGCCATCTCGTCTGAGGCTTCAAAACCAGCGATGTCAAACTCTTCGCTACTTGTGATTTGCAGGAGTTGCTTGAGCTGTCGCTTGTAATCGCGTACATTGCTTTCGGCTTGCACCACGTTGTATTCGTCCTGTGCACGCTGTGCGGTGAGCTGCATGAGGTCTGCTTTGCTCATTTTGCCTACTTCCAGCATCTCTTTACCGCGGTTTTCGTTTACGATAGAGGCTTCGAGAGTGGCTTTCTGCACGCTTACGTTCTCTTTTACGTAAGCTATCTGCACGTAGAGCTGTGCTATCTGCTCTTCAATGCTGCGTGCTGTGGTGATGGAATCGTACTCTTCTTGCTGTACTGAGAGCTTGTTGAGTTTTACTTGATTTGTGTTTCTGTTGCCGTTCCATACGGTCCAGTTGCCAGCGAGGGAGTAGGAGCCATTGTAGTACACCTTATCTACTCCCGATTGTACGTTTCCATTCGACACTGTGGCTTGCCCTGCATTAGGCCAAGGGCGATAGTTTACGTTTTGATTAGATGAAAAACTAAGAGAAGGAAGTAGCTCAGCTTTGGATGACAGCAATTCCTCATTGCTCATCTGTTTCTGCAAAGCCGACTTCTTCAGTGAGATGTTGTTCTGCGCGGCGTATTCCATGCAGTCCTGAAGAGTCCACTTCTTCTGGGCTTCCATGCTGAGCATCGAGAGCGATAGGGTGGCTGTGAGAATTATTTTTCCTAACATATTCATAGTTGTTTGATGTCTAAACGTTGGCAAAAGTATGGGTTTTGTCGATACCTTGCAAGGCGTTCATATTCTTTTATCTATGTAATATGCTTTCTTACAGGGCATTTTCTTTGCTTTAACGTGTTTTAACTAAAGTCTTGTGAGTAATGATGTCGAAATGACAATTTATTGCTATGAGCCCTGAAATGTAGGGCTTAACCAGTAAATTCCTATGGAAATCATTCGTGAAGAAACCTCATCTTTGCTCTTTGGAAGTTTTAAACTCACTTAATTTATAATCCTCTTTCTTGGTCGTTTCGCCATTTTGTTGTACCTTTGCATTATCTAAGGTTTGACCGTTGTTGTTATGTGCTATTAAGTTAGTGTTTGTCTCTTTACTGAGGCTGGACGTGACAGACGGACGAACCTTTTTCTTTGTATAGAAATCACAGAAAATTTCCCTGTCATTTCTCGGTTCTACAACAACTAAATATCTAATATAGTCGGTTTTGTCCCGTATAAATATATGAGATATGACGTGACAGAAGGGATGACTTCTTTATTATATTAAGTTGGTAATCAAAAATAATTTTGATTACCAACTTACATACTTATTTTTGGTTTGTGGTTTCCTCTCTTCTTTAGAATTTTGCCCTCTCTCACACAGAAGGCATATTTTGCTCTTTGTTTTCAGATGTTCTGTCGCTTTATTCCGCAGGAAACTGCATGGTGAGGCAATGCAGCGAGCCGTGCTGACGAACGGCTACACGAGCGTCAATGCCTACAATCTCACGGTCGGGGAATGCCTTCGAAATGGTTTCGAGGGCCTGGCGGTCGAGGTCCGGCTGGTTGTAGGTCGGCACAAGGACGGCTCCATTGATGATGAGGAAATTGGCATAAGTGGCAGGAAGGCGCTCGGCATCATCATAGATAGGGCGTGGCATAGGGAGAGGGAGCAGTCGGTAAGGCTTGCCTTCGATGGTGCGGAAAGATTCCAACTGCTTTTCCATAGCCTGGAAATCGGCATATTGCTCATCTTCTTCGTCGTAACATTTCACGTAGAGCAATGTGTCGTCGGGAGCAATTCTGACGGTTGTATCTATGTGGCCGTCAGTATCATCGCCGATAAGATTGCCATGGTCTATCCATATCACCCTTTCCGCACAGAGACGGCGCTTGAGTTGTTCCTCTATCTCGGCTTTGTCCATCGGTTGGTTGCGGTGCGGGGCAAGGAGACACATGGATGTGGTGAAGATGGTGCCTTTGCCATCGCTCTCTATTGACCCGCCTTCCAATACGAAGTCGAGGTGATCTTCCAGTGTGATTGCTGGCTTTTTGCAATCAGCGCAGCAAGTTTTTGCATCGCTATTTTCAGCATATAGCCTTGTGAAAGCGCCCATTTCCTGGAGGTTAGCTGTAATGGCATTGTCCTTGTCAGCTCGGAATTTGTCGCCCCAACCATTGAACCGAAAGTCGAGTAGGGTAACACCGTTGCCATATTCTGTAGGTTCGCTTGCATTGTCATCGTCAGAGTGTCCCTTATATAATAAGGTGATGGCACCGTGATCGCGAGCCCAAGTGTCGTTGGTGGGCATCTGATAGATGAACACTCTCTCCATTTGGGTAGGTGAGAGCCATGTTTCGAGAATATTTCTCACGGCTTCACTGTCGGGAGTGGCTATGATGAGGTCTTCGTGGTAGGTGACGTTGCGCGCTATTTCCACTTCCATGTCTGTGATGTCATTGAGATATGGAGCCCAGTCGGTGTCTTTATGAGGCCATGTGAGGAGCACGGCTTGCTGCTCATGCCATTCGGATGGGAGGTATTTCTTTTTCATTTTCTTCTTTCTATATATTATCATAAGTAGGTAATCAAAATTATTTTTAATGAATAGATAATAATATTTGTTTTTCATTATTGATTCCACTATAAAAAGTCGGACTATTCGTCCATGATAAATATTACGTAAGTTTAACACAATATCGCTCTTTGAAATTATGTAATCTGGAGATTTTTTCGTATATTTGCATAGTAAAACAAGAAGCCGAACATGTTCAAAAAATCATCTGTAAACAAGCAGTTGGGACTCTTCTCGACACCTTCCAATCTCATGTGCAAGCGTGAGCGCAAACTCTATGATGACGAGTTGGAATGGCACAGCCAGTTCTTCCGCAACGTCACCTGCAACATAGACGAGGAAGTATTCCGTCCTCTCTATACCGAAAAAAAATTTGGCGCCCCCACCAAGTATATCCGTCAATTGGTGGCGATGAACATTCTGAAGGAAGGTGCAGGTTGTTCGGATGAGCAGATGTTCGAGAACTGCCGTTACAACCTGCTTTGGCGCAAGGCTCTCGGTTTGTTGAACCTTGAGGACGAATGTCCCTCCGAGGCTTCCTACTATATCTTCCGTGGCAAGATATGCGAGTATGAGCAGAATAGCGAGCTGCATGCAAATCTCTTTGAGGAGTGTTTCAAGAAACTCACCGCAGCTCAGGTCAAGGCTTACAAGGTGTCGGGACGTGTGGTTCGCATGGACAGCAAGCTCATCAGCAGCAATATCGCATGGTACTCCCGCTATCAGATCATCCACGAGACGCTTGTAAAGAGTACTACCGATGATGATGTGCTTCGAATCAAGGATCAGATGATACGTGAACATCTCATTGGATTTCTCGGTGAGGATGCAGAGAAGACGGTGTATCGCACGGACAGCGAAACCATGGGCAAACGTATTCTTGATTTGGGCATTGTAGTCTACAGCCTGCTGCAAATCTGTGCTGATACAGAGAAGATGCTTCTTCGCAGAGTCTTTGGCGAACAGTACGATGTGGATAAGGATGGCAATGTAACCTTGCGTGACAAGGCCAGGATATCCGCTACCAGCGTGCAGAATCCCAACGATCCCGATGCCGCATACCGCAGTAAGGGAGGCAAAGAAGTCAAGGGCTATTCAACCAATGTTACGGAGACTTGTGATGAGGACGGTAAGCCAAGCCTTATAACCGATGTGCAGGTAAAGCCCGCCAATGTTGCAGATAACGGCTTCGTTGAGAAAGCCATAGAGAACACCAAGGAAGTGACCGGTAACAAGGTCGACAAGCTGCATTCCGATGGTGCATATCAGAGTCCGGAGAACCGCAAACTTGCTGCAGATGAAGAGAACGGATTCGAGTTCGTAGCCAACGGCATACAGGGCAAACCTACCCGCTACAACCTAAACAAACGTGAGGATGGCACACTGGAAGTCACGGACAAGTACACGGCGGAAGTCTTGGATGCAACCAAGGTGAATGACGGCAAATGGAAGATACCTGTCACGGATAGGAATGGAAAGAAAACCTATCGTTATTTTGACGACGAAGCCGTCAAACGCTGCGAAGTCCGACGGCAGATGGACTCCATCCCGTGGGAGGAACGCAAGAAACGCAACAACGTCGAGGCAAGCATCTTCCAATACTGCTTCCATACCCGAAACAACAAGACACGCTACAGAGGTCTCATCAAGCACACGCTCCAGGCAATAGCCCGCTGCGCGTGGATCAACATGCGCCGACTTTTCCTCTTCGACGTGGAAAAAGCTCTCCAAATAGCATAAAATGTCAAAGAACGACTGTGGACATGCGAAATGTCCTATATTGGGGCTCACAAAGGCTCATCTGAGCCGATATGGCGATGCCGGAGTCTTACAAATGACTTTTCGCATCAACCCGAGTTAACGGCAGAATCGGGACGGAAATCTCGAAAATGCCACGATGCTTAATTTTTAAAGCCACTTTTTATAGTGGACTCATCATTAAAAGAATCTTTCTTGATATTTGCAACTGGATGCAGTTTACCTATTTCAGGACAAAAATAGACATCTCCATTTGAGGCTACAGCAAATACGCCAAACATACAATTATCATTGATGATATCATTGCTCATTATTTCGACAAAATGTATAAACTCATATTCGAGACCATATATTTTTGTTTGAATTGTTTTTATCAACTTAGAATATTTTTCATTTTCCTGTTTAGAGGGATTAATTTCTCTTCCCTTAGATAACCCTTCAGTGAATTTCACACAAAAGGGTTTACCTTTGTATTTTTCAACCAGTCGTTCTGAGAAATCCACATAATCATCAAGATGTAATTTCAAAATAGAATAGGGAGGAGTTATTGCGACAGAAGTCTCAACCCCATTTTTAATGAAATTATCTAAAGAATCCAATGCCTTTTGGAAATGATTTTTACCTCTAATTGTAGCATTTGACTCTTCTGAAAATCCATCAATACTGATTTGAACAGAACTAATATATTGAGACAATGTTTCTATTATTGTCTTTGTCAGCAAAGCACCATTAGTCAACAACTTTATTTCAAGACCCAATTCTGAAGCGTATTTTACTATTTCTAGAAAATCGGCTCTAATTGTTGGCTCTCCTCCAGAAATTGTTAATCGAGTACCTTTGGCTATAGTTTTATAGTTATAAATTAACGTTGTTATTTGTTCTGTTGTTAATTCATTCTCATTACTTTTACCAGAAAGCATATAACAATGAGGACAAAGCAGATTACATTTATTCGTCAAATATAAATGCAAACATCGACTATCTTCTACAGAATTATGTATGTTCTTATTACAAAAACAGCGTGCCTCAATTTGGCAAACAACACAATTGACGTCATCTTCTTTAAACGAGTTTGATAACGTCTCTTGAATAGTATGCCCTTGCTTGAAATAATTTAAGATTGATAATTGCTCTTCAGAATCCAGTACTATCCAATTAGCATATTCTAGAGCAATAATCAAATATTTCTCAGCATATTTAACCACACATATCTCTTGTGGAAATATGTATTTTTTATTTACATCGATTTCAACTTGAACCATAATTTATCTATAACATTCAGGTTTTAGTCCAACTTAACGAACTCAAAATCATTCGGATTGCAGCATGCTTTCTTGTAGTCGAAAGCATAGATGCGTATGTAG
>URJQ01000083.1 GCA_900548195.1 uncultured Prevotella sp.
AAATGTTGCTCTTAACCGCAGAAAACTACGGAAGTTATTATTTACACATTACTAAGGTATTCTTTCAGCCTTTCGTTGGCGCGAATTACGCCAACGGAGGATTATTCGGCAAGCGCATCATGGTGCTGGGTGAAAGCCACTATTGCGACGAGGGATGTGCTGACTGTGGTGACTGCCAGTTGCATCGCGACTGCATAGGATTCACGCAGAATGTCATCAGAAATTATCTCGATGAAGGCAATGAACGAGAGAACTGGATGCGCACTTTCGTGAAATTCGAGCGTTCGCTTGTGGGAATGGAGACGGATTGGGACATGAAACGTAAGATATGGGATTCCGTCCTCTTCTTCAATTACCTGCAAGTAGCGATGGGTGGCCCTCGTGAGGCTGGCACTTCTGAGGAATACTCCGAGGCAGCCGATACTCTCTTCGATGTGATGGACAAGTATCAGCCTGAGTATCTCATCGCTTGGGGCAACAGACTCTGGAGCAAACTGCCTGGCGACCGTTGGGAAGATGGTGAGGACATCGTGGTTGACGGTTATCATGTGGCTACGGGTTCTTATGTCTTGGGCAACGGCAAGCGTGTCAGAGTGATGGCTGTAAACCATCCTTCAGTCGGTTATTCCTGGGATTACTGGTATCGAGTGATACAGATATTTCTTGGTTAACTTGGCTTCACATCTCATGTGCAATACCTGGCAATTAGATGGAAATATCCTCTGGAGGACACTGATATGCGTACGCTTTTGATAATACTAATAGGACTGCTGACATTGAATGCCAGCAGTTCAAACTCAGACAAAGAAAAACCTATGGAGAAATGTTACTGTGAATATTGCGGAAAGCAGTTCCCTGACGTGCGGCAGTTGGTCTCCGCACCTTGTGCCTATCATCCAGACGGACCGAATCGTGGAAAGCATAAGTTATACCAAGGACGTACCACGCCTCCTTTCACCTGCAAATACTGTGGCAACAAGTTCTCATCGCTCATGCAGATGGTGACCGCGCCGTGCGCTTATCATCCTAAAGGGACGAATAAAGGCAAACATGCTCCTACATTATAAAAATCTGAAGAATCAATGAATATACCAAAATTACCAATATCTCTCGTACTTAGTTCCGGTGGTGCAAAAGGTTATGCACATATAGGAGCGATAAAAGCAATAGAGGAATCCGGATACATCATCACCTCCATTGCCGGAACCTCTATGGGTGCCTTGGTGGGTGGACTATATGCCGCTGGCAAACTCGACGAGGCATACGAATGGCTGAAGACCATCGACTCATGGGAAGTATTCAAGATGTCTGACCTTCACAATGTTTCGATGCAAGGCTTGCTGAATGGTGATTACATCTTCAATCGTTTGCGAGGCTTTATTGGCGATGTGCTGATAGAGGATTTACCCATCGATTATTGCGCCATTGCCACAAACATTGACAATGGCAATGAAGTGGTAATCCGTAAAGGTCCGCTTCTTGAAGCCATTCGTATGTCAGTATCAATGCCGGTATTGTTTGCTCCCTATAAGAAGAATGGGCATAGATACGTGGATGGCGGATTGACCAACGGTCTTCCGATCAATCGCGTGGTGAGGCATAAAGGCGACAAATTGATTGCCATCGACCTTGACATATACGGCACTAATAGCGTGAAGGATATGGAACAGGAAATCACATCCACATTCTTTTCAGAGAAAGACGCCACACGCGTTGTGACAAATGCTATGTTATCTCTTACTCAAGGACATTCCATCTTTGATACAGGACTCGGCGTAGCTACAGGACTCGCTACTCCGTTGATTTCTAATTTTGTGAAGAATTCGTTCTCTTCTTCCGGCAGCAATCTGTTTCGCATATTCTTTAATTCCTTCTATATAGCTTTGAGACAGAACAAGATAGCTATGCGCAATGCCATAAAGCCGGATTATTATATCAATATTGACCTCAAGGGCAACAACACATTCAGCTTCACCAATGCTGAGGAAATCCACGATTTAGGCTACAGGCAGGTGAAAAACGCTCTTGCTGGAAATGGATTTACACAACTATAAGTACGTATTAAGGAGTTATGCGGTGCATATCGACTGAATCAGCTTGCGATTTTTTCCCATGTGCAAGTCAGTTTTCCGTGTTTTCGTGGTTGAATCTCATGGATTTTGATTACCTTTGCATTTTATATCTAATGGAGAAGTGACGCAAGAAGAAACCGTGATAAGTGGTTGATATCATTTTTGCGCGTTTTTCATAATAAGCACAAGAGAAATAAAGATATGATCACAGTTGATGGATTGACCGTCGAGTTTGGCGGCACCACCTTATTCAAAGACATTTCCTTCCAGATAAATGAGAAGGACCGTATAGCCCTAATGGGTAAGAATGGCGCAGGCAAGAGCACTCTGCTAAAGATAATAGCCGGTGTGCGCACAGCCACGCGAGGCACCGTCTCAGCACCAAAAGACTGCGTTATCGCCTATCTGCCACAGCATCTTATGACAGAAGACGGACGCACCGTGTTCGAAGAGACCTGCCAGGCTTTTGCTCATCTCCATGAGATACAGGCAGAGATTGATCGCATCAATAATGAGTTGACCACCCGTACCGACTATGAGAGCGATGAATATATGCAGCTCATAGAGAAGGTGTCCTCACTTTCAGAGAAATTCTATGCCATAGACATGACGCATTTCGAGGAAGATGTGGAGAAGACACTGCTCGGACTCGGCTTTGAGCGCTCAGATTTCGACCGTCCTACCAGTGAGTTCTCTGGAGGTTGGCGTATGCGTATCGAGCTTGCCAAACTGCTTCTCAAATCGCCTGACGTATTGCTTCTTGACGAGCCAACAAACCATCTCGACATAGAATCCATCGGTTGGCTCGAAGATTTCATCTGTAATAGTTCGAAAGCCGTGGTCGTAATCAGCCACGACCGTAAATTCGTGGATGATATTACCACTCGTACCATTGAGGTGACGATGGGCAGAATCTACGACTATAAAGCCACATATAGCCATTATCTGGAACTGCGTAAGGAACGTCGCGAGCAACAGATGAAGCAATATGAGGAACAGCAGAAGATGATAGCCGAGACAAAGGATTTCATCGAACGCTTCAAAGGAACGTATTCCAAGACCTTCCAGGTGCAGAGTAGAGTGAAGATGCTCGAAAAGCTTCAGCTCATAGAGGTGGATGAAGAAGATACCAGTCACCTTCGACTTAAGTTCCCGCCAAGTCCACGAAGCGGTGCTTACCCAGTGCAGATGAGTGATGTGGCAATGTCTTTCGATGATAAACAGATATTCAGCGGAGTAAACCTCACTGTGGAGCGTGGCGATAAGATAGCCTTCGTAGGACGTAATGGTGAGGGTAAATCCACATTGGTGAAGTGCATCATGGGTCAACTGCAAAATGAAGGTAAGCTCGAACTGGGACACAACGTGCAGATAGGCTATTTTGCTCAAAACCAAGCCTCCCTGCTTGATGGAGACCTCACCGTATTCCAGACTATAGACGATGTGGCGAAAGGCGAGGTGCGCAATAAGATACGCGACCTTCTCGGAGCCTTTATGTTTGGTGGAGAAGATTCCACAAAGAAAGTCAAAGTGCTCTCAGGCGGTGAACGCACACGTCTTGCAATTCTCAAACTGTTGCTGGAGCCTGTCAACCTTCTTATCCTCGACGAGCCAACAAACCATCTTGACCTCAAGACGAAGGACGTGCTCAAGCAGGCGCTTCTCGACTTCGACGGTACGCTTATCGTAGTCAGTCACGATCGTGATTTCCTCGATGGCCTTGTCAGCAAGGTATATGAGTTTGGTCACGGCAGGGTACGTGAGCATTTGTGTGGTATTTATGAGTTTCTGGAGTCAAAGAAGATGGAAAGTCTTCAGGAGTTGGAGAAGAAATAGTATTTTGGGGGTTGTTTTGTTGGTTATCGGTTGTTGGTTGGCGGTTGTTGGTTGGCGGTTGTCTGGTTGTTTAGTTGATTGCATTGTATATACATTCAACAAAATCACTAAACAACAAAACAACAAAACAACCGATTCCCCCCAGCCATCCCGCCACAGTGCCAACGGCTTTTACCGTTGGTTAAAAAAATAACAAAACAACCCCGACAGCAAATAAACATCGAAAAAAAACACAATAATAACTAACCAAAACCAACAACAAAACCCGCTGAAACCCCAATATTTACACTATTATTTACCATAAACAATCCATTATGAACCAATGTGAACTTGTTTGATTGAAATAAAATATGTAACTTTGCACAATATTTCACATATCCTTAGATTAATACTCGATTTATGCTCATCTATAAATCTCAATATATAATAGCATTTTGCATGCTCCTCTTAGCTTGCACATCAGGAGGAGAGGGGACTGAAACTGACCCTATCCAGCCATCCCAACCAGAAGAGACCAGACCGAAAATGCCGATAAATATCAGCACTACGATAACTCGTGCTACGGAAACTGCATTCGAGAATGGTGACCAGATAGGACTCTATGTGGTCAATCGTAAAGCAGATGGGTCTTCCCAGCCTCTTTTGTCTTCAGGAAATCATGTCGATAACATGCTTTTCACCTACTCTAATGGTTGGGCTCCAGCCACTCCGATATACTGGAAGGATGAGAATACTCACTCTGATTTCTATCTTTACTATCCTTATCAGAAGTCACTTTCAAGTGTCAACGCTATGATTTTCGAGCTAAATGCCAATCAAAGTAATGCGCATGATTACAAGAGTGGCGACCTTTTGATAGGCTCTTCTCTCAATGTTACCCCTACCAAGGAAACTGTAGGCATTGAGGCAAATCATGCAATGAGCCAGGTAGAGATAGTGCTAAAGCCAGGAAATGGATTTACAGAGTCCTCTCTTTCGACATCTAAAGTGTCACTTAGGCTAAATGGTCTTAAGACCTTGGCAACAGTAGATTTAGCTTCTTCTGATGTTATGGCGATAGGACCTGCCACTACGGTTATTCCTTACAAGGACGGAGATAAGTATAGAGCCATAGTAGTACCGCAACAGGTGGCGCAGTCCGACCTTATTACCGTCGATGTAGATGGAAGCGAATACAAACTCTCAAAATCTCTCACTTTCGTCAGTGGCAAGCGTTACACGTTTACCGTCACCATTGCCAAGTCAAGCAGTGGCATAAATGTATTTATAGGATCATGGTCAGATGATGGCATCGACTATGGAGGTACTGCTAATTGATAATTAGGCAATCAAAATAATTCTATTCACCTACTTAGATAATGTCCAAAAAATTCAAAATAGGACTATGAACAAGAAATACATCAAGTCATTATTATATCCGATAGCATTGGTATTCAGCCTTATAATCGCAGGATGCGCTGATGAACTGTTTGACGAAAGCAACGGACAACAGGGCAAAGACCGCATCGAACTCTCAGGAGATATTGACCAACTCCCGATTACCCGTGTCAATGACAACGGCTTCTGCGACGGCGACTATATGGGCGTCTATATCGTAGATTATAAAGGAGGTACACCAGGAACGCTGCAAGTGCGAGGCAATAGGGGCGACAATGTGCGTTATACTTTTGACGAGGCGAATTATAAATGGGTGCCAGCATACGATGTCTATTGGAAAGACAAACATACACATATCGACGTTTATGGGTATTATCCATTTGCAAGTCCGGAAAGTATTGACGACTATCAGTTTGAAGTGCAGCGCGATCAAAACCGTCCTGCAGAGAATGGCAGCCTTTGCGGTTATGAGGCGAGCGACTTTCTATGGGGCAGGCTCACAGACATAGCTCCGACTTCCAATACTATTCGTCTGCTCTTGAAGCATAGAATGTCAAATGCCTGTGTCACTTTGGTTGAAGGTGAAGGCTTTGCCAAAGGCGAATGGGCAAGCACAGAGAAGAGTGTGCTCACTGCCAACGTGGCGCGAAAGGCAAGCATAAATCTGTCAGACGGAACGGTGAAAGTGGCAGGAGAAGTGGAGCAGACGGCGACAATACCTTCACATACAGGCGACGAATGGCGCACTATCGTGGTGCCACAGACTGTAAGTGCGGGTACGACGCTTTTCAGCATCACAATAGGAGGCTTGCCATATAAATTCACTAAGAGTGAGAACTTGACCTATGTGGCAGGCAAAATGATGAAATTCGGCATCAAAGTAGATAAGAAAGCCGGCAGTGGACAATACAAACTGACGCTTATCAGCGAAAGCATTACGCCGTGGGAGAATGACCTTGTCAGCCATAATGCCACGGCAAAGGAGTATGTAATCATCCATTCCACTCCAGGCGGTCTCAAGAAAGCCATAATCGAAGCCAACAAAGACTACACAAAGATAAAGAATCTGAAGATTACAGGCAAGATAGATGCCCGTGATTTCTATTTCATGAGAGACTCCATGTCGCGCCTTTCTGCTTTGAACATGAAGAATGTGCGCATCAAGGGATGGGGCGAAGTAGAAATCGGAACAGGAAAAAATTTAGATGACCAAATTCCTAATTGTGCTTTTTGTAATACTCGTCAGTCCGGTGGAAACATGACATTGACGAGGCTTGTTTTGCCTGATACCATTACTTCTATAGGTGCCAATGCTTTTTATGGATGTAAATATCTTTCGGGATCGTTAATAATTCCAGATGGAGTTGTTGATATTCAAAGAGGAGCTTTTGGTGGTTGTGTTGGATTAAATGGAATTCTATCATTACCCTCAACTCTAAAATATCTTGGCAAAAGTGGTAATGGACCAACTAATGATACAGATGATGAAGGGACAGATTATTACGGAGGCGTATTTCAAGGATGTAGAAATCTAACAGGAAATCTTATTATACCAGATAACGTAGAACTTATCAGAGGATATTGTTTCTCTGAATGTACAGGGTTTTATGGAGAATTAAGGCTTCCAACAAAATTGAAAAGATTAGGAATATGCACTTTTGATGGTTGTTATGGTCTTACAGGGTCTTTATCCATTCCTCAAGGACTCATAGCAGTTCCATCTGGTACTTTCAGCAATTGTGGATTTGATGGAACTCTTACACTCCACGATGGCATTACAAATATTGGCAATGATGCATTTGCACATTGTCATTTCAAGGGTGAGCTTCATTTACCAAAGAATGTGCAGGTCATTTCTTATAATGCGTTCCGCAATAATGATTTCTCCGGCAATCTGGTGTTGCCTTCCACTGTCACTCATATTGGCGACAATGCCTTTGAAAACAACTGGCGACTGACTGGCGTTCTCAAAATTCCGGAAGAAGTGGAGAGCATAGGAAGGAGAGCTTTCGCCAATTGCAGGATGCTGGAGGGAATATTGTTCAGTGAAACGGTAGAGACCATCCATTGTGAAGCCTTCAGCGGATGCTACGGTATCGGGTCCATTGTGTGTGAAGGTACTATGCCGGCATACATAGAAGACAACGTATTTGAAGGCGTGCCGAAGGACAATTTCACGCTTGAGGTGCCTGAGAACGCCGTTCTGCATTACCAGACATCTAATGGTTGGCGTGACTTCAAGCGAATCGCTGCGCATCATGAACTGGTGTGCCGTCCTTCTGTGGCTTGTGCTCTCAATACGGAGCATAAGCAGACCCTCGTGATAAATGCTGAAGGAGAATGGGACATAGAGAGCAAGCCTGGCTGGTGTGAGGTATATCCTGATCATGGTAAAAACAAGACCGAGGTGACACTGACCATCAAGGCTATGCCAAAAGGTAGTGACGACCGCAGGGGAAAGGTGGTCTTCCATCTCAAGAATAAGGACTATACTCATGCTTGCAATGTCAGCCAATCCAATTATGAATATGGTGAAGACCAATGGATTACGTTGCAGAAGGCAAAGAGAGGCAATAATGGTGGCATAAACATCGTATTGCTCGGTGACGGCTTTAATGCAAGCGACATCGCGAGTGGAGACTACCTGAAATATATTAAGGAAGAGGTGGAGTATTTCTTCGGTATTGAGCCTTACAAGACCTATCGTGATTATTTCAATGTCTATACAGCCGTTCCGCTCTCCACAGAGTCAGGCGTTGGCACGGTGAATACGATACGTTATAATCGTTTCAAGACCACATTCACTGGTGGGGTAGGGCTGAGAGCTGACTATGATGAGATATTCGACTATGTATTAGGCGCACCGACAGTAAACAAGGAGAACCTCAATCAGACCCTAATTATCATAGTGCCAAACTCCACTGATTACGGTGGCATCTGCCAGATGTGGGAAAGTGGCGCCGCAATAGCATTCTGCCCACTAAGTACTTATGGCTATCCTCTTGATACGCGTGGCGTAGTGCAGCATGAAGCTGGCGGACATGGCTTTGGCAAACTCGCTGACGAATATATCTATCACAATGCTTTCATTGATGCTTGCGGTTGCACTTGCTGTCCTCATGCAGATGAGTTGCGATATTATCTTTCCTTGGGCTGGTATGAAAATCTCTCTTTGACCAGCAAGATGCACAATGTGGGATGGAGTCATCTCATCTTTGATGATCGCTATAGTGACATCGTGGATGTCTATGAAGGTGGCTTTATGCATAGTCGCGGAGTGTTCAGATCAGAGCAAAACTCCTGCATGAACAATGATATTCCTTACTATAGTACCATAAGTCGCGAGAGCATAGTAAAGCGAATTAAGCGTTATGCTGGCGAGACTTACTCTTTCGAGGACTTCGTCAAGCATGACTCCCGCGATGCCGGCACCGTGACAAGGAGCGTGGACGTGAATGATAAGCGCACCGCGCACACTTACCAAAATGCGCCTGTTATCCATAAAGGTAATCCGCTGAATAGGTTGAAGGCGAAGTCCAAGCGTCACTAAAGCTACTATATAGTCATGAATGCATAAGTGGGTAATCAAGTCATTCTGATTAGCACTTATCTAATAAAGGTGTAAAACCAACAGAAGAAAAGTATGAACAAACTACTTATAATAAGTTTTATCTCCGTTCTGACCACGTCATTGCTTGCTTCTTGCAGTGATGATGCAGAGCCACAATATAAGGATGCTAAATCCACGCCGATGACATTCCGTGTCTCCCATCCTGCTCAGACACGTGCTACCTCGTCTGACTTTGAGGCAGGTGATTGTATCGGACTCTATGTAGCTTCTGCGGATAAGCCTTTGGAGATTGGAGGCAACCTTGTCAATAATGAGGCTCTGTCATTCAATGGCAGGGAATGGACTGCAGATCGTTTCCTCTTTTGGGATGAGGGCACTTACAATGCCTTTGCATATTATCCTTACATAAAGAAGCTTAGCAACATCGAAGACCAGCCTTTTAGCGTGGCAATAGACCAAAGCACTAAGAAGACTGCGACGTCATTAGGTGGCTATGAAGCAAGCGATTTGCTCTTCGCAACTGCTAAGGGTGTAAAGGCGTCTGTTTCTCCTATCAGTCTCAATTTCAAGCATATTATGAGTAAGCTTACCATTCGCTTGATAAAAGGTGAGGACTTTGACGGTGAAATGCCAAAGACTGCTGTAGTATATGTTCATAGTACCGTGCCGACTGCCACTATAGATTTGCAGGCTGGCATTGTCACTCGTGACGTAAAGGGAACCAGAAAGACCATTATAGCACATCAGGATGAAGACGATACGTATTCTGCCATCATCGTGCCGCAACGTATTGACAACAGGATGCCACTCATTGAGGTGGAGATGAAGGGAGTGAGTTATTTCTTTGAGAGTAAGTTTCTGTTCAAGCCTGGCATAGAGCATCTGATTAATCTCATCATATCCGATAATCCTGACAAGGTGAAGATAAATATCGGAGGTGAGAAAGTAAATTGGGACTAACAAAAAAAATGGTGGGTCATTAAGTAGTTATCAATGAATAAACTAACATATATCTTATCATTCCTTGTGCTGATACTGTCAGTTTGGGTCATTATCTTATGGATGAAACCTTCTGCGACAGACAAAAATGTGGCTTCGGAGGCACGCTATGGGGTCATAGAAGGACTACAACTGGTGGAGCAGACCATGCTGAATGGAGGCAAACAGTATTTTGTGGAAGATGCTAAGGGCGACATAATCTTTCGCGTTCCGCTGAGTGGATGCTTGCTCGACACGCATTTTCGCAATGGCAAACTGCGATTTAGGGAAATGGCTACAGGGCGTGAAGGATATATAGATAAGTCTGGCAATATCTCTTCCTTATCCACTGCCGAGCACGTAAGCCAGCAGGAAATGGCAACGCAAGAAGGCAAAGTGGCAAAAGTCGCTCCTGAGACAGAGGGCGTTAGCAATTCTCAGGCCCAGTCTTCGTCCAATAGGAAAGAGGTGAAACTTCCGCAGACGGACATCAGAAAGCTGGCAAGAAGTAATCCATTCTATGCCGAAGCTACAAAGATAATCAATGGAAAACTTTCTGATACCGACGCTTCCCGCCGTAAGCAGATACTCAATTATTGCGAGCATTTCCGAACAGCATACACCACAAAGGATATAGATTTCCTTTGGCAGGTGTTTAGTGACAAGGCATTGATAATAGTAGGCAATGTCGTAAGACCGTCAAGAGATGGCGAAATCCCAAAGGCTGACGGCAGAGTAAACTATGCGATACATTCCAAGCACGAGTATCTGTCGCGCCTTTCCAAAGTCTTTGCCAGCAATAAGAAGGTGGATGTGAGATTCTCTGATTTCCGCATCATGCGCCATCCCACAATGGATGGTATTTATGGAGTCACGCTTCGCCAGCGTTATCAGAGCAATCGCTATGCCGATGATGGCTATCTGTTTCTGCTATGGGACTTCCGTAATCCTTCCATGCCCCTGATTCATGTTCGCACATGGCAACCTTCATCCACAGTGGGAAGCGCTGACGAGGTGATAGGAATCTCCGACTTTAATCTTGAATAGCATATATGAAGAGTAGTAAGCAAGTCATAAGAATAGTTTTGCATACGCTTCGCAAGGCAATGCTCTGTGTGGCGTATGTGATAGCCTTGTCTTGTATTTCCATTTTCGAAGCTAATGCAATCTGTTTCTCTACTGAGCAAGAGAAGCCTGACAGCACCTTCTCTGTCGAGAGTTTCAAGCAGTTGCCCAGCGATGTAAGCGCATTCATCGATGTCGTCCGCGATCTCAATGGTGAGGCTTGCGCTCTCGTGAAAGTGGTGGCTCCGAGTGAGTTTGCTTTCTCCTCTCCTCTTGGAATCGTGAAGCGACGCGACGAGGTGGGCGAGATATGGCTCTACCTGCCCAAAGGCTCTAAATCCATTACGCTCAAGCATCCGCAGTGGGGAGTGATGCGCGACTATCAGTTTGGTTCTAAACTCGAAAGCCGAATGACCTATGAGATGCGCCTCCGTTTGCCTGAAGCAAAGTTGGTGGAGAGGCATGACACTATCGTCTTTACCAAAACGGTCGTGGATACCGTCGTCGTAGCTCCGACAAGGCAGTTAAGGCAACTGCATGGTTATGCCTTGCTGACTGCCTCAATGCACACCGATGGACCTTCTTGGGGTTGCTTCGCTGCTATCATGCGCCAGCACGGCGTCTATTTCCATGCCAGCACCAATCTGCATTCTTCTCCTGAGACTATAGGTAATTGCGATCGTGACGGTTATCGCCCAAACATTAGCAATAAGCCTTACTATTCTGGGGAAACCCAGACGTCAGAATATGCTTTAACTATTGGCGCAATACATCGGATTAACGGTAAGTGGAATATATTTGAAGGTATAGGTTATGGTAGTCAGATTACGTCATGGCAACTTGCAGATAGTGAAGGTGGCGGTTGGCTTCAGAATGAAGGACTGACCGATAAGGGCTTTGCCGCCGAGGTAGGTGTCATCGTCACAGTAGGAAAGCTTAATATCAGCGCGTCTGCTCTGACTATTGCTGGAAAGCAATGGCAGGCTGGCATTGGTGTCGGTATCTGTTTTGGTAAAACAGGATTATTGACCAAACTACGCAAGCATAAGAAAAATGTCAAACTCAAAGAAGCGAGCAATGAATAAACGCATATTATATATTTACAGCCTTGTCGTTGCCGTCTTATGCTCTTGCTCCAGTGACAAGCCCGACAATTTCGAGCCACGTCTCTTGACATTGTCTGCTTCGGATATTAGTCGCACCGAGGCAACGCTCCATGGCAAGTGCTTTACAGACAAAGGTGTCGTAAAGCCAAAACTATGGTTTCGCTTCGGCAATGACGCAAGCATGAATGTCAAGCAGGATGCCACTGCTGAACATGATGATAGTGTCTCCCTGCATCTGTCAGGGCTAACTGCCGGCACTACCTATTATTATATGCTTCAGGGCAGTAATGGCACTGCCTCTTTATCTGGTGAAATGCTCAATTTTACCACCGCTCCCAACCATCGCCCTACCGTCGGTAAAGCGGAGATATTAAGCAGCGGTCCGATGAGCGTGATTGTGGGCTACGGCATTGTCGATAATGGGGGAGACCCTGTGACTCTCAATGGCTGTCGCTTATATTGCACGGAGAGCAATGGAGATAACAAGGTCAGAACATTTGTACAGTCAGAAGGAACTGATAAAAATGGACTTTACAGACTGCGTATTGATGGGCTGTCGCCTAATACTTCATATAGCCTGACACCGTATGCTACAAACAAAAATGGGGAAGCAGAGGGCGAGGAACTCCGTTTCACCACCTCTTCGGCTGTCGTGCTTGGCGAACCGGGCTTTTTATCCACTCTTATTGGTGAGGATAAATATAAATATTCCAGCATCACATTGGCTGGACCGCTCAATGGCGATGATATCTCCACGACGGAAGCAGGAACTGAGGCGGTGGGGAATATGGTGAATCCAGAGTGACGGAAGAGGGAGTGTTAGGAACCGGACTTTTCCGCTCGTGCCAGAATCTGAAACATATCAGCCTGCCAATGACTGCCGTAAAGATAGAGAAAGATGCCTTTGCTGATTGCTCCTCTCTTCGTAGTCTCTCAGTTCCTGCTTCCGTCGTGGAGATAACGCCATCAGCTGGTTGCACATCGCTGGAGAGCATTGATGTCTCGCCTGCCAATGTCAGTTACTCGTGCAGCGATGGCGTAC
This sequence comes from uncultured Prevotella sp., assembly GCA_900548195.1. Taxonomy (GTDB): domain Bacteria; phylum Bacteroidota; class Bacteroidia; order Bacteroidales; family Bacteroidaceae; genus Prevotella. The sequence continues at coordinate 13,048 of URJQ01000083.1, forward strand.
TGATGAGCATTGATGGCAGGAAGATTCTGTGGTTTCCGATGGGAAAGAAGGGCGAATTCGTACTGCCTGCCACTGTAGAGTCTCTCGGCAACTATGCTTTCCGTGATTGCAGTATTGAGAAAATTGTCCTGCCTGAAGGATTAACCCAATTGGGGCAGTGCATATTCTATGATAGTAAGGTGAAGGAAGTAGTCCTCCCGAACGCTATGGAGCAATTACCCACCGGAACATTCCAGAATTGTAACCACCTGAAGATTGTGCGCATCGGAGCGAAAATGAAATTGCTCTCCGAATACGCCTTTGACGGATGCCAGCTCTCCGACCTCTATGTCAGCGCTAATATGCCTCCTGTATGCTATAAGACGACATTCTCCACTTCTGGCATTGACTTCACCAAGACCTGTCGTCTGCACGTGCCAAAGGGCAGAAAAGCATATTATAGGGCTGACTTACAATGGAAAGTGTTTCAGAATATAATAGATGACTTATAAGTAAAACTTTATAAAGAAATGAATATGAGCACACCAGAAATAGAAGAACTGAAAAAACAGCGGGTAGCGCTCATGGAACTGGCGCAGCAGAATAAAAATGACGAAGCTCTGGCACTGTTTAATTCCGATTATAATGATGCAACAGAGAAACTTCAGGATATATTGGTTGATATCGGAAAAGTGGCATCCGCAGAGGCAAAGAGTCAGTATACATCTGCCAGGGTAACGGGAATTGTGAGCATTATTCTGATGATTCTCATAGGAACAGGAGCAGTGGCTTTCTCCACTGTCATCCGGACCACCATTACCGGAATTATGCTAAAGCCAATTCAGGAACTGGAAGGTGCAGCTGAGAAACTGAAAGCAGGACAGCTTGATGTGGAAATAAATTATGAATCTCCAGACGAACTCGGAAAACTTGCCGGTAATTTCCGGCAGGCATGCAAAACTCTGGAGGTGATTGTGCAGGATACCAGTTATCTTCTGGGAGAAATGGCAGAAGGAAATTTCAATGTATCCAGTAATAATGCACAGATTTATATTGGAAATTTCAGACAGCAGTATGAGTCCATAAGCAAATTAAAACATGAACTGAGTGATAC
>URJQ01000084.1 GCA_900548195.1 uncultured Prevotella sp.
TGCAGCTTTTCAGGCATAGTCCCACTACATCCTATAAGGTTGCGGATTTGAGGGAATAATTGATATTTTTTCCGGATAATGTGTTATCTTTTCATCCTTTTTTACTATCTTTGCCACCGCATAATGACATGGTGGAGAAGGGGACGGATGCATAAAATAACGGCTCGGAGGGAACCATGGCAATAGGGAATATGAAAATATGGAGTAACTGCAACCATGAAACTTTATGGACTTATAATCGCTATCTCGATGCTTGCATCCGGTGTGCAGGCACAGACCGTAAAAGATAATCACGCTGGCTGGCATCTTGTATGCAATGACTCGCTGCAGGGAGCCAATGTGAAAGCCGCTCTGGAATATCTATCGATGAAAGGGAAGAAAGCCAAGAAGCCTGTAGTGGTCGGAATTATAGATTCTGGAGCCGACACGCTTCTGGCTAATATCAACAATGCTTTTTGGACAAATCCGAAGGAATGCCGTGACGGAAAGGATAATGATCGAAACGGATACGTGGACGATATACACGGATGGAACTTTCTCGGCACGCGAGATGGTACATTCAATATGACGAGTGCCGGAACGGAAGAGTACAGGCAGTTCAAGCGTCTTTACCCCAAATACAAAGGCGTGAAGCGTGAGGAAGCTGCAGACAAGGCTGAATATGACTTCTATCTTCGCATGAGAAAGAAGGCTGGCATCAATGGCTATCTGATGATGTATGACATCAACAGGCAGAAGGCCGCGGCGATAGCGATGATGGATTCCATCATGCAGCGCGAGAATATCAATGCTGACACTCTGACGCTGAAGGGCGTATTGATGCAGGATGTGCAGGACACGATATGGAATAGACTCGGAGAGATGCTCGTCACAGATTTGCTTCGCTCGAGCAAGACCACCTCATGGACTGACTATAAGAAGTCGCAGGCAGACAATCTCCAGCTGATGAAGACCAGAATAGACGGCATAGAGAATGCTGAGGACAAGCGTCTGCTGATGGGTGACGACCTGGAGAATGCTTCAGATATATATTATGGTAACAACACTCTGACTGTGGAGGGGTGTGAGCATGGCACTTTTGTGGCTGGAGTAGTAGGCGGCAACGGTGGCAATGACAAGCGATATGCTGGAGTGGCTGACGGAGTAGCAAAACTGATGATACTTCGTGCCGCTCCAGAAGGCGATGAATACGACAAGGATGTGGCAACAGCTATACGCTATGCGGTGGATAATGGAGCCAAGGTGATAAATATCAGTCTTGGGAAATATCAGTCGCCTACGCCACAGATGGTAAGTGACGCCATAGCCTACGCAGCCAAGCACGACGTCTTTGTGGTGCATGCTGCTGGCAACAATGGGCTCTGCATCGACACCATAGCATATTATCCTACGGGAAGGGATGCCAACGGCAAGGCATACCCTAACTATCTCCGTGTAGGAGCCAGCGGCATGGATGGAAGATGCTGCAAGTTTTCCAATTATGGATCAGAGAATGTGGATATTCTTGCACCCGGCGAGGCGATAGCTTCAGCCTTTCCCAATGACAATTACCGCACTTCGCAGGGCACCAGTGTAGCAGCTCCGGTGGTAAGTGGTATAGTGGCATTGATCAGGTCATATTTCCCAAAGATGAAAGCCGCTGACATCAAGGCACTCCTGATGCGCACTGTGCGCAGGAACGGACAGGATGACAAGTGCCTGAGCGGCGGATGTATAGATATGTTGAACGCAGTGAAGGAGATAACAAGATGAAGATAAAGTACGGATTATTGCTCGCATTGGCTTCAGCCGCAGCCATTCCGGTGTCCGCATGGAATGACGACAAGGTGGATTGGCAGAAGGTGGAGCGTGCTTCGGAGAAGAATATCTCGTCACGATATTATGACTCTGCCGTCAATCCATCATGGGCAGGAGAGAGCAATATTATTACTTACAGCAGTGTGGTGAAAGGAAAAAGGCAATTTTATCTTGTCAATCCTAAGGACGGAAGACCGCAACTGATGATAAAGGATATGCCTTCCTTCGTCCGTCAGTATTCTGCCCTGACCAAGGATACCGCCATGAAGGAGACGGACGTCAAACTTTATGGCATAGATTTCCGCAACGGTGACACCTCACGCTTCTACTGGCGAAGTAAAGGAAAGCGCCTGGTCTATGACCGAAATACCGGGAAAATGGCTATCGACACCACTCCTGAACGCACAAGCAAGAATCGCGGAATGATTGGGGGAAAGCGCTCTGCCCATACCAAAGATTCCCTTTTCACCATGCTTGGCGATAGATACAATCTCTATGTGCGTGATAATCGAACTGGCAAGCAGAAGAAGATAACCAGCGACGGCAAGGAATATGCCTCCTACTGTTACCGCACCGGCAAGGACACCATCACGGAAAGCAATCCCACAGGCTTCTGGCTCGGACATAAATACATTTCATTCATCACGGACGACAGTGAGGTGGGGGAGCTTTATATCATCAATTCGCTTGCTAAACCACGCCCGAAACTGATAACGAAAAAGATGCCATTGCCAAATGAAAAGGGCGTGCGCAGATTCAGATTGTGGTGGTATGATGCAGACAAGGATGAGGGACGGTATCTCGATATTGACCGTTTTAAGGATCAAAATGTGGCGCTCGACTTCAACAGGACAGAGCAGACTATGTGGTTTACCCGCAGAAGCAGATCGGTGGATACCATTCAGTTGTGTCGCATTGATGTGCCAACAGGCAAGGTGGAGGTAGTCATATCGGAGGAATGCAAACCGCATCTCAGTGTCAACCTTTTCAATTATCGCTTCATCGATCATGGAAAGCATATCATCTGGTGGTCAGAGCGTACGGGAAAAGGTAATTATTTCCTCTATGACTGTAATGGTAAACTGCTCAATCGTATCACCCTCGGTGATGATATAGTGGCAGGAAGTATCGAGCATATTGACACAGTGGCACGCACCATCACCTTTGCTGGATATGGAGCAGAGCAGGGAGTAAACCCTTATTACCGCTTCTATTATCATGCAAGGCTTGATGGCAAGAGGCAGGAAAGGCTTACTCAGGGCAATGGCTATCATGACCTTATCTTCTCGCATGACCGTCGCTATGCCATAGACCAATACTCCAGAATGGATATGCCGCCAGTATTCCATCTCGTAGATATGCGAAATCCAAAGCGCATCAAGGAGATAGCTCGCGTCACGACAGATACTCTTAAGGCGGCAGGATGGCATGCTCCGCAACTTATCACTGTGAAAGCGGCTGATGGAGAGACTGATCTCTACGGACTGATGTATCTCCCTTCCGACCTTGATACGACAAAGAAATATCCTATTATCTCGAATGTCTATCCCGGTCCGCAGGATGATCAGATACCATTGAAGTTCGCCATAGACGATTCAGGCAATCAGTCACTTGCAGAAGCAGGATTTATCGTCATCAATGTAGCGCCGAGAGGCAGTTCGCCTTGGCGAGGCAGAGATTTCTTAGCATACGGTTATGGTAACCTTCGTGACTATCCGCTTGCAGATAATCGCAATGCTATCTTAGAGCTTGCGCAGCGCTATCAGTATATCGACACCACGAGAGTAGGAATATACGGACACTCAGGAGGTGGCTTTGAGACAGTGGCTTCGATGCTCACTTACCCCGATTTCTACAAGGTGGGCATAGCAGCGTCTGGCAATCATGACAACAACATCTACATACAGTGGTGGGGTGAGACATGGCATGGACTGAAACCAATACCTACCAATATGCAGTTGGCTGGTAATCTCAAAGGCAAACTGCTGCTGATAAGCGGCGATGTCGATGGCAATGTGCCGTTTGCCAACACTTTGAGAATGGCGGATGCACTGATAAAGCATAACAAACGCTTTGAGATGATGGTGCTCCCAGGCAAGGACCACGGTGTGGACTGCCCTTATTACCAGAATCTTATCCGCTATTACTTTCTCGAAAACCTCGTCAATCCTACAGAGAGGGACATAGATATAGTAAATCACAAATAACACGACAAGAAGCATGAGAAAAAGATTATTATTATTTTTCATCGGAACACTGTTCCTGATGCTGGCTCCAAGCTACGCCCTTGCACAGTCAGGGAAGACGGATGACCAGACCATCACCGTGACCGGAGTGGTGACAGACGATACGGGAGAGCCGCTTATCGGTGCCATAGTCAAGGTGAAAGGCAGTGCCAAAGGCGTATCCACCGACCTTACTGGCAAATATACCATAACAGTGCCACGCAATTCGATGCTTGTCTATTCCTATGTGGGACAGGACAGCAAGGAACTGCGTGCCAAATCCACTACTATCAATGTGCAGTTGAACAGTTCGGAGGTGGCTCTTGATCAGGTTGTTGTGACTGGATATACTCAGACAGACATACGTAAGAGCACAGGATCTGTCGGCATTGTCAGCGGAAAAGACCTCAAGGACTCCCCACTGAATAATGTCGATATGCTTCTTCAGGGTAAGATGGCAGGTGTCAGTGTCAGCGCTACGTCAGGTCGTCCTGGCGAGTCTGCCAAGGTGCGTGTGCGTGGTATCAGTTCCATCACAGGCAATAACGAGCCGCTTTGGGTGGTCGATGGAGTGCCAGTACAGAAGTCCATGCCGGACATAGGCAGTTCGCTCATACGTTCAGGCGACTTCAGTACCATCTATGCCAACGGAATTGCAGGCATCAGTCCGCAGAACATCGAGAGCGTGACCGTGCTCAAGGATGCTTCCGCAGCGGCTATCTATGGTTCGCAGGCACAGGCTGGCGTCATCGTCATCACGACAAAGAAAGGTCAGCAGGGCCGCACCAGGGTAAGTTATGATGGAACGGTCAGCATATCCACATCACCTACACGCGATGCTTCGCTGATGAATTCACGCGAGAAGTTGGCGTATGAACAGAGCATCTGGGACGAGTTTTCTGCACAGGGCTATGCCTGTGGAGGATATTATCCTATAATTGGTATCGTCGGACAGATACGTTCTGGCTATGGTCGCTTCGCAGGATGGACCAAAGACCAGCAGAACCAGTATATCAATGCGTTGGGAAATAATAGTACAGACTGGTTTAAGGAACTGTTCCACAACAGTGTCTCCACATCGCATAATGTGTCAGTATCGGGCGGTTCGGATAAAAATACATTCTATGTATCAGCAGGAATGAACCAGAACAATGGTATCGTGAAGCGCACAAATTCCAATAGCTATAACTTTACCGCAAAGATTAATGGCACACCGCTCAGCAATCTGCAGTACAACACGAGCGTGGATTTCTCTTATCTGACAGCTCTCTCACCGAGCCAAAGCTTTAATATATTCAAGTATGCATACTTTGCCAATCCTTATGAGAAGCTCTATAACGATGACGGCTCCTATGCCGCTGACGAGACCATATATTCCTTGGCTCCTGTAAATGGAGATACTGGTCGGCAATTGCCGTCAAATGGTATCAATGTGATGCGTGAAATCAATGAGACTACGATGAAGAACAACAGCACTTCCACGCAGATACGAGGCGATATCTCGTGGAATGCCTTCAAGGGATTCAAACTGTACGGTCTTGCAGCCTTCACATTCAGTAATGACAACAGTGATTGCGAAATCGGAAAGAATACCTACTCTGCATGGATGGACCGCCCATTTGAGGGCCCAGCCATTGCTACGTCAAAGCGAATATACGGCTCTCTCACTCAGACAGCAAACCGAAACATGAGTTGGCTGGCACGTATTCAGGCAAATTACTCCACAGTCATCGACAAGGATCATCGCATCAGTGCTGTGGCAGGTTCGGAAATACGCCATAATGAGTCAAAATCCATATATCATAAGTTCTATGGCTACGACCCTGTGACAGGTCAGCATGAATCTCCTGTCTATATCGGAACAAAGGCTGATGGCTCGTTGACAGAGAGTGAATTGCTCATTTACCGCAACACAGTCGATGCTCTCTCAGGACAGAGCAGGTCAAAGACAGCGTTTGCATCATTCTATGGCGCTCTCGACTATGCATTCCGTGACAAGTATATCGCTAATATGACAGTCCGTTCAGATGGTTCAAACAACTTCGGAAGTAAGGAACAATTCAACTATACATGGTCTGCAGGATTGGCATGGAATATAGATGAGGAAGAATTTATGAAGGCATTGCAGCCTGTAATCAGCCGTGCCACAGTGAGACTCTCTACAGGTCTGACAGGAGGAGTAAACAAGAGCGTCTATCCTCAGATTATAATGTCATATAAAGGTTATCGCTCTACTGACCTTGATACATATCGTATGGGAGTCATAAGCAATGCTCCGAACCCAAATCTGCGCTGGGAACATACACGCGACTACAACGCTTCGCTCGATATGGGTTTCCTCAATAATCGTATCAATATGCTCATTTCCGCATATCGTCGTAAGGGATATGACCTCGTGACCAGTGTCAGCGTGGTTTCCACAACTGGCTTTACTAATCAGAGCTACAACACTTCGGAGCAGATAAACCAGGGAATAGAGCTTACTCTCAATGCTATCCCATTGAAACTGAAGGATTTCTCATGGAGCGTAACAGGCAATGTGGCTTATAATCAGAATAAACTCACACTGTATGATGCGCCAGACAACTATGTATTCTCGCCAACACGCCTTGACTATCCACTCTCTTCACTCTTCAAAGGCAAGTATCTTGGTATCGATGAGGCTACAGGTATGCTCAATTTCGCTCTGCGACCAGGCACTAATATCGCCTCTTCTGCCGACAAGCGTAAGATGGATAACTACGTATATTATATAGGTACGGAGAATGCTCCGTGGACAGGTGGCTTCTCTACACTTGCCAGTTACAAGAACTTCTCACTGAGCATGAGCACATCATTCGCTTTCGGAGCAAAAAAAAATAGCACTGTCAGAAATGATTTCGCTAACAGGGGAACACTTTCAGGCACACGTGTCAACCAATATCAGACGCAGTCTGCCGACCTATATACAGCGCATCTGAACAAGCCTAAGGAAGCCTCAAACAGATGGACACCGACAAATCATATCACTAACGGATACCCAAGACTCATAGATACCTATGGTCCTGCCATTTCTGTAGATTTGGATAATGTCAGTTCTTCTTCTATCACTGACGGTGCAGACTATTGCAATGCGTCATACTGGAAGATAGGCTATATTGCATTGATGTACAGTGTGCCAGATGAGATAGTAAAGAGAATGGGATTGACCTACCTTGGATTCACATTTGCAGCAAACAATATCGCCACCATCACAGGCTTCAAGGGACTGAATCCGGAGTCGCCAGGTGCGGTATATCCTATCAGCCGCAGTTTCTCTTTCGGACTAAATGTAGGACTCTAATGGAATTAGACGGATTGGAATCATAATAATCATAAACAATAATATTGACCACCTACTTATGAAAAATAATTTAGCATATATATTCATGCTTGCCGTGACACTCACTTCGTGCAACGGTTTCCTCGACATAAAGCCTGATGACAAGATCATCCCTGAAACTCCGGAGGATTTCTCTGCCATCATTCATGAGATGTGTGACGAGATAGAGAGAGGACTGACCCGCACAGTAGGAGCGAAAGCGGCAATGGAAGCTGCAGGGGTATATCCCATGGCTTGCTGGTGTGATAACTTTGAGACAAACCTTACAGAGTATCCCATCGGAGTTATGCTCCCTACCTATATAGGAACATATTGCTCCTCGGGCAGTATGTACAAGAGTTGCTACTCCACTATCGGACGTTGCAACATCATAATCGATAATCTCAAGACAGACCTTGATACGCAGGAAGCAAAGGATGTCATTGGTACGGCATACGCTATTCGCGGTATCTGCTATTATCAGTTGCTGCGTTACTACTGTCCGCCTGTCGGAAGTGAAGATGAGCAGTTGGGCGTGCCTCTGGTGACAGAATTCAATATGGAGGCAAAACCTTTGCGAAGCACCATCCCCCAGACCGTGGCAAGGGCGGAGGAGGATATGAAGAAGGCTTTAGAATATGACATTCAGAATGAGTATTATTTCTTTACGGACGACGTGATAAAGGGGTATCTCGCTCGTCTCTATTTCTGGAGCAAGCGTTATGACGAGGCAAGGGAAATGGCTCTCGACGTGCTTCAGCGACATCCATTGATAGAAGGTGAAGAATACCAGAAGATGATGGAGGCTTATGACGGAATGGCTGGCAATATGCTTTTCCGTGTGGTAAAACTCGATAAGAGCTTCGCCTCCGATAACATATATCTTTCTGCCCGCCCTATTAGTGCCCGCTTCATCAAGTTGTTCAAGGAAGGTGATGCAGACATACGCTATAGCCTCTTTATCGGCAGGAAACGCAAGAACAAGAAGATATTCTTCTCAGGACTTCGCTCTGCTGAACTGGCGCTGATAGCTATGGAAAGCGCCTATCACATGGGCGATACCAAGACTGCGCTCCAACTTCTCAACGACCTGAGAAAGCATCGCATCAAGGACTGTGCAGACTATACCATGGCGACCTTGCCGGCAGTGGATGCCGCAGACATCATCAAGGTGGATGCTGAAGGCAAGCCTCTTACTCCGCTTATCTATGCCATTCTCTCGGAGAGACGTAAGGAACTGTTTCTCGAAGGCGACCGTTTCACCGAACTGAAGCGCAACGGCAGACCGGAGATGTGGGTAATGAGCAAGGGACTGAAATACACTACATATAAGTTTATGTACACCTTTGCCATCCCTGCCTCGGATATTCAGTTGAATTCAGGCTTGCGTCAGAATCCAGGTTACACAGAGATAGAGTATTGATACCTTATTTCCCAAGAACAATAATACAACATGATTATGAAACATTTCATCATAATGTCAGCATTACTTGCCTCTATAGGCGCAATGATATCCTCGTGCGAGAAATATGACGAGGTGCCACCAGAGCAGGTGCAGGAAGGCTCCAGCTACAAGCTCCCTGACCCTACGCCGCTCACCCAGGAGGACCGTGACGTGATAAGCGCCATGGAGAAAGAGTATAATGAGAATGCTGAGTGAGGTTGTTGGTTGCCGGTTGTCGGTTGGATTGCGGATGCAGATAGTATGTTTATCCGACAAAAATACCGACAACCCACAACCCACAACCAAAAACCGACAACCCTCAACCCATAACCATAAATTACAAACAAAACAAACCAAACAATTATGAAAAAAATTATTCCTTTCTTGCTCGCGCTGGTGGCTACAGTATTCACTGCGTGTAGCAGCGATGATGACAACACTTTCAGAGTGTCATTCGAACAATCCTCTTACTCCCTCCAGAATGGTAGTATCGACGTGAAACTCATTGCGGAGAATGCTCCTGCCGAAGCCACTGACATTCCAGTCACATTTGGCGGCACTGCTGTGAAAGGCGTGGACTATACTGTGTCCGCTGAGAAATACACCGTAGGCTCTGCAATGACTATCACCGTGACTGCAAAGAACAATTTCTCAGAGGCTAAGACCATCACCATGAGCGTCAATGGCGTGGAGACAGGCAAGAATCCTATTGCTTCCATCGCTCTTGCTGCTCAGGATAAGCGCCTCTATTCTTTCAAGCAGAAATCGTATGTGCTCGGCGACATGGTGGAAGTGGAGTTCGACCTCCTCAATATCAAGGACGGTACCGCTCTCGTAGCTGAGAATGATATCGAGGTGGCTGTGGCTGCTGACGCTAAATCCACTGCTGTGGAGGGCGTAAACTATGAGTTTGTCAATAAGACCGCTGTCATCAAGAAGGGCGAAAGCAAGTGTACCTTCACCATCAAGGCTCTCAAAAAGGAGGACGGCAAGACTTCCATCGTAGTGGCTCCACAGGTCACTGAGGCTGAGGGCTTCGTGGCTGGCGCTTTCCCTGTGGCTACTGTCAACATGATAGGCAGCTACGCTTCTGACCTCTTGGGCACATGGGTGATGAACTCTATGGTTACCACCAAGGAGAACTTCATGTCTGCATGGGTATGCACCGAAAAAGATGCTGAGGGATGGCCTACGATGAATGCTGAAGACACCTTCACCTTCTCTGGTGACGGTTCGGCTGAGGGCTACAAGCTTACCACTTCGCTCAAGTCTGAACTGAAGAACTATTTCCAGGAGACTTCCGACTTCTCCATCGACAAGGAAGTGCGTTCCCGCTTTGATATGTCTGGCTGGATCACTCTGCAGCAGTTGAAACTCTACAACGTAAATCGTTACTTCTCTGCTAAGGAGATGAGCGATGATAAGGAGGCGTTTATCGGCGTCAGAAACATCAAGGATGAGAAGACAGGCGAGACATTGCTTGATGTATATATCATCGACTATAACTCCAGGTCGTTCGCTTATCCTCTGTTCGTGGATTTTGACATGTATGCCAAGAATAAGCCTACTGCGAATATGGGCGGCATGCAGATCAACTTCACCTTGAAGAAGAAAAAGTAAGGAATGATTGTTGGTTATTGGTTGTAGGTTGTCGGTTTTCGGTTGGAATGCGGATGCCTATTGTAAGCTAATCCGACAAAAACACCCACAGCCCACAACCCACAACCATTTTAATCATCTTAATAAAACAAAAGCCCCTCCGAAGAGGGGCTTTTGTCTTTTAGTTGTCTGGTTGTCTTGTTGTTTGGTACTGTCTTCCAGACAGCCGCTTCTCTCTTTCCTGTAATCCCGAGACTTCGTCCCGGGTTACTCTCGCTGTGCTCGGTATTGGCTTCCAGCCAAATCTACCAACAAAACCACAAAACAACAAAACAACAATATCTACTTATCCAATCCGCGTCCACGGAGCAGGGCGTCAATCTTAGGGTCAGCGCCACGGAAGCGACGATACATGGTCATGCCATCGTCGATGCCGCCTGGGGTGAGAACGTATTTGCGGAAACGCTCTGCCACTTCTGGATTGAAGATGTCGCCAGTCTCCTTGAAGGCTTCAAAACCGTCTGCATCGAGCACCTCTGCCCAGATATAGCTGTAGTAACCTGCTGTGTAGCCGCCTTCCATGGTGTGGGAGAAGTTGGTTACGCTGTATCGAGGCTTGATCTGACGTGGAATGCCACGCTCTGCGAGCTTCTGCTCTTCAAACTTCATCACGTCAAAATCTGCCGGTACTTCTGTCAGCACGTGGAGATCCATATCGACATAGGATGCTGCGAGATACTCGGTGGTGGCAAAGCCCTGTCCGTATTTGCTTGCTGCATCGTATTTGGCAAGGAGTTCCTTAGGGAGAGCTTCGCCTGTCTTGTAATGCTTGGCATAGATGTCGAGCACTTCCGGTTCGAAAGCCCAGTGCTCATTGATCTGGGATGGCAGTTCGACGAAGTCACGCTCCACATCGCCCACGGTGGTGTAATGCACGTCGCGCATGAATGAGTGGAGGGCGTGACCGAACTCATGGAACATTGTGGTGACATTATCCACAGACTGCAGAGCAGGGATGTCGCCAGTGGCAGGAGTCATGCTGCATACATTGACCACTACTGGCGCTACGCGCTTGCCGTTCTCATATTTCTGCTCGCGGAAGCCAGTACACCATGCTCCGGCGCGCTTGCTGGAACGTGGGTAGTAGTCGCTGTAGAAGATGGCGAGCAGGGTAGAGTCCTTGTCATATACTTCCCATGCCTGCGCTGTCTTCTCATAGGAAGGTACTTCGGAGGTCACTTCCTTGAAGGTGACGCCATAGAGCTTGTTGGCACAATAGAAGATGCCTTTCAATACATTGTTTATCTCAAGATACTCAGAGAGCTTGCTCTCATCGAAATTGAATTTTGCCTTGCGTGCTCGCTCAGAGTAGAAGCGGTAGTCCCATCCTTCTGGTTCGCAGTCGAGACCGTCCTTCTTCATTTCCTCGCGTATGTCAGCGAGCTCTTCGTTGGCTTTCTTCACAGCAGGAGACCATATCTGGTCGAGAAGATTATATACGGCTTCTGGAGTCTTTGCCATGCGAGTGTCGAGGATTTGTGAAGCGCAATTCTTATAGCCCATCAGCTTGGCACGCTCCAGGCGGAGACGCACGAGCTTAGCGCATATCTCCTTGTTGTCCCATTCGTTGCCCTGATTGCCACGATTGCAGTAAGCATTATACACTTTGCGACGCAATTCGCGGTTCTTACAGTACTGGAGCACTGGATTGCATGAAGCACGCTGCATATTAAACATCCACTTGCCTTCCTGTCCCTGCTCCTTCGCCATCTCAGCTGCGCGCTCGATGTCAGCCTGTGAGAGGCCTTCGAGGTCGGAAAGCTTATCTACAGTGACGAAGGTGTTGTTGGTCTCATGCAGGAGATTGCTGGAGAACTGTATCTGGAGAGCGGAAATCTCCTCATTGAGCTGGCTCAGACGAGCTTTGTCGGCATCATTGAGGTTTGCTCCGTTGCGCTCAAATCTCTTGTATATTTTCTCCACCACTTTCTTCTGCTCATGAGTGAGGTCAGTGGAATTGATGTCATCATAGACCTTCTTCACGCGACTGAAAAGAGCGGGGTTCATGTATATGTCATCATTATGCTTGGAGAAGGCAGGCGACATTTCCTTGGAGAGGTCACGCAGTTCCTGTGTGGAGTTACTGTTTTCGATAGGTTCGAAGGTGTATTCCGCACGTTCCAGTTCCTCACCACTATTTTCCAGCGCAGCGATGGTATTGGCAAAAGTTGGTGCGTCAGGATTGTTGATTATTTCCTTGATGCGGGCATTCTGCTTTTCCATTCCCTTGAGGAATGCTTCCTTGTATTCATTTACTCCGATTTTATCGAACGACTCAATGTTGTGCTTGTTATTGCTCTTTGCAATCAGCGCATTGTCGCTTGCCGCTTGCTCGGTGATAACCTCGGTATTAGCATTTTCCTGCATCTTGCATCCTCCCATTGCCATAGTAGTTGCAATCATTGTCATTAGTGTAATCTTTTTCATTGATTATTATGGTTTTTCAATTGTATTATATCTTCTAAGGATAGTCCTGTGATTTCAGCTATGCTCTGGTCTGGCATCGAGATTTTCAGAAGGTTGAGTGCAATCTGCTTTTTCTCTTCTTTCCTGCCTTCCTCACGACCTTCTTTCTTGCCTTCCTCGCGGCCTTCTTCACGACCTTCCTGCCGTCCGATCATGCGTCCTTCGATGAGTCCCTCTGATCGGTAGGTGTCGAGCACGCTGTTCTGTGTGCGGATGGCATCCATGTAATTGTCGTATTCCTGGCGGTCTTTCTTGCTCATCTTCATCACGCGCAGCTGCTCTCTTGCCTCCTGGAGTCCAGGGGTGGTGGTGTCTTCCTTGATGCGGTTGTTTTTCAGGAAGTCGAGCCATTCCTCGATAGGAGTGCGTGCCACGTCATTAAACTCGTTGACCCTGATGAGGTAATACTCCGGGAATATCTCTTCGGGGAAGCAGGTGCGTATGGCGTCAGCGTCCTTCTGCCTTACTTTCAGTTTGTCTCCGGTATGCACACCCACGAAGGAGGTGGTGCCGTGGTAGAGATAGTCGTCGCCTTTGCCAAGGTCGAAATACAGGATATTGATGGAATAGACCTTCCTCACGTTTTCATATTTGCTGCCAAGCGAGATATGCTCCGTGATGGTCTTTGAGACTCCATAGAGTATGCGTTGCAGATAATACCACTCGCGGGTGAGCTGTATCTCCACAATGATGATTTCATTCTTGCTGTTTATCGCCTTGATGTCAACTCTGTTGAATTTGTCGTTGGCATTGGTCTGGTTGCTTTCGCTCTCCAGTATCTCGCTGATCGTGATCTTCTCGCCGAGGAGAACGGTCACGAGTCCTTCGAGTACAGAGAAGTTTGCCTTGTCTCTGAGCATCCTTTTGGCAGCCCAGTCGAATCTTATAATGCTGTCATTTTCCATTACCATAGCGCTCGTCGTTTTTTGTGCAGAAGGTCATGAGAAAGTCCGTCTGCTTGTATTTCCGTGACAAAAATACAAAGACTTTTCGAGAACGCCAAATTTTTTCCTCTCAAAAGTGATTGAAACCGATATAAGTGACGGTAAAGAAATAACTTGGTACATTTTTTTACTCAAATCATGTTACCGTCAATAAATGCTGAAAGCATAGCTTTTACACTGTAATATCATAGCTTTTACCACGCAATAACTATGCTTTTACCACCCAATAGCATAGCTTTTACATAGAGCCTCCTCTTATCCC
>URJQ01000085.1 GCA_900548195.1 uncultured Prevotella sp.
AAAGAACTGTCTGGAAGACAGTACCAAGCAGATAAAACATCAATATTAAAAAAACAATGAGAAGATATATTTGTTTGTTTTTATTTATTGATATTTTATTACTGATTAGTAGCATGTTAGCTACTTGCAAAACTTCAGTCAGGAATTATTATTTGCTTACATCTTCTATCATCTGATTGATGGCTTTCAGCATGATAGGGATATCATTTCTTATAGTATCGAGGATTATCTCACCATCGAGCTGGAAATAATTATGGGCAATAACGTCACGCAATCCTTTTGCCAGTTTCCAATTGACAGAAGGATAATGCGTCAGAAAATCACCATCAGTGATTTTATCTATGCCTTTAATACTTTCACCAATGGCAATCAGAAGCATACTTGAACTCTCAAGTTTCTCCATACCTAAAGAAGAATGATAATAATCGTCTGCAGAGATTATGCACTCATTTCTTTGGAATAGCCTTTCTATAGCTATTCTAATATTTTCCAGACGTTCAAGCAATTCCCTATGCATATATTCCGTCCCTTTCTATATTATTTAAAAAGACTGGACTCAAATGGCTGTGCTTGCGTATCACATCGACTGAACAACCAAATAATTTTTCAAGTTCCTGCTTGATACCTACGAGCAAAAGCAGATTGGGATGCTTCATTGTAACAAAAACATCCACATCAGAGCCTTCCTTCTGCTCTCCTCTTGCTACAGAACCAAACAGTCCTATTTCCATTATTCCATAATAATCGGAGTGGGCAGCCTTGAATTTTCTGAGCATCTGAATATATTCTTTCGTCTGCTTCATGGCGCAAAGATAAGAATTGTTTTTGGAAAAACCAAATATTTGGAATAAAAAAAAGCACCGCTCCTTATTATCGGGAGCGGTGCTTTTGTATGTTATTAGTATAGCGTTAGCTGTGCTTATTACTTGATCTGTGCGCCAGCAGCGTTGTACTTGTTGTTGCCCTTTACGATTACGATTTGACCGTTTTCGATTACCTTCTTGACCTTGACAGCCTTGTCAGCCTCGATGTCGTTGATGCCTGCAGCAACGGCAGTAGGATCGATTACGATGGATGAAAGGTAGATATGGCCGGTACCTGTGTAACGTGTGAACTTATGGAGACCCTTGGCAAGACCGAACTTGAGGACGTTGCCTTCGAGAGTCTCGGTGGTGTTACCGTTCTGGAACTCGTGTGTAGCGGTGATGTCAGCTACCTGCTGGTCAGTGCCGTCAACCTTTACAGCGAAGATCTTGCTCTTCTCATCAGTGCCTTCAATGTCCTTGCAGGAGTGCTTTGAAGCTGTGATAGTAACGAGAGCGGAGTCAGCGAGCTCGAAATAGATTGTTACATCATCCTTCATCTGGAGGTAAACTTCCTGACCTACTGGCACCTGATACTGAGTTTCGTCAGCTGTTACAGCGCCGAATACAGGGCTCTTGATGAAGAATTCCTTAGGGTCAGCATTGAGCTTGCCATCCTTTACCATGTAAATTGTCTTGCCGTCGGTAGAACCAGCAGTAGCTTCTTCGTCAACTACCACTTCGCCAGCGATAGGCTTGATTTCCTTCTTCTCCTTGATAGGAGTGAGGACGAGAGCGTCGATAGAAGCGGACTTTGACTCAAACTTGCCGTAAGTACCGTTGGTGATGACAGTCTTTGCAGAAACCTCAGCAGACTCGGTGAGGGTTGCGTTGTCGCCGTTGATGGTTTTGTCACCGTAAGTGATTACGTTAGCACCGCCCTGAGCAGCGTATGGAGTAGTTACTGTTACATTACCCTTGTCAGCTGAGAGTGTAGGAGCATCGAATGAGAATGATACTACAGCCTCATTTTCAGCACCTGTTAAGAATGCATCTACTTCTGGCAAACCTGTACCGAAGTCCATGAATGCCTGGAACTTGAGGGTCTGGTCCTTATATACCTTGATAGGATCGCTTGGTACTACTTCGCTGTTTTCATCAGGTGCAGAGCCGTCAGTGGTGTAAGTTACGACAGAAGGGAGTGCTTCTTCAGAACCTTCCTCGGTAACCATAGCAGGCTTGACGGTAACTTCACGGAACCAGAGTCCGTTCTCATACTTCTGAGGACCAACCTTCACGCTTGGAGTACCAGGAGCCTCGTTAGCCTCTACGATGATGTAAGAGACATAGAGGTCACCATTCCATGAACCTACATAGAGGGTCATATCGTCAGGAGCAGTGTATTCTACTGTAGAGATACCAACCTTTCCTGTTTCTGCTGAAGGCTTTTCATTGAGTGGATTTTCCAATTTAGCATCCGTGGCAAACTTAGGGTAACGTGCAGCAGCATTTTCCTTGCCCTGTCCATTGAAGCAGATGATGATCTTAGACTTTGCAGTGAGCTTGACAGCAAATACGTCCTGTGCGTTCTTGAGGCGGAGAGAGTTGAGGTGTGAGCCGTATTCAGCATACTTTCCGTTAAACCATTTGTAGGTTTCGTCATCATTTTTCTCAGCGAGGTCGAAAGAACTTTTTTTGTTAGACTTGTCGTGTCCTGTAGGAGTGAAGAAATAACCATCACCGAAGAGACTGTTCTTAGCGATTTTCTCAGTACCATCATTGGTAACATCATCACCTACGAGTACGTAACTGTGCTTGCAGACTTCGAGGTCGGCAACTGTCTGTGCAAATCCAGAAGCCACGATACCTACGAGTGCGCAGATAAGGGTAAAGATTTTTTTCATAAATGAATGTTATTATTAGTTAGTTGTTTTAAGGTAATAATTTTGCCTTTTTTTCTTCTTTTCTTTTACAAATAGTAGTCGGGTACAAAGTTAATCATTTTATTTTTCTTTGCAAAGGATTTCTTTGTTTTTTTTAGTGAAAAGTGAAGAGTGAAGAGTGAAAAATCGCGCTGACGCGGTTTCGGCAACTAACTAACGTCAGCCGGTAACGCGGCTGACACAGTGGCGGACTCAACAATCTTCTTACGAGAGGAAACGCAAGCGGAGAACGTATATGGCCTCCCCCTCACAGGGGAATGAGAGGGGGTCTTTGCTCTCTGGAAGACAATACCTTATAGATAAGCTCTTTCGCCTTCGGCTCTCTCGCCACGTTCAAAATCTATCACTGATAACTCGGATGCGACGGATCTGTTCTTTCACGGATTTGTTTTTTCTATTATGATTTGTCTGCGCCTGCCGGGCGCTATGATTGTCACGGATTATCTCTTGATGGAGGCTATCCTGCGCCGTATAGGCGCAAATACAATCCGTAGTAAATCAAATATCAAGTGGCAGCACAGGATTAAATGAAATCCGTGAAAAGAACAAATCCGTCGCATCCGAGTTATCAGTGATAGATTTTGAACATTTGTGATCGTCGCGTAGCGATGAGCACGTAAATTCTGCTTGTGTTGGTACCTTTTCTTTAGTGAAAAGTGAAAAGTGAATAGTGAAAAATCGCGCTGACGCAATTATAAGGTAATAGGAAATAGGAAATAGGGAATAGGAGATTAGTGTTGTCTCTTATGGCTTCTTACACAAGATATCTCAAGCGAACAAAGGTAATCTCCTATTCCCTATTTCCTATTACCTATTACCTACTCTTTGACGAGATAAGTCTGGAGAGGTGTGTCTCCGAAGTGGGCGATGGTGATGACTTCCTTATTCTCTGATGTGGCCACGCCGGAGAAGATGGTGGTCTTTGACACCTTGCCTTTATCGTCCTTTGTGAGCTTTAGGATGCTGATGGCACCTGTCACGTTGGAGTAGGTGTATTCATATCGTGGAGTCTTCTCTGTGTTTGACTCGTCTTTCCATGTGCCTTTGGTGGTGCCTTCGCTCATCTTTACGGAAACGGAGTCTTCGGTGACGAAGTCGAGTGACTCTACGAAGCCCTGTATTTCTTCGCCATAGGCATTGACTTTGAGTCCCTTTCCTCTTGTCCACTTTGTGTTAGCGAGTGACTCAGGGTGTGCCACCTTTGTTGAGTCATTGTATCTGTTGACCCATGATGGGTTAGAGGTGTTGGTATCCTCGTATTCGTTTGCATCGCTGCATGATGCTATAGTAGCTGCTGTTGCTGCGATTGCTGCTATTGATATAATGAGGGTTTTCATTGTTTTTGTTCTTTTTTTTAGTAAATCAGCCGGTAACGCGGCTGACACAGTGGCGGTTTCTTTCTTTAGTGAAAAGTGAAAAGTGAAGAGTGAAAAGTGAAAAATCGCGCTGACGCAGTTGCGATTCTTGCTGAAAGGGAACTGTGAGAGGGACTGTTGTTTTAACTTATCTCTGTGAGAGGGGCTATTATTATCACTAATCTCTGTGAGAGGAGCCTATACCCGGCAGGCGATTTTTCACTTTTCACTCTTCACTTTTCACTTTTCACTTAAAATACCAAATAAGAGATTACTTATTCCAGCGTGCCGCGCCAGCATTGTTCTTCACGATGTCATTGTCCTTATTCTTGTAGAAGAGGTTGACATTGTATTGGGATGCTGTGCCGTCGAGTGCGTCAGCGCGGTGCATATTGCGGTCGCTTGCAGACTGAGCCACGTGTGGTGGACAAGGACTGATGAAGAGTTCTGTAGAAGAGACATCAGCCACATTGACGTCGAGTGTACCGTGGAGAGTAGCAGCACCGCCCTTTACGAGCTTACCGAAGTTGTTGCTTGTAGAAGCCCATGCGTTGGCACTGAAGATAGAGCCGTTGGTGAGGTTATCGTTAGTTGACCAGTTATTATTGAAATAGAGGTCCACATGAGCGGCAGAGCCATCTTCGAGAGTCATGGTGTTGCGGATATCAGCGCCCCAGAATCCGAGTGTACGCTGGTCACCAGGCTGCTTAGTGAGCACGAAGAGGTTGTTTTCTACTCGGTAAACCGATCCGTTAGGGAGGTAACGCATATTGAAGATGACGCCACTTGCGCGGGTATTGAAGTTGACGAGGGTATTGTTGGAGAATGTGATATTCCATGCTCCTGATGTCCATCCGCTCTGTGCAGTCTCGCAGAAGAATGATGGGAATGGGCTGTCATAGAATGTATTCTCCAATACCTTGAAGTCCTTGTAGAGGTTAGAGGCAGGGTTAGAGCCAGAACCTGCAATCCAAGGATAGCCGCCACCAGACTGATTGTAGTAACCGCAGTCGAAGAACTGGTTGCCCTTGATGAGCACGTGGTTCCAAACCTTGTAGTTAGCACCCTGTTCACGGATAAATCCACGCACGAGACGCTTGAATGTGCAGTTTTCCATCACGAGGCTATCGAGTGTCACTGCCATGCCGTTAGAGTACATATTAAAGAAGTAGTTGCCTGCTACTACGCCTACTCCAGCCTTGTTGTCGCCATAGTTGAGGGCAGTAGGGTTATCGAAGTCGATGTTTTCGAAAGCGAGCTTCTTCATGTATATCTCACCGCCTTCACCAGCTTCCGGCTGACGTCCGAACATGAATATGCTGTAAGAGCCTTGTGCCTGCTCACCGCCTACTCCATTGAACACCTCAGAATGCTTACCGATACCGCATAATACCTTAGCGCGCTTGCCAGCCTTTACGTCCTCAGGGTTAGTGGCGAGTGTGAAGCCTTTACATGTGATGTCATTTCCATCGAGGTAATATGTCTTTCCACCTTCGAGGTAGAAGGTCTGACCTTCAGCGAGGGAGGTGTTGGAGATGAAGTCATAGAGCACGTTGCTGATAGGTGCGGCATTATACTGGTCAGCGAGAGCGAATGCGTCAGGGCGCTTGATGCCGGCATCATTGTTAGGGAGAGCGGCGTCATGATACTGTGCTATCATCTCGTCATGCTTGAGGAGAATAGGGTCTCCTGGTGTGCCGTCAGAGCGGGTGGTGCAGGTGTTGTACTTTGCGTCGATGGCTACCTTCACGTCAGGATCCACTACGTCGATGACATATACAGAGTTAGCTGAGAGTCCGTCGATGTTGATGTATCCGTTTTTGCGGTCTTCATCGGTGATCTTGTAGTTAGCCCACTTGGCTCCTACGGTTGAGTTAGGGTTGTTAGGTGATGGCTTCACCTGGAGATACTGGAATCCGAAGTTGCCGGTAGCAGGGTCGATATTGAAGTTGTCGAAGTAGCTGTCGAGCTTGTCCTTGTCAGAATCTCCGAGCTTAGGGCATGCAGCCTTTACATTGTCGAGGGTATAAGCTGAGAGTTTCTCCACTGCTTCCATGTCAGCTCCTTCCATAGCCTTGAGGAAGTCCTTGATATTGGAGTTGATGCAGATGTGCATAGTGGTCTCGGTGGTCTTTGACTGGTCAGCATATACGGCGAATGGAGTCTCGTATCGGTCGCGTGTGCTGACGCCAAACCACTCCTGCCACTGTCTTCCGTTGCCGTGTCCGTACCAGTTTGAAGCGTGGGCGAAAGAAGACTGGTCGCCCTTGATGTTGGCATCGCGCTTGTCGAGTGCACGTATAGCGAAGCGATAGTCAGTGGAATACTGTAGGTCAGGGAGCACGAGCTGCAGCTGGTCAGGCGCCATGATGGTGTCGAGGAGGAGGTCGCTTGTGCCTTGTACCTTAGCCCAAGCCTCGTCACCGTTAGCTACCTTTGATGCGAGCGCCATCTGCACCTGGTATCCAGCGCAGTCTTTCACTCCGTACCAGTAGAGGTGAATGGTATTACCGTGAGGATAAGCGTTGTCGAGTCCGCTATTGTAAGGATAGTCGGTGCCCTTTCCTCTGTTGAAGTCTGTGACGAACATGGTCATGAATGAGCGGTTGGTGCCGCTGCTTGCATCATCGTCGTCGGAGCATGATGCGGTGACCATCATCTGTGACAGCGCCGCAATGCCCATTATGGTGTATTTGAAGATATTTTTCATTTGTTGGTTTTTTTCTGAAGATATCGGGCGGTAACGCGCCCGACACAGTGGCTATTTCTTTCTTTAGTGAAAAGTGAAAAGTGAAGAGTGAAAAGTGAAAAATCGCGCTGACGCAGTTGCGATTCTTGTTGAAAGAGAACTGTGAGAGAGAAACTGTTATTTGTCTCTATGAGAGGTGTGACGGTGTTATTATCACTTATCTCTTTGAGAATTGCCAGTTACCCGGCAGGCGATTTTTCACTTTTCACTCTTCACTTTTCACTTTTCACTTTTTTCGCTTTTTTAGTATCCGTAGTAGTTCTTGTACTTACCGCCGGAACGCTGGATTACAGTGTTAGGATAAGGGAGTATGTATCGAACTGCAGGGATTTCCTTGAGGCTGCTGAGGTCAGAAGGGAGCTGTTCGAACTGTCCGTTGTTGATGAGCCAGATGTTGCCACCATCGTCGCAGCGGATGTATCCGTAGAAAGAGTACTTACACTGATTCTTTGGAAGGCCTGTGTTCTGGTCGCCCCACTGATAGAAGTCAGCCACATACCACTGGTCAGCCTTGAATCCACCACGTTTGATAGCGCTGGTGATAGGCTTTGACATTGGCTTGTATGCGTTGTAGATACGCAGAGCCTGGAATGTGTGGTTAGGATATGTGGAGAAATATGTCTTGTCGGTGTTGATGACATTGCCGTAGAGCTGTGCCTTATACATGAGCATAGCGTATGCGTTTGGCTCTCCGTAATCGTATGTGTGATAGTAGATTTCCTCTGGGAGGTTGTCGATATATCCGTTGTCTGTCTCGTAACCGTCATGGATGTTGATGGCATCCTCATAGCCTGAACTTGACTGTGCATTTCTCACGCCAGCGGTGTAGTAGCGGAGGAAGCTATAGATGATTTCCTCGCCATAGGTGTTGGTGCGCACGAGGTCACGCCAGCGGATGTTCTCACCGGCAAACTCCCACTTGCGCTCGTCGAGCACTGCCTTCTGGAAAGCTTCCTTGCTGGCAGCGGCCTGTGCGAGATAAGCGGCTTCTTCTGTGAGCACTGCAGGCTTTACTGTAGAGGCAGGGAAAGCGCGGTTGTGCACCTTAGCGAGGCATTCCTGTGCCTTTGCAGATGGCTTGCCATTGATTTCATTGTCTGCCTCGGCATACATGAGGAGGACGTCAGCATAGCGCATATAAGGATAGTTGATGCCAGTAGAGCCGGTCTTGTCGGCTCCAAGTTCCGAGCCTGGGTTTGTCCAGAGCTTTGACCACTTGTTGTTGTGCACGGTATAGTCGTTGCGGATATATACGGAGTCGGTCAGAGCACCCTCGGAATTGGTGAAGTAAGAGTAGTACCAGAGTCCGTTGACCTGCTCACGACGCACGTCGCCGTTGCGGAAGAGGAAGCGGTAGAAGGCATTCAGGCGGGCTTTACCACCGGCAGCGCCCCACTCATGCACTGTCTTGCCTTCGTTTGCCTTATACTCAGGACCCTGGAGATAACCAGTGTTGCCTGTAGATTCCTTTGCAAATGGGAACTCGAAGATAGCGTCGCCATCGTTCACCACCTTGTAGTTACACTCATCTATGAAGGTCTGCATATAGTCAGGATTGAGAGAGTGCTTGCTCTTTGTGATGACAGAGTCGGCATAGTCGCGTGCTGTCTTGTAGTATTCCAGATAGTTGTCAGGGCGCTGCATAGTGCCGTAGCTCTTAGGATTGCTCTTGTCAGGACGGAGAGAATAGCCGCCTGCTGTGAGAGCGATACGTGAGATGAGGGCCTGTGCAAACTCCTTGGAGCAACGCTCCACGGTGACTGCATTGGCATACTGCATGTGGAGGCTTGCCTTCTTGAGGTCAGCTATGAGGGAATCCTGCACTGCAATGCGGTCGAAGACAGGGATGGTGTAGTTAGCACCGTCGTCATCAGCCTTGTTGAATCGGAAAGGTACGTCGCCAAACATCACCACGAGGTCATGGTAAGCCATAGCGCGGAGACATTTTGCCTCGCCGAGCCACTGCATGATGTTGGAGTTTTTCTCATCATAGATAGGAGAATGCTCCAGATTGTAGATAAACTTGTTTGCCTCTTCGATGAGAGAGTAAGCGGCAGTCCAGAAAGAGAGGATGTTTCCGCCGGTGTCATCACAGTCGAATCGTGCGTATGAAGTCTTGGAATGAGCATTTGATGAGAATATCTGCATTTCCACGTCGCTATTGAGGACGAAGGTATTCTGATAGGCATCACCGTAGAGATTGTTTACGATGGCCTTGGCATATACGCCATTGAGGGCGCGGCTGATCTCAGTCTCCTGGCTGAAGACGAAGTCCGGGGTGTAGGATGACGGTGCATCCACATCGAGGAAATCGTTGCAGGCTGTGAGCGAGAGGGCGGCAATGCCTGAGAGGATTATATTTTTGATTTTCATTGTTTGTTTTCTTTTGTTAAAATTCTACTACTATCCGCCGGTAACGCGGCGGACACAGGGGCGGATTGTTGGTTTAGTGAATAGTGAATAGTGAATAGTGAAAAATCGCGCTGACGCGGTTGCGATGCCTTGTTGTGGAATTATCGCAAGAGAGCGGAGGTAATCTCCTATTCCCTATATTCTATTCCCTATTCCCTTATTCTTTGTTGTCTTGTTGTTTTGTTGATTGTATATATATATAATAAGGTGTAACAACCAAAACACCAAACAACTAAACAACCAAACAACTAAACCACCAAACCACAAATTAGAACGTGATATTAGTACCGAAAGTGAAGGTGCGGCTACGTGGGTAGCGGTTGTAGTCCATACCGCAGGTGAGACCTGTCTGCACATCGACCTCTGGGTCATAGCCGGAGTAACCGGTGATGATGAAGAGATTGGAAGCAGAGAGGTAGAAGCGTGCCTTCTCGATACCTATCTTCTTGAGCACTGACTTAGGCAATGTGTAGCCTACAGTGATGTCAGAGCAGCGGAGGAACGAACCATCCTCGATGAAGTAAGAGTGAGTAAGATTCTTTGTCACGTCTGTAGGATTCCAGAGTGTGCGACCTGCATTTGCCTTCTTATAGATGTTTACGCAGTCATCCACGTAGTAGAGCTTATAGAGGATGTCGCCCTTGGTGCCAGTGAGGCTGCCGTCGAAGTCGTTGTACTGCCATCCGTTGTTGAACTTGCTGAGCACGTTGTAGAAAGTCTGCTTGTTGTCCTTTGAGCAAGAGAGAGCGTAAGCAGTAGCATTGTTGACGTCGAAATCGAGCATGAACGTGAAGTTGCATGAGAAGTCGAAGTTCTTGTACTGTCCTGACAATCCCATACCACCCTGAATCTTAGGGTTGGTGTTACCGATGACTGTGCGGTCGTTCTCTGTGATGCGTCCGTCGCCGTCGAGGTCCTTGAACTTGATTTTACCAGGCAATGTAGCCTTGCCGGAGTTGGAGTCGCCAGATACATCATTGATCACGGTCACATATCCGTCCTCACGAGGTCCGATGTTCTTGGAAGTGCCGTTGTCGGAAGCGGCAGAGCCCCAAGGCAATGCGATGAAGTTCTGTGTAGGGTCGAAATAGAATTCGTCCATGCCGTAGAGTCCGTCATATACGAAGCCGTAGATGAGACCAAGCTCATCGCCCACTCTGAGGCAGTAGTCGTTGTAGTCAGACTTCCAGCGGGAGTTCTTGTCCCAGATGACATCATCGGTGCCGTTGAGCTTGTCGATCTTCTTCTTGTTGAAACCGAAGTTGATATTTCCGGAGAGCACGTAGTCCTTGCCCTGGAGGATGTCGCCTGAGATGGCGAGCTCCAGACCCTTGTTGGTCACCTGACCGATGTTCTGCTGCTGCTTGTCGTAGCCGAGTGTCGGGTCGAGGTAGGAATTGTAGAGGAGGTCCTTGGTGGTGTTCCAGTACACTTCAGGAGTGATAGTCAGACGACCGCCGAGAATAGTGAAATCGACAGCGAGGTTGCGGGCGATAGTGGTCTCCCACTTGATGCCGTAGTTCTGCATCTTGGTGCCGCTGGCATTGGCATAGTACTGGTCACCATACTGATTCACCTCGCCGAAGCCAGGGCCGCCGGAAGAATTGATGGCATAGAGAGTACGCCAAAGGTCCATGTCGATATTGTTGTTACCGGTAAGACCGAAAGAAGCGCGGAGCTTCAACTGGTCGATCCACTTGATGTCCTTCATGAATTTCTCCTGAGAGACAACCCATGCACCGGAGACAGCAGGGAAGTAGCCCCACTGATAGCCAGGAGCGAAACGTGTGCTGCCGTCAGCACGGAAAGTGACGCTGAAGAGGTATCTGTGGTCGAAGTTATAGTTTGCCTGACCGAAGAAAGACGCCATGCGGACAGCAGTGTCGAGACCGGAAGTAGCGCCCTGAGGAGAACTGGTGCCGAATCCCATGTTGTTCCAAGCATCTTCAGCAGTGAAGGAGCGAGGGAAGTAACGGTTCTCCATATATGTGCCCTCTTCCTGGCTGTGAGTGATTTCCTGACCGAGGAGGAAAGAGAGATTATGCACATCTTTCAGCGTGAAAGCGTAGTTGGCAGTGTTGGTCCATGTATAGCTGAATTTCTGTGCCTTTTCGATGGAAGCCACAGGCTGGCTGTTGTTGCTCTTGCCAGTCTTGGTCAGCGCACCGTAGAAACGCTTCTTGTCAGTCCACTTCAGACCGATGGTACCTTCAGTGCGGAGAGTCAAGCCCTTGATAGGACGCCAGTCGAAGGAGAGACCAGTGGTATAGTTGTAGCTGTGCTTCTTGAGCTGATTGATAGCGATGTCGTTCTTAGGGTTGGTATAGTTGAAGAGCTCCTCCTCGTCCGGGTCAGCATAAGAAGGGTCGATATAACCAAACTCACGCAGACCATTGGTAGGACGGTATCTGAGCACGTCGATGATACCACCAGTACCCACGTTGTCGCCACCAGCACCCTCGTCACGACGGAAAGTGAACTTAGGATTGATCTGGAAAGAGAGCTTGTCGCTCAGCTCCACCTTGGTCTTGATATTTACCACAGTACGGCGAACGCCGGAACCAAGGATGATACCCTTGTCCTCACTGTTGGTGATAGAAGCATTGAACTTCACATCCTTCGAACCACCACCGATAGTAACATTGGCAGAGTAGTTGATAGGATTCTCGCCCATCACCTCATCCTGCCAGTCGTGGGAATTCAGAGTGCTGTACATATCGAGGTCGTAAGGGTTGCCGAAGTTGGCACGGAAGAACTTGGCATTGCTTGAGCGAGTACCGTTGCAGGCATGCCACTGATACTGATACTTCACAAAGTCGGAAGCATCCATGATGTCAAGCTTGCGGGCAAGACTGCTGACATTCATGTTGCCATTGAATGTAACGCTCACCTTACCGGCAGCGGCAGACTTGGTGGTAACCACCACAACACCGTTACCACCCTTGGCACCATAGATAGCAGTGAGGGAAGCATCCTTCAGAATATCGATAGAAGCGATGTCTGAAGGCGGGATGTCATTGATGTTGGCCACCTGGAAACCATCGACGATATAGAGAGGCTCGTTGGACTGAGTCACGGACGTACCGCCACGCACCTTGATGTTGACATCAGCACCAGGCTGACCATCTACAGTCGTAACCTGCACACCAGACACCTTACCCTGCAGCGCAACAGCAGCAGAAGTGACAGGGACAGCGGCAAGCTTGGCACCGGACACCGAACCTACCGAACCGGTCAGGTCCTTACGAGCCTTGGAAGTATAGCCGATAACTACGAGCTCCTCAAGTCCGGCATTATCCTCCTCCATCACGATGGTGAGCTCTCTCTTGTTGCCCGGCTTGACTTTCTGGGTCACCATACCTACGTAGGTGATAGTCAGTTCGTGGTTTGTTGACGCCATCTTGATGGAGAAATTACCATCAAAGTCTGTGACAGCGGCATTCGTCGTACCCTTCTCCTGAATGGTAGCGCCGATAATCGCCTCACCCATAGCGTCCTTAACAACACCCTTCACAATCTGCGCCTGCACCGCTGCACAGAAGAAGAGCAGCATTGCCATGAGCGCATAGCGTAAGTTTCTTGTTTTTTCAGACATAGTTTTTAAATCTTGATTTGTTTGTTAGTTAATTATGTTATTATTATTATTTTCCTTCTTGCTTTTCTTCTTTCTTCTTCCTTCCTTCTATTGCCAAAACCGATAACATCCGCCGGTAACGCGGCGGACACAGTGGCGGACACTGGAGAAACGCTTGTGGCGAACATTGGACGGACACTGGCAGACACCGGGACGGACACGCTGGCGGACATTGCCAGACAGTGAGCTTACAAGCACGCGCGTAACGCATACACGCGTATATATACAAGCACATGCGCACATACATATATACATCGTCCGCCACCATCACCCCAAAAGGAACGGTGACAATAAGATCATGATGAGATTACTAATTTCCAAATGTTAGTTCAAAGCGTTAGTTCAAAGTAAGTAAGTTAGCAATTATATTTACATATAACCAGTAATTGCATCTACCCCGCCCAAGGCTGTTTCCTACCCCATTGGCAAGGCGCCCTTCCTCAAGCGCAACAGGACGCAATAAGGAATTTTCTGCAAAGTTAATCTTTTTTTGTAATATATAAAAGAAAATAACAGAAATATTTTCATTTTCCCCCATTTTTCCCCACTCGTCTGTGAAAAAACGTGGAAACGCAAAAGCATAGCTATTACCTCCCAATAACTATGCTTTTACATTGCAATAACTATGCTTTTACCTCCTAATAACTATGCTTTTACATTGCAATAACTATGCTTTTACATTGCAATAACTATGCCTTTGTATTGCAATAACATTGCTTTTGCATGTTTTCCCCCCGGCTTGGGATTTGGAAAAAATATCAATAGATAAAAATAAAGAAATATATTTTTCTCTGTTTTTTCCCTTTATTTTTATCTATTGATATTTTATCTGCTTGGTACTGTCTTCCAGACAGCTCTTACTGTGCTCCGTCGCCATGTTCAAAATCTATCACGGATAACGCGGATGCGACGGATCTGTTCTTTTCACGGATTTTTTCTTTCGGATTTGTATGCGCCTGTCGGGCGCTGGGATTTTCCCGGATTATCACTTGCTCGGTACTGTGTTCCAGACTGATTACTTGTTTTGTGATTTAGTTGTATAGAAGGTAGATTTGGCTGGAAGCCAATACCGAGCATAGCGAGAGTAACCCGGGACGTAGTCTCGGGATTACCAATAATGAAGGGAGAGCTGTCTGGAAGACAGTACCTCCCACCGAGCGAAGCATCCGTGTCAATCCGCTTTCTATGTTAATATCCAAATTTTTTGACCATTATTTTCAATTTATTTT
>URJQ01000086.1 GCA_900548195.1 uncultured Prevotella sp.
AAGCTGCTATCGTTTCGTCATAATATGAGTACGGCAAACCTACCTGAGTAGTTACTACTTTTTCGACCCTTTTTCGTCAAAAATATTTCGAACTGTATGGTTTAAACGAGCTGAAAGCCACAAAACTCCTATCCCTGTCATCGCCCTGGGTATAATAGCAGTCTACAAGATGCCCTTACTGGGGCAACTGGTTTGCATTCATAATTACCCAAAGCGATGCTCTGGGCTATGAGCTTCAGTCCTTTCTGGGTGTATTGGGTAATTTCAAACGTACAGTTCGCGCATCTTCTTATTGCTAATCAAAAATAAACAGAAACAAATAAGTGCAGATCGGACAATTTTAGTTGCTTAGGCTGTAGTTTGTCCTGTTGGTTCGTGCTGACACCTTACATGATTGCCCAGCGCGATTATAAAGAAATAGGGAACAGTAAACAGGTAATACGAGAATACGTTAATCAGCTTGCAATTATACCAGAGCGAGTACCGTAAGCAACAAGTGTATTCTCCTATTCCATATTACCTAATCATCCCCCCAAGGGGATAAGAGGGGACTTTCTGGTTAAAGAATTATAATATTTTTGATAAAATACACGGAGTAAAACTAAAATCTGTAACTTTGTATCATCAATGATACGAAAGTTGTTCATATCACTCTTATTTGCGGTCATTACCGCTTCACTCGCTTATCTGGCAGGAATTACAGATACTGCGTACTCTGATGGAGACGCGATATCTGTGGAAAACTGCGTTGCTGCGCAATGTCCTGATGCAGAATACTCACAGGACTTCATCTCGATAACTGTAGATACCTGCAATAATATTTCCCACATCCGTTTGGCAAACAGACTGCTGAAGGTGAGAAATTGTGGGCATTCTAATTGTGATAACATCTGCAGAAAAGGCTGTCTGTGCGAATATCTTGCAGGGCTTTCTTATTCATATTCTCTAAATCAATCCCATAGATGTGATGTGCCGCATTACATCTATCATAGAAATCTTCGGCTTTAGTATGTTGTCTTTTTTTCCATTGCCAGACAACATATTATAAACAACTAAACTTTCGCAAGCAATAAATAGCCCCTCAGTTCCCACTGCCGTGGGGATGTTGTAATATATCAATGTTTAATAATGTGGTTTTGTGGTTTAGAAAATAAAACATCAATATAAAAAAATTAAGAAAAATATATTTGTTTATTTTTATTTATTGATATTTTATTCCTCGACCAGACAACTAAACAACCAGACATCTAACGTCTTTTTATTTATTGATATCTTATTACTGATTAGCAGTACGTTATCTCTTGCGAAACTTCAGCAAACGAAATTTCAATCTAATGGGTTTAATCATTTTATATTTTTTAGGTGCACTGTCACTTTCATTTCTATGCTCCGTCCTTGAAGCGGTGCTTCTTTCCACTCCTATGTCGTATATTTCGATGAAGGAAAAACAAGGCAACAGGACTGCCACACTGATGAAACGATACAAGAACAACGTGGATCGACCGGTTGGCGCTATTCTTTCGCTCAATACCATAGCCCACACCATCGGTTCTGCCGGCGTTGGAGCGGAGTCTATCAAACTTTTCGGTGAGCAATATTTCGGCATTATCTCCGCTATTCTGACATTATTGATACTGGTGCTTTCGGAAATCATCCCAAAGACCATCGGTGCATCCTACTGGCGTTCGCTCGCTTTGCCGTCCACCAAAATCATAAAGGTTCTCATCCTTATCACATATCCGCTGGTGCTACTCTCTGAACTCATCACTAAGGTATTCACACCCAAAAACAATCATGCCTCCATGAGTCGTGAAGAGGTGTCTGCCATGGTGGATGTAGGCACCACGGAAGGCGTTTTCCGCGAGTCGGAAAGCAAGATAATCAAGAGTTGCATACTCCTTTCCAGCGTGAAAGCGAGGAAGATAATGACTCCGTCCGTAGTGGTGGAGTCTGCATATCAAGGCTTGACCATAAAGGAATTCTACGAACAGCAGGAGTGGAACTTCTCACGCATACCGGTCTATGACAAAGAAAAGGATTACATCACCGGCTACGTGCTGAAGGACATGATACTCAAAGCATTGTCGGAGGATAGATTCCAGACTCGCTTGTCAGACCTGATGCGTCCTATTCTCTCATTCCAAGAGGACGAATCCGTCTATAAGATATGGGAAAAGATGCTGGCAAAACGCGAGCACATTTCCATTATCATTGATGAATACGGCAGTCTGCGTGGCGTCGTCTCCATGGAAGACATCATCGAGACGATGACTGGAGTGGAGATAGTGGATGAGGATGACGTCGCTGTGGATATGCAGGCTTTTGCCAAAGAGAAGTCTATCAGGATGATGGAAAATAGAAAATAATGGGATAGTTCTTTACTTTTCCAAACAAGGAAAAATGGAACAAAAAGTCGATAAGATAGCTATCATTTTGCGATAGCTAAGCTTTTACAGTCTAAAAGCATAGATATTACCTTGCAATAACTATGCTTTTACGCTGTAATATCTATGCTTTTACACTGCAATAACTATGCTTTTGCAAGCTATTGGCTTTCAACAAATTACAAGAGCACTTTCTTGCTGTGCTGCCAATACAGGAAAATCGAACAATTATTTTCTAAATAACAGTCTGTTGGATGCTTGTAAATGTTCTTTATTTAAAAGCAGCCCACTATATATTTGCAAGAATGAACATCCTAATTTGTAAGGAGGAACATCCTGATTACAGAGGAAAACTGCGCCAGATATCTGTCTCCGGCAATGGAGCATCACAGGAAATAGGCTCCTTGGAGACAGGATGCACAAACTCTACGTGGCGTGAAAGCAGACTGATACTGCCGTCGGGATTGCTACGTGGCGCACCATATTTGAGGTCGCCCTTGATAGGACAACCTATCTTAGCAAGCTGACAGCGTATCTGATGGTGGCGTCCGGTGAAGAGTTGCACCTCTATCAGATGATAATTGGTGGAAGAAGAGATGAGACGATAATGGAGAACAGCCTTCTTCGAGTTCTTCACCTCCTTGTCATAAGCGTAAGATTTGTTTTGTTTCTCATTGCGCACAATCCAGTGGGTCAGAGTATCCTCCTCCACAGCGGGGCGATTCTTCACGATAGCCCAATAGGTCTTGTGTACATCTCCCACGCGAAACATCTCATTGAGGCGGGCGAGCGCCTTGCTCGTCTTAGCGAAAACGACGAGTCCGCTCACGGGACGGTCGAGGCGATGCACCACTCCGAGAAACACGTTTCCAGGCTTCTGATACTTCTCCTTGATGTATTGCTTGACGGTGTCAGAGAGCGGAATGTCGCCCGTCTTGTCGCCCTGCACTATCTCGCCAGTGGCTTTGCTGACGATGATGATATGATTGTCTTCGTATATTACTTGCATATTAGGGGACAAAATTAACTTATTTACCTGGATTTTCAAAGAAAATTAGCACTATTTTCTTTGCAGTGTGTATTTTTTAGCGTATCTTTGTTGCCTAATTCAGTCGTTCCGCGCTTCTACGTCTCTGTCACAGACCAGCAAGTAATATCAACGTCGCATTGAAATTCAGAATCTATATCAAGCCGATACGACTATAATTTTACTATATGAGCAAAACTCAAAAGTGGGCGACAGGTATCTTTCTCGCCCCTATCATTATCATATTGCTACTCGCCGTAGCCATTTACTTGCCGCCTATACAAAACTGGGCGGTGCAGAAAGTCACGGCTTATGCTTCCGAAAAGATGGGTATGGAGATTTCGGTGGACCACGTATGCCTCGTCTTTCCGCTTGACCTTGGCGTGGATGGTGTGAAAATCATCCAGCCCAACGACTCCATTCCGCAGAAGAAAGACACCATAGCCGACCTCAAGCGTGCTGTGGTGGATGTGCGCCTGTTTCCGCTTTTTGCCAAGAGAGTGGAGATAGACCGCCTCGACATCTATGATCTGAAGATGAATACTGCCAATCTGGTGCATGAAGCAAGGGTGAAAGGCACTCTCGCCCTTCTGTCATTGGAGAGCCACGGCATCGACCTGGGTAAGGAGACGCTGCGACTCGACATGGCGATGATTGACGGAGCACGCCTCGATGTGGCGCTGTCAGACACCGTTCCGCCTGACACCACGGAGAGCAAGAACTTCTGGAAGATAAATCTCGACAAGCTCGACGTGAGAAATTCCGACGTCACGGTCCACATGCCAGGCGACACTCTCCAGGTCAAGGCGGTGCTGGCTGACGTGAAAGCGAAGCAAGGATTCTTCGACCTCTACAAAGGACAGTATGACCTTGCGTCAATCGACTGGAAGAAAGGCGAGATAAAATACGACAATAATTTCCAACCAAGGCTTAAAGGGCTTGATGCTAATCATATAGCCTTATCGGATATACACCTCGGTATAGACTCTTTGCATTTCTGCTCTCCAGATCTCAGCGTCGTGATACGCCAGTGTAAGATGAAGGAAAAGAGCGGTATTGTCCTCGCTTCGCTTACGGGAAAGGCAGTGATGGACTCCACCCGACTGCACCTTCACCACATTGCGATGAAGACGCCTACGTCAGACCTGCAGGCGGAAGTGGCTATCGACCTCAACGTGATGGACGAGAAAAATCCAGGACAGATGAACGCTGACATCTCGGCTTCGCTGTCCAAGGAGGACCTACTGCTCGCTATGGGCGATATGCCTGTCGCTTTCCGTAGGCAATGGCCTGCCCATCCTCTTGCTGTAAAGGCAAAGATGAAGGGCAACATGCGCCATGTCGATGTCAGCGAAGCAATGATGGAACTGCCTGGCGCCATGAAGATTACGGCGAAGGGAAAGGCTGATTATCCTGCGGATATGGAGAAGATAAAGGCTGATTTCCATCTCGATGCCACGACTTACAATCTCGCTTTCGTCAGCACCCTGCTCAGCAGCGACCTGCAGAGGATGATAGCCATTCCTTCCACTCATGCCGTTGCCGACCTCAAGATGGATGGCAAGGCAGTGAATGTCTCTTTCGATGTGGCAGAAAGCCGTGGCAAAATGCTGGGAAAAGCATATTATAACGCTGATACTGAGGCTTATTCTGCTAATATCGACGCTAAAAATTTCCAGATTCAGCATTATGTGAAAGGCATGAACCTCGGCGGTTTCACTGGTAAAGCGGAGCTGAAGGGCAAGGGAACCGACTTCTTCTCCCCTTATTCCACCCTCACCGCCAAGTCAGAGGTAAGTGATTTCAAATATGATAAATGGAATCTCAACAATATGTCTCTCGTGGCTCTGCTCGAAAATGGCAGGGCAAGGGTCAACCTTACTTCACGCAATGACATGATTGACGGCACCGTGATTCTCGATGCGCTGATGAGTCGCAATCCTATTCGTGCCACATTGATTTCCGAACTCAATTATGCTGACCTCCACAGACTGCAGATTGCCGAAGCGCCTCTCACCATTGGCGGATGCGCTCACATAGACATTGCCTCCGACCTGAAGGATTACTATATGCTGCAAGGCACCGTGGGCGACGTCACTGTCAGGAGTGCAGAGCAGACTTATCGTCCTGACGATATGGTCATCGACTTGCTGACGCGCCGCGACACCACTCATGCCGTCGCAGACTGTGGCGATTTCCATCTCAGGGCTGATGTGAGCGGTGGCTACAAATATATCCTCGGACTCTCCGACCGCATGGCAAAGGAGATGGCAAGGCAATGGAATGACCGCGTAATCGACGGAGATGCTTTCCGCAAGACATTGCCAAAGTCGAAAGTATTCTTCACTATGGGGCAGGAAAACCCTGTGGCGAGAGGTCTCAAACGCTATGATTTTGCCGTGGCGAATATGTATGCCGACTTCATCACGTCTCCTGAATCGGGCATCAACGGTGAGCTTCACATTGATACTCTCAAGACAGAAGGAATGAAATTAGACCGCTTTGTGGCTAAAGTCACTTCCGATGAGACCGACATCAGATACCGCTTGGACATAGAAAATGATACGAATAAGCCAAAATATGGTTTCCGCGCTACAGCTCTTGGAATGTTTATGCCTAATGCTGTCAGTTCCGATGTAGTAATGACCGACCTTAAAGGCAGAAAGATAATCAGTCTTAGTTCGGTGGCTGAAATGGAAAAGGAAGGCATTCGTCTCTCTTTCGCCAAGCAAAAGCAAATCATCGGCTATAAGGACTTCACCGTCAATGACGATAACTACGTCTTCCTCTCCAAGGATATGCGCGTATCGGCAGACATGGCGCTGCGTGCTGACGATGGCACTGGTATGCAGATCTACACCGACGACAATAATCTCGAAGCTCTGCAGGACGTCACCTTCTCGCTCCACCGCATAGATTTGGGCGCTATACTCCCAGCTATCCCGTATATGCCTAAGGTCTCAGGCATCATGGACGGTGACTTCCACGTCATCCAGACAGCCAATGACCTGTCTGTCTCCAGCAGTGTGGAGTTCCAGAAACTTATCTATGAGGACTGCCCTGTGGGCAATATATCGTCCGAATTTGTCTATATCCCAATGGAGGACGGCACGCATCACATCGACGGAATCCTGATAAAGGACGGTCTGGAGGTGGCAAATATCAGCGGTGGCTATAATCCTGAAAACGAAGGCACTATTGACCTCGTCATGAATCTGCAGAAACTGCCGCTCGATCTCGCCAATGGTTTCATCCCCGACCAGCTTATTGGTCTTGAAGGAACGGGCGATGGCACCATTACGGTGAAGGGTTCGGTGGCTCATCCTGACGTCAATGGCGAGGTGTTCCTGCAGGATGCCTCTCTGATTTCCGTGCCTTACGGCGTAAAGATGAAGTTTGACGATGACCCAGTGCGCATTGTCGGCTCCAAACTGTTGCTCGAAAATTTCCAGATGTATGCCAACAACAATCAGCCACTTCTCCTAATGGGCGACATAGACTTTGGCAATACCGACCATATAGCCGTCAATCTGCGCATGAGAGGCAATAATATGCTCGTCATTGACGCCAAGGAGACGCGCCGCTCTGAGGCTTATGGCAAGGCTTATGTCAATTTCTATGGTATGCTGACCGGTGAACTGGCACAGTTGAAGATGCGTGGCAAACTGGAAGTATTGCCTACCACAGACCTCTATTACATACTGCGCGACTCGCCTATCACCACAGACAATCGACTGAAGGAACTGGTGACATTCACCGATCTCGATGTGGAGGAGCATCATGCTGATGTTCCACCATCCATTGACGGACTCAATATGGACCTCTCTGTCGATGTGAATGACGGAGCACACATCACCTGTTGGCTCAACACCAACCATACCAACTACCTCGACATCCTCGGCGGTGGAGAATTGCGTATGCGCTATATCTCTGATGAAATACGTCTCACGGGCAGATACACCATATACTCTGGAGAGATGAAGTATTCTCTCCCGGTCATTCCGCTCAAGTCATTCTCCATATCCGAAGGCAGTTATCTGGAGTTTACGGGCGATATGATGAATCCAAGGCTCAACATCACCGCCCTGGAAGAGACCCGCGCCACGGTGGATATCAATGGTGTCAATCAGGTGGTGCTGTTCAAATGCGGTGTCGCCATCACCAAGACGCTGCAGGATATGGGATTGGAATTTCTCATAGACGCACCTGAAAATCAGACTATCAGCGATGAACTGCAGGCGAAGTCTATCGAAGAGCGAGGCAAACTCGCTGTCACCATGCTCACCACGGGAATGTATCTCTCAGAGAATAATACGTCTGCTTTCACCATGAACTCCGCTCTCAGTGCTTTCTTGCAGTCGGAAATCAATAGTATTGCAGGCTCTGCACTGCGCACTCTCGACCTTTCAGTAGGTCTGGAGAACAGCACTGACGAGACCGGACACATGCATACCGACTATGCCTTCAAGTTTGCGAAGCGATTTTGGAATAATCGTCTCTCCATCTCAGTAGGCGGAAAGATAAGCACCGGACCGGATGTCAGCGGGCAGAACAATTCCTTCTTTGACAATGTGGAATTGCAATACCGCACATCCGACACCTCTAACCAGTATCTGCGACTCTTCTATAAGCGTGCCGTATATGACTTCCTCGAAGGCTACGTAGGACAATATGGAGGCGGATATATGTGGAAACGCAAACTGCAACATTTCAAGGACATCTTCCGCACCAAGGTGCCGGACACTATGCCTATGCGTTCGGCTGGCTCAGTGCCTGCGGTCAGAGACTCTGCCAATGCCGTTAAGGCTACTGATGGTGCCGCTCAGACTCCTGCCGTTAGCGTTCTGACTCCTGATGGTGGCGTTCTGATTCCTGTCATAAATGATTCCATACCTCAAAAGCAATGATTCTTACACCTTATTATATATATAAAGGAGAGACCCGACGCAAGTCATACTTCTCCATCCTCGCGCTCATGGCGGCATTATTAGCTGTCATGATGCTCGGCTCATGCTCCACAACCTCATCTCTTGAGCCTGGCGAACAGCTCTTCACCGGACTGAAACCGATAGAATACACCAACTATGAGAGCGGTTCCCACTTCAATGCGACGCAGGAAGAGATAGAGGCTTCGCTCGCCACAGCACCTAATGGCGCACTCTTCGGTTCGTCATATTATCGCACTCCATTCCCTTATGCCCTCTGGATTTACAATGCCTGCAACGGCAAAGAGAATGCCTTGGCTCGCTGGCTCAACGGCACCTTCGGCAAAGCGCCCGTACTGATGAGTAATGTCAATCCCGAATTGCGCACCAGCGTGGCTCAGACAGTGCTGCAAAATCATGGCTATTTCCGTGGAAATATCGACTATAGCGTCATAGAAGGCAAGCCTAAGACCACCAAAAACGATACTATCGAGCGTCCAAGGACGGCAAAGATTGCATATAAAGTGGACCTCGGACCTGTTTTCCGCATTGACACCGTCACGTTCCTGCATTTTCCAAAGAAGGAATATGAGGCTGTTGTCGCCACAAAGTCGCTGATAAAGCCGGGTAATCCCTTTGATATCAGCGTCCTTGATGCCGAGCGCACGCGCATCTACAAGTATTTCCGTAATAATGGTTACTACTTCTACAAGCAGTCGTACACCACCTTCCGTGCCGACACTCTCAAGGTGCCGGAGCATGTACGTCTGCAAATCCACCTCGCCGACTCGCTGCCTGAGGAGGCGATGCGCAAGTGGATGGTGGGAAAAATCGACGTGAAAATCCAGCGAACAGCCACCGAAGAGCTTACCGACACCATCAAGCCACGCATCCTTACCGTGCATTTCGGAGGCAAGAAGCCGCCTATCCGCCCGAAGGTAATTCTCTCGGATGTTCGTCTCTTCCCTGGTCAGCTCTTCTCCGAGGAATCATATCAGGAGTCTATCAATAATCTTCTGGCTAAGGGAATCTACGCGTCGTCAGCTATGGAGTTTACTCCACGCACCGATACGGCTGGGCATTACGTCAGCATTCCCGACACATTAGTCGTAACACGCGACGGCAAGGAGTGTGCCGGAGCAGGCATTCTCGATATGAGCATCAACTGCGTGCTGGACAAACCCTATGATTTTTCCATCCAGGCAAACTATACCGGCAAGACATCCGGCAGGCAGGGACAGGGCGTGGAGATGGGATTTGCCAAGCGCAATGCCTTCCGTGGCGGCGAACTGTTGAGCCTCAATCTCGGTGCAAGTTATGAGTTTGAGCCAGACCATCTATTCAGTAAGGACAATGCCAACTATGAAATATCGGGCGACCTCTCTCTGACCATCCCGAAACTGTTTCTCCCCAAATTCCTCATGCCTAAGAGAAGACTCTGGCAGACCACGCCTTCCACCGTCATCACCCTCTCGCGTGAGACGATAAACAGGAGCAACTATTTCCGTAGGCATATCCTTTCCTCCGAACTGACCTATATCTTCCAGCCCACAAAGCAGTCCGTCCACAAGATTTCCCCTATCATAGTGGAGTACGACCGCCTTGCCCACATGACGGATAAGTATCTGGACAAAGTGCTGGAATCACCGATATTGACCGCGAGCGCAAAGGATTATTTCATCACAAAAATGAGATACAACTATCGTTTCACGTCTCCGATGTCCTATCGTCATCCGATATATTTCTCCACCACCCTGACCGAAGCCTCCAATATCCTTGCTCTCGGTTATCTCGCCGCAGGCAAATCATGGAATGAGAAGGATAAAGTCACATTCAAGGCACCGTTCTCACAGTTTGTCAAAGCAGAGGTGGATTGGCGAAAGACTTGGAGCATCGGCGACCATTCTTCCCTCGTAGCCCATGCCCAGGCAGGCGTATTGAAGGTCTATGGCAACTCCGACAGCGCACCTTACTCCGAGTATTTCTATGTAGGCGGAGCCAATAATGTGCGCGCCTTCTCGGCAAGAAGCATCGGACCGGGTCGTTCCCACGTCACCGACAGTGACCTCGCCTACCTCACCAACGTGGGCGATATGAAGTTTGTCATGAATCTGGAATATCGTCCTCACCTCTTTGGCTCGCTCTATGGAGCCTTGTTTATAGATGCCGGCAATGTGTGGACATTCAATAGTGACGTAGATCTCAAGCCGACAGGCGACCAGCAAGCCGACGATCTCCTGAAGAGCATGAACGGAGGCGACTTCAAAGCAAGCAAATTCCTGAACGACCTTGCCGTGGGAATAGGCGTCGGCATACGTTATGACCTCGACTTCTTCGTCTTGCGACTCGACTGGGGCTACGCTCTCCACGCGCCTTACGAGACATCAAAGGGTGGTTACTTCAATATTCCAAGCTTCAGCAAGGCGCATTGTCTTAATTTTGCCATCGGCTATCCATTCTAATAAATACCGCTTTTCCCCCTAAAAAAGCAATAAATTACCTTCTTGGAGGAAGTCTTGTATTGAAGAATGGCAAGATAGACAAATACCTGTTTGAGGGCGGATATTGTCAGGCGACAGCAATAGGGGCATATACAGATACTTTCGCCTTTCACTATTACAACCAGGATCATCTCGGCAATAACCGGGAGGTAGTGGATCCAAGCGGTAATGTGGTTCAGGTGACGAACTACTATCCATTCGGTGCGCCATATGCTGATGACAAAGCCTCTTTGAATCCTGATAAGCAGCAGTACAAGTACAATAGTAAGGAACTTGACAGAATGCATGGATTGAAACCTACGACTATGGTGCTCGTCAGCATGACCCTATTCTCGGAAGATGGGATAGGATTGATCCACTCTGTGAGAAGTATTATAGCACAAGTCCGTATGCGTATTGTATGAATAATCCTGTAAGGTTCATTGACCCTGATGGATGTGAAATAAAAGGCTATACCAAAAAAGATGCAGCACAAGTTGTTGAAGATATAAGAGCAATATTTTCGGCGAAAGAATTTGACAATTTCAGGAATCTAATAGTACAGTCCGGTAAAAAACAAAATGGAAAATCTTTGGCAAAGATTAGTAATGATGCACTAAAAGCTGCTTTCGATGGGGTTAATCTATCAGAAGACCAGCAAGCATTAGTAGACATAGTTGTGAATACAATAAATTCCAACAAAGTACACACTATTGAATATGCAGATAAAGAGGGTATTGTGTCGGAAGATGCTATGAAAGCATTTAATCCTATACCTGCGCTCAATAGCACTATAGAAAAGCGCGGAGGTTTGCCTACCTTCTTCATTGAAAATGCAGGAGGAGGTGGACTCACAATGCGCACATTTAATGGAACACATACAGTTATTGTAAATTCGTCGTCACTACACCCTGTAGGGCGGTCTGTGACAACAGGACATGAATTATTCGGTCATGGTCGCTCGTTAGGCTTAGGAAGAAGTGACGATGCCCAACAACATGTCGACGCAATTCAAGCAGAAAACTTAATCCGCCGTGTTATGGGGATTACTTCAGTAAATGATGGAAGTCATCATGCAGACGGAGCATACATTTCAAATCCAACTTCATTACCCGAATACAGATGAAATACTTATTAACATTTATAATCTTTAGCATTACATTGTTCAAAATAAATGCATCAACAGTAGATTCTACTTTGATCAAAGAGTACCAAAGAGGTTATGATACTGTCTATGAAATCATCGAACACGAGAATTTAAAGGACTGTATTGCTTCCCATCCATTCTGTTGTTTATTTTATGAGAATTTGTGGTCAATTACTGTCAAAAAAGAGAAATCATATATATTATACTATGGGTATAGAATTGGGAATGCAAAAGTGAAACATAAAGAAATCTCAATAGATAATACTGTTATGACTGATTTGTTTTCTCTTGAGCAAAATAAATTTAAAAAAAGCATCAAACGTAGGGATTCTTATACTCCAATATATTGGTATTTATTACTTACGGATTCTATGCATAATAAAAAGTTTGAATGGAACGCATATTCTATATGTGACGGTAAATATTATAAGTTTTTTCAACAAGTTTATGGGGAATACTATGTGTTTTTAAATAATATTACCTGCGAAGATAAGTTGGATCGCAAATGAAGGATTGAAACAGATGAAAAGCGTATTTGTACAATTTGATCGTCAAATATTATTTTCTAATGGCTTAACCAGAGAATATCACCCTAAAGTAAATACACCATATATTCCATTTGCTATAACAGAGTTTGATTACGTTAAGGAATTGCCAGTAAAAATGGCTCAATAATTTAGATCCTTTGAGACTAAAGAGGTCTTCGAGTGGCGATAAAGATCATTTGAAGACCACTTTAGTCAGTTTGTATAAAAGATTTCCGTAAGCATTTGACAACTTACACATTGTAGCAGATGCAGTTCTGTAGTAGTTTTCCATGAGTCTGCACAGGAAGAACAATCGTTAATCCTAAGCTATAACAAAGGGGATAAACTCAATGAAGTTCCGTTCTATAAGCGAACAGGAAGCGAAGGTTCATCGAGTTTACCCCCTAAGCATAACGAAGGA
Organism: uncultured Prevotella sp.; assembly: GCA_900548195.1. Lineage (GTDB taxonomy): Bacteria > Bacteroidota > Bacteroidia > Bacteroidales > Bacteroidaceae > Prevotella. Next base: position 12,912 of record URJQ01000086.1, read on the forward strand.
TTCTTTTCCTTACAAATGCATTACGGTCTGCCGTGGTCATCTCCATTTTCTACAAGTGCCACCTTCGAGAGCCAAAGTATAATTTTTATAGGGAAGTTTTGTAAATAAGTATATTTGAGTTAATTTTGTTCATTTGGGAGTTTCAATAGAAAATCCGTAACTACCGACCTGAGTAGTTGTGAAAATGCTTGATAATATTATTTATAAAAAATGAATTTCCCAATGACCGCCATCAGAAAAATGATTTTGCAAACAACTAATTGCCATCGCGTTACTGATTCATCCGCGGATTATTCAACTTCTCATAACCGTTTTTTTGCTCAACGCTCTGTTAGAGATCTTATTTCTTTTCCACAACAAATTCGAGTTTCTGAAGTCCTTTCTTGTATATGTTTGCGAGAATCATGGAGTAACGGACTTGTTCTCCCTGCTTCATGGACTTGATATGATTGAATTCTTCTTCTGGTACAACGTCCTTGAACATCGGACCATCAGAATTATTATACACCATACTCAGTCTGTCAGTGAAAGGAGAAAGGACAAACGAATAATAAGCCTGATAAGGTATTGACTGGAATTTTCCCCAGTTAGCATCGCCTTTGTCGAGGACATTCTCCAGCCATATGCGTGCTGACTTGCTGTAGGAAGGCAGTTTATGTCCGCCATCATAGAATATTTCTCCATTGTCATTGACGAGGAATTTCGTGCAGATGGAATACTTTCTGAAAGGGCATAATTCATTATACACAATGTCTGTCTCTGACTTGATCTCGTTTCCGACAGTAGTGTCTGGTTCTGCTATGAGTCTGTCTTGAAGGATGCTGATTAGCGAATATACGCGGTCAGAGCCATCTGTGGATGGAGTTGGTAGGATAGTCCGCTTTACTGACAGGTAATATTCGTGCCCTTTCTCGTATGTAAAGCCTTCGATACTGTTCATAGCCAAAGGTTTCAACTCTCCAGGAGCATCTTCCGACATGACAAGCATACACTCTATAGGGTGCTCCTTCTTATCGTCTGAAGAACTATACATGATGCCCGTTTCCGGCGAAACC
>URJQ01000087.1 GCA_900548195.1 uncultured Prevotella sp.
TTTTACACTTCCCCACGGCAGTGGGGACTGAGGGGCTATTTATTGCTTGCGAAAGTAGAGCACATAATATTTCCGGTTTTCCCACGTTTATTATATAATGGGGAAAAGGTATCGGGATTTCATATCGGCGATTAAACAGCCACGGGATTACGCATTTTCTCTACTTTCTTGAAGAATAGACTGTTAGCTTCGTGCGAGAAATGATCGCATATATATAAACGATAAAACTATTGACCACCCGCTTATGACAAAGATATTGATTATAGAGGACGATTTGGCTTTCGGCACCATGATACAGACATGGCTCGGAAGGAAAGGCTTCGAGGTGGAGAGAGCCACTTCGGTGGGCGCTGCATTGCAGTTGCTGGAGAAAGATGCCAAGCGCGACTTGATACTTTCTGACCTTCGCCTGCCTGACCACGACGGACTTGCCACGCTGAGATGGGTGCAGAAGCATGGACTTCACATCCCTTTCATCGTAATGACGAGCTACGCCGAGGTGCAGAATGCTGTGCTTGCCATGAAATCCGGCGCTGCCGACTACGTGGCAAAGCCATTCCAGCCCGACGTGCTGCTGGAGAAAATCCATGAGGCTATACAGTCATCACCATCTGTTGAGACTGCCACGGCACCTGCCCAGCAGGACAATACCGAGTCTGAAGCCATCAATGAAGCGCCACGATATATCGAGGGAAAGAGCGAACCGTCCCGCCAACTCTATAATTACGTCTCGCTCGTAGCGCCTACTCCAATGTCGGTACTGATACTCGGAGCCAGCGGCACGGGTAAGGAATATGTGGCACATCGCATACATGAGTTGAGTCCGAGGGCAGGAAAACCATTCTATGCCATCGACTGCGGAGCCATTCCTAAGGATGTCGCAGCGTCAGAATTCTTCGGTCACGTAAGGGGAGCCTTCACCGGAGCGGAGAAAGACAAGAAAGGCGCCTTCGAAATGGCTAATGGCGGCACGCTGTTTCTCGATGAAATGGGTAATCTGAGCTATGATGTCCAGGTGCAGTTGCTTCGTGCTTTACAGGAAAGAAAGATAAGACCGGTGGGCGGTTCTAAGGAAATAGACATTGATATCAGACTGGTCTGCGCCACAAATGAAAATCTGGAGCAGCGCGTAGCTGAGGGATTATTTCGTGAGGACCTCTATCATCGCATCAATGAGTTTACCATCTATATGCCCGAACTGAAGGCGCGTGGCAATGATCTTTTCCTTTTTGCCGACCTCTTCGTCAAGCATGCCAACAAGGAATTGGGTAGGAGAGTGATCGGTTTCGACGATAAGGCTTCGGAAATGATTGCCTCCTATGGTTGGCCGGGAAACCTGCGAGAGCTCAATAATGTGATAAAACGCGCTGTGCTGCTGACTAAAGGCGACTATATCGGCGAGGCTGAACTGACCCAGAGCATGGGACATCTTCAGCCAGCAGAGCCTATCAGACTGCGCGATGAGCAGACCGAACTGCAACGTATCGAGGCTGCGCTGAACGCGGCAAACGGCAATAAGAGTCGCGCGGCGCAGATGCTGGGAGTGGATAGGAAGACGCTCTACAACAAGATGAAGAAATACGACCTGCTGTAGATTCCCCAACTTTTTGGGGAATTTTTCCACACTGCTTCCCCACATTCCCCATTTCCCCACTTTTTGGCACGATTATCATCTGCATTGATTATCAGATACTTAGCGAAATATCTTCGTTTTTGGCACGCTGATTGTGATTTAAGATAATGAAGTCGCAACACATCCGGCATCCGGAAAGCGACAGAGAATAGATCACAAAATAAAATAGTAAAAATAAAAACTTAAAAATCAGCACAATTATGAAGAAGTTATTTTTCGCAGCTATCGCAGCATCACTCGTGTTCGTTTCAGTAAACAATGTGTTTGCAAGTAAGTCAATGGTTAGCTCATCTGCTTCAGAGCCAACTGATACCGTTGCTCCTAACGATACAGTAGCACCTGTTGACACCACACAGACTCCAGTGGAAGAGGCACAGCTCGTAGCACTTCTCGGCGCAGAGCCTACAGACACTGTCGCTCCTACAGATACTACAAAGACTCCAGTAGAGGAAACTAAGTTCATGGCGTTCATCAATGTAGAGCCAACAGACACTGTCGCTCCTACAGATACCACCAAGACTCCAGTAGAGGAGCCTAAGGAAGTGGTAGTAGCAAAGGCTTATTTCATAGTGTAAGACGACAATAAAATTGTTTAGTTAGTTAGTAGAATGGCGCATCCGCCACTGTGTTGCCCGCGTTACAGGGCAATGACAAGCGACCGTCAAAATCATGAATATCTTGCTTTCTCTTTGGAGGCAAGATATTTTTTTGTATTTTTGCAGTATGGTAAAAAACAATATTCCTTTCAAGGTGGCCGTAGGATATGTAGCCGTAGCCGTAGTAATGGTTATGGCAATCGTCCTCGTGTATGGGAATACGCAGTCCCTGCTGAATATCAATAAGATGTCACGAGACTATAATTACAAGCGTAATGTGGTAGATAGTCTGGTGTATAGCATGCTGGATGTCAGCAATAATGAGCGCTCCATATATATGGGCACATCCAAAGATTGGAAGAAGTTGCGCCTCTCTATCAAGGAAGCCAAGCGCTTGACGCTCAGTCTGAAAATGCTGGAGCAAGACTCTCTGCAGCGAGCACGTATGGATACGCTCGTCAGTTTGCTATCATTGAAGCAGGATAACCTTGCAGAACTGAGGAAAATCATGAATTATGACACTCGTGAAAACCTGCTCAATGAGAAGATGGAAAACCTCAATAGCGGTAAGGATTCCGTCATGGTGCATACCAAAACCGCTAAGACACATGAGAATGAGCGCACCACCGTCGAAGTGGTAAAGACCAGAAAAGGATTCTTCAGACGCCTTGCTGATGCCTTCAAAAAGGGAACTACCGACACTATCTCCATACATAATGACGTCAACAGCACCACTACCGACTCGGTGGCAATACCGGTGGACGTGGCTGACGAGGTGGTGGAAGTGCTTTCGCAGATAAATCGGGAGGAAAGAAAACACTCCATCAGAAAGCAGATGGCGGTGAGTAAAGAGTTGGGCGACTTGAGAATCGTCAGCCAACAACTGGCACATCGCACCACGCTATTGCTCGATACTATACGTGACAATGAGAAGCGCACGATGCAAGAAGCACTGGTCAGAGCGCTGAAATCGCGCCAATCACTGCTCTGGCAGATTTCTCTCCTTGCATTGCTTGCCATCGTTGCTGCCGGCATCCTGTTCTTGTATATCTCAAGGGACGCAAAGAAAGAACGCATTTACAGAGAAAATCTGGAGAATGCCAACGCGGAAATACAGCGCATCATGAATCAGCGCGAAAGGCTATTGCTCACCATCACCCATGACATCAAGGCGCCTGTAGCGTCCATTTCCGGATTTATCGACCTTATGAGAGACTATGTGAAGGATGAAAAGGCGATAGGGTATATCGACAATATCGTTAATTCCTCCGATCATCTCTCGCGTCTGGTGGCTTCATTGCTGGATTATCACAAACTGGAAAATGGGCAGATGGAACTGCATCCCACTGCTTTCTCGCCATCTGCACTTGTCTGTCAAGCCACTGAAGGCATGAGAATGCTGGCTGAAAGGAAAGGTTTGAGCATCAATATGTCGTTCCAGGACGATGCAACGGCACGCTCCGAGTCTGCCAAGGCTTCGCCAAAACACTATGTAGCCGATGCTTTCCGCATAAGGCAAGTGCTGGATAATCTCATCAGCAATGCCATAAAATACACACAAAAGGGTGAAATCAGCGTCAATGCCTTTGTCTCTAAAGCGCCAAGTGACGGCAATCGTTATCTTACTGTAAGCGTGAAAGATACCGGAATGGGAATGACAACAGAGGAAAGCAGAAGAGCATTCATGGCTTTCACTCGTCTCCAGAATGCGCAGGGCATAGAAGGTACGGGATTGGGACTCTCCATCACCCATGAACTTGTCACTCTGTTAGGCGGAAAAATCACTCTGAAATCGGTGAAAGACGTCGGTTCTACATTCACAGTAACGATTCCTGTCAGTCAAGCAACGGCTGATGACAATGCAATATCTGGCGAAAAAGCCGATGACCAGGCTGCTTCTGCGTCTTTCCAGCACAGTAAACCGCTGACTTTGACCAACCAGAAGATACTCATATTGGACGATGACAGACTGCAATTACAGCTCCTTCAGGAGATGCTTCGCAATAAGACGGAGAGTGGATGGCAGGTGTTTGCTTGCCAGCACGTTACGGATGCCTTGACTATTCTCCATAATGAGAAGCCAGCTCTCATGCTGATGGACATCGAAATGCCGGAAATGAGCGGAATGGAGATTATCAGAATGATAAATCATAGCCAGATGAAAGTCATAGCAATGACTGCCCATGACCCAAGTATCAAGGCGGAATTGGCGAAAGCCGGCTTTGATGGATGCCTCTTCAAGCCGTTTCAGCCTGACGCTTTGGAGAGCCTTATCGGTCCGTCGTCTGCGGAGTCACCACAGCAATCCTGCCCTTCTGCAGCGTCAGAGCATAGTAATGTTTATCTCTCTGAGCTCCTCGCTTTTGCCGCAGGCGACAAGGAAGCGGAGCAAGAAATCCTTCGCACCGTCATTGCCGAGCTGCATACTTACCGCAATTCATTGCTTTGCCTCCTGTCATCTCCATCTGATGAGCAATCACCATTGCCGGATTTTAAACAGGAAGCAGGCAGAATCGCCCACAAACTCCTGCCAATAGCCACTCTCCTTCATGTCGATTGTCTCCCTCAACTCCAGTCTCTCTCGCCGGAGCAGATACATAATCTCAATGCTGATGCCATCCATGAATGCCTCAATAAGGTAAATAATGACCTTGCCTCCATCCTCGATGCCATCGAGAGATAGCGCACTAATCTCCATTATAAATCCGCGTAGTCGCCACTGTGTCAGCCGCGTTACCGACTGATATATACAAAAAAAGAAAGGCAAGCCCCCCAAATCAAGGGAGACAAGCCTTTCATTACATATATTATATCAAGGAGATTATTTGACCTCGATGTGCTTTACTTCATCCTTTTTCTCATCCTTGCCGGTCTTAGGCATCTCAATCTTCAAGACACCATCGCTGACCTCAGCAGAGATATGGTCCTTATCGACATTCTCAGGCAGAGCATAACTCTGAGAGTAACTGCTGTAAGAGAACTCGCGGCGCAAGTAATGCTCCTCTTTCTTCTCGTCCTTTTTCTCCTCCTTGTTTTCGATAGAGAGATTCAGATAGCCGTCCTTGTCGATGTTCATCTTAACGTTCTCCTTCTTCAGACCAGGAGCAGCAACTTCCATAGTGTATGCCTTCTCACTCTCTTTCACGTTGACTGCAGGTGCTGTAGAGTTCATGTGATGAACCAAGTCTGTATCAAAGAAATTGTCATTAAACCAACTGTTCAACCAATTTGAAACACTGTTATTATTTCTACGAGCTAACAACATAATAAATACCTCCTGTTTTTTGTTTTTTCCCATTCGTCCTTTCATTGCCTTTCGGTTCAGTAGGGATTTATGATTGTTCTTTGTTTGTCTGTTATTATTTAGCTTTAGCTTCGCGATTCAGGGAATGTTTCGAACCACTCGGTTGTCACTTACAGGTTTATCATCGTTCCCTTTACCTTTCGGCTTCAGCTTTCACTCAGACAATAAGCAACATATATGCCGGAAACCTTTCATCCCCAATTATTTACATTTAGCGCCAACATTGTCGTACATCGATGCCACTGATGTCATGAAAGATTAAATTTTTTATACTTTGCTGACAAAATCGACCGCAGAATATGCCGAAAATACTGGCTGAAATCATCGGGCTCAGTAGTCAGCAGCGATGGAATAAGTTACAAAACTGTGACATTTCCCACTGAAATATTTTGTTAGCATCTATGTAATAATGCAGTAATCTCGCCCCTGTACCTTTGCAGCGTCATAAGGAAAGAAAACCTCGCTTGCCTTGTGAAGTAAATGAATATATGACAATAAGATTGATGTTATTGATTGCAGGATGCGCCGGATGGACTACAGCGATGGCTGGTGTGGTAAAAGGAAAGGTGGTGGATGCCGAGACTGGCGAGACATTACCGGGAGCTTCAGTCACTTTTGCTGAAGGAAAGGGCATCTCTACCGATGTGAATGGAATGTTTTCGCTCGATATTCCTAATGGAAGACGCACGCTGACAGTAAGATATATAGGATATAAGACCGTCACGAAGGATATCCAAGTGGCTGACGGCACACAGACTCTCGACCTCTCTCTGGAGGCTGACAATGCCACACTGGGCGACATTACCGTGACGGGCGAGGTGCGCCATGACACAGAAGCTGCCACGATGAGGGAGCAACAGCAGGCTCATATCTCCATGACCAGCGTGTCAGAGCAGCACATCAAGCGCACTCAGGACAAGGATGCGAGTGAGGTGATACGTCGTATTCCGGGCGTTAGCATCATCGATGATAAATACGTCATGGTGCGCGGATTGTCCCAGAGATATAATAATGTGTGGATGAATGGCGCTGCAGTGCCGTCAAGCGAAGCCGATCAGAGGGCTTTCTCCTTTGATATTATCCCTTCTTCACAGATTAGTGGCATGAAGGTGGTGAAGTCGGCATCGCCTGAATATCCCGCTGACTATACCGGTGGCTTTATCATTGTAAATACAAAGGATGTTCCCCTGCGCAATTCATGGAACATCAGTATAGGGGGAAGCCTTAATAATGAGACTCATCTGAAGAATCAGTTGGGCTATGCAGGGAGCCCTACAGACTTCCTCGGCTTCGACAATGGCACCCGAGGACTTGCCGATGGCATCAATACGGTGCTCAATCCGCAGGGCAATGGCTATTCCCTCTTGGGCAATGGGCTGAATAATGACTGGACCATAAGTAAGATAAAACCAGTGGCTGACCTAAGTATTTCAGCCAGTTTGTCGCAGAGATGGCATACTGCTGGCGGTCAGACGTTTGGATTGAACGGCAGTATCAATTACAGTAATGCTTACCGCACGCTGAAGGATGTGGAGAATAATATGTTTGGTGCCTATGACATCACCCACGACAAGTCCAACTATCTGCGCAAGGCAAAGGACGATCAATATACCAATAACGTGCGTCTCGGAGCACTCCTGAGCTGTGTCTGGCTCTCTTCTGATGGTAGTCAGCGCATTGAGATGAAGCATATATTCAATCAGTTGGGTAAGGATAGATACACATATCGTAAGGGTTACGACGCGCAGAGCGACTATATGGAGCAGGCAGAATATTATTATCAGAGCCGCACCACATACAATCTCGGACTCTCTGGCAAGCATTCGCTCGATAAAAGCAATCTCATCGACTGGAATATAGGCTATGCTTATGCCAACAGAAACCTCCCTGACCGCCGTCGCTACACCGTTTTTGCACAGGAAGACGGCACTTTGGAGGTGGAAAATCTCAATGATATCAACCGCGAGTTTTCCTTCCTCAAGGAGAATATATGGTCAGCAGGTGCTAATTGGAACCATGATTTCGACCTTGACGGTTGGAAACCATCACTCAAACTGGGCGCTTACGGTGAGCATCGCAGCCGTAAATACGACACAAGATTCTTCACATACGCTTGGCCCGACGGACAGTTGCCACAGCAGATGCGCGACCTTGACGTGCCTACCCAGCTCCTGACCGCCCATAATTACGGCAAGGATGGTCTCTATCTCTTAGAGCAGGTGGACTGGAGTAATAACTATGAGGCGAAGAACACTCTCGGAAGCGGCTATCTGTCAGTCCTTCTGCCATTCTTCGGGAATAGACTTGAGGCTTACGGAGGAGTGAGATTTGAGTCGTTTCACACCGAACTAATCTCGAATACACGTAGGCAGGAGTATTCTCCTCTTTCCACATACTATGATTACAACAATCTTTTTCCATCACTCAATCTGACTTGGCATCTGACAAAAGCGCAGCAGTTGAGGCTCGCTTACGGCAGAACGACAAACCGACCAGAGTTTCGTGAACTATCTACCAGCGTCTATTATGACTTTGATCTCGCGTCAAACGTGCAGGGAAACCACAATCTCCGTCCTGCATACATCGACAATATCGACATGGGATGGGAGTGGTACCCTCACGCAGGCGAAGTGATAAGCCTCTCACTCTTCTACAAGCACTTCCGTGATCCTATAGAGTGGACATACACTGTGGCTGGAGGCACTGACCTCGTGTATTCTTATATGAATGCTGAAGGAGCTGATAATTACGGTGTCGAACTGGATATCCGCAAGCAACTCGATTTCATCCGCCTGCCGCAGCTGTCGCTTTCGCTCAATGCAGCTTGGATTCATTCCAGCGTCAACTTCCCTGAAGGCAGCAATGAGAAAGATCGTCCGATGCAAGGACAGTCGCCTTATCTCGTCAATGCAGGTCTTTTCTATTCCAGCGACGCCACTAATCCTGCCTCTTCTATGGCAAAAGGATGGACAGCGTCATTGCTCTACAACACTATCGGCAAGCGAATCATTGGCGTAGGACGCAGCGTAGGCAGCGGAGAGACGGACGTCAGAGTGCCTGATAGCTATGAGATGCCTCGTCATCAGGTGGATATCAATGTGGGAAAGTCATTCGGTCACTTCGATATAAGGCTCTCAGTGCGCGATGTTCTTGCGCAGAAAGCACAGTTTAAGCAATTTGAACAGACCACTAAAGGCGAGATACAGCAGGTCACCCGCTCTTACAAGCCCGGTAGAACATTCTCTATTACTGCAACATATAAAATGTAGGTGGATGGTTGTTGGTCGTTGGTTTTCGGTTGTTGGTCGTTGGTTTTTGGTCAGATTACTCAGCAGATAATGAATCGTTTTATCCAATTAAGCCACACATATTGAACACCTTACATCATAATTATCCTCCACAATATATAATAAACAAAATAAAAACGGAACAAAGATGAAAAGAAACTTTTTCCTTTCAGTGGCAACTTTAGCCACAGTGATGACAATGACTGTTACATCATGTAGCAGCAGTGATGATGATGACAAACGTGATGATCTGCCTCAAGTATCCTATGTATGGGGCACAGAAGGCAGTATCAAGACCTGTGACCACCTCCTTTTCGGCACTGACGGTAAGGAAAATGTCAATGGCACAGTGATAGGAAACGGCGATAAGGAATTTATTCTCAAAGGAAAACAGACTCTGAAGAAAGGCACTTACCTCCTCAAAGGATGGGTATATGTGGGCGATGGTGCCGAGCTTACCATCGAGCCAGGCACCATCATCAAGGGAGAGAAGGAGTCTGCCGCTTCTCTCATCGTCGAACCAGGTGGTAAAATCTATGCTAAAGGCACGGCAACACAGCCTATCGTCTTCACTTCTGCACAGCCAAAGGGCAGTCGTAAGCCTGGTGATTGGGGCGGACTCATCATCTGCGGTAAGGGAACAAACAATAAAGGCGTCCTCGGACAGCAGATAGAAGGTGGTCCTCGCACTAAGCATGGTGGCAATAATCCTGAGGATAACAGCGGTGTGCTCAGCTATGTACGTGTGGAATTTGCAGGTTACCCATTCCAGAAGGATAAGGAAATCAATGGTATTACATTCGGAAGTGTGGGTAGTGGCACTCAGGTGGATCACCTCCAGGTGAGCTATTCCAACGATGACTCTTACGAATGGTTTGGTGGAAACGTCAACTGTCGTTACCTCGTGGCATACAATGGCTGGGACGATGAATTTGATACAGACAATGGTTACAGCGGAAAGGTGCAGTTCGCTCTCTCTATCCGTGACCCAAGAATTGCAGATACCTCACAGTCTAACGGTTTTGAAAGCGATAATGACGCTGACGGTTCGCTCACAGAACCTTTCACTTCTGCCACATTCTCTAATGTTACCTTCGTAGGACCTATGGGAAGAGAAGGCTTTGAGAATACTCCTGACTATATCAATGGTGGCAAGATGTTCCCTCAGAATGGCTCTGCACTGGGTAAATATCAGGCTGCAATGCAGATCAGACGCAGCAGTCACCTCGCTTGCTTCAACTCTGTAGCCATCGGTTATCCTATCGGACTCATCATTGATGCAGAGAAGGGCAACACCCAAGAGTATGCTAAAGCAGGCAATCTGAAGCTCCAGAACATCTATTTCGCTGGCATGGGAGTGACCGGCAGCGATGCAAACAAACGCTATACTGATGACCTTTACGATGCGGCGAAGAAGTCTGTCATCGACGCTGCAAAGGAATCATACAGTTCCACCTTCTTCAAGGCACAGGCGGGCAATCGTCTCTTCGCTGAGACATCCGACCTCAAGTTGACCAGTGCGGGTCTGATATCCGGCAGCAACGCTCCTGCCTTCGTGCCAGAGGTCGGTTCTCCGCTCCTTGGAGCAGCAAGTTTCCAGGATGTTCTCCTCTCATCATGGTTTGAGAAAGTCACTTATATCGGTGCTTTCTCCACTGGCAACAACTGGCTTCAGGGCTGGACAGAGTTTGATCCAGAGAATGCTGACTATTAAATTCTCACTTCACCTTATGTGAATAAGGCAACCATTTCCTTAATAGGACATAGACTGATTTCTGACTAAGTTTTGCTGTTCAGTTGTTTTGGACGTTTAGTTGCGCTGTGGCCGATTGCCACATCCAGCTGAACTACCACGACAACAGACAGCAAAACTGTTTGTTTTACTGAAGTTTCGTGAGTATCTATCAAGCTGACAGTCAGAAAAAAAATATCAATAATGAATAATAAACAAATATATTTTTTTTATTTTTTTTCTTTATTTTTCTATATTGATGTTTTAATCTTCCCCACGACAGTGGGGACTGAGGGGCTTTTTAGTTTGCGAAAGTAGAGTTTTTTATATTCCTGTCTCGACTTTCGTAATAGAGTCAAACGCTCAGAAAGGGCATAGAGCACATACCCCCGAACTGTCAGCCCGCATTCTGTCTATCTGCGGAAATTGTTCTATTTTTCCGATTCCCTCCGTTTCTCAATCACAAAGAAAAACGCCTTTGTAAAGCTTTGACAGTCAATAGGATGTAATAGCATAGCTTTTGCCGCCTAATATCATAGCTTTTACCTCCCAATAACATAGCTTTTACACCGTAATATCTATGCTTTCACCTCCCAATATCTTACCTATCGCAAAACGGCATCAATCCCATTCCCCTTTTGTTCCTTTTTTCCCATGTTTTTTATCCCTTGACATTATCTAAGTTAACAAGGTAGTAGGGAAAGATGAATGTATGTATATTTTTATATGTTTTTATTTATTGATGTTTTATTTCGCGAAAGAAGCCCCCAAGATGGCACAAAAAAAGCATCCCCGAAAGGATGCTTGTGGGCCATCTAGGGCTTGAACCTAGGACCTCCAGATTATGAGTCTGTTGCTCTAACCAACTGAGCTAAAAGCCCGAACCTTGTCGCCCCGGAACAACCTCATGTGGAAGCCAGAAGTTAGTCCCTTAATGGGTACGACTCGATTTTGTGGATGCAAAAGTACTGCTTTTTTGTGAAATATCCAAATTTTTGCACAAGAAAATCATCTTTTTTCTTCTTTTTAATAAATAATAACTATACTATTACGCTTACTTTGCAAAGTATTATTACCTTTGTACGTCATTATGTCCCTACGGATAGGGCATGATTTCCACCACGAAGTAAAACCTAAACCCTCTGTCATGGAGAAACTTCTTCACTATGCCTGGAAGCATCGGCTGTACCCGCTCGCCACTCTTGCCACCACAGACGGACGCACTGTGGAGGTTATTGATGTGGGTATATACAACAGAACGCACGCCGGACCTGACTTCTTCAATGCTAAGGTGAAGGTCAACGGAATGGAGTGGGTGGGCAATGTCGAGATGCACATCAAGGCTTCCGACTGGTATCGCCACCGTCACGACAGCGACAAAGCGTATGATAACGTAATTCTCCATGTGGTATGTCTGGATGATATGGAGGTGATGACGTCCTCTGGACGCATTCCTGCGCAGATGGTGCTCGATATTCCCGACTATCTCAAGACGGATTACGACCACCTGCTGCATACCGACAAATACCCTCCATGCTATGAACGCATACCGCAATTGCCGCCAATCAAGACGCATAGCTGGATTTCTGCCTTGCAAATAGAGCGCCTGGAGCAGAAGACGGAGGCGATAATGCAGCGTCTGGAGCTCAATGCAAGGTCGTGGGAAAAGACTTATTTCCAAACTCTTGCACGCAATTTCGGCTTCGGAATCAATGGGGAAGCATTTGAAACGTGGGCTTCACTCGTGGATCTCACAAAGGCGGGACACCACCGTAACGAACTCTTTCAGCTCGAAGCGATGTTTATTGGGCAGGCAGGACTGCTGGATAGGGTAGAGGAAAAGTATGCGAAGGAGTATGCTTACCTCAAGCATAAGTTTGGATTGCAGGAGATGGACGCTTCTCTGTGGCGCTATCTGCGCACCAGACCGCAGAATTTCCCTCATGTCAGGCTGATGCAACTGGCGAAAATGTTCCACGAACAGCGTACAGGCTTGAGCAGATTGCTCGACTGCGAGGACGTCAAAGCGGTGGGAAAACTGCTCGGGATGAAAGGCGCGAAGCTCAGTCTCGTGGTCATAAACACCGTCATACCAATCCTTTTCGCCTACGGAAGGACAAAGAGTAAGGAGAATCTATGCGACAGAAGTTTCTGTTTTCTCGAAGAAATCGATGCTGAAGACAATAACATCGTCAGGATGTGGCGTGAATGTGGTCTCGAAGTAAAGACTGCTGGCGACTCGCAAGCGCTCATCCAACTCAAGAAAGAGTACTGCGACAAGAAGGAATGCCTCCGTTGCCGCTTCGGTTTTGAGTATCTGTCACTCAGGAAAAACGGCGCTTTAGGGTAGGAAAATGCCACATATTGCCCAGATATAGTGCTATTATTCATAAATGATAACAGGATAAAAATAGAATAATAAATATGGAATATCAATTTGAAACTCGCATGGAAGTGCGTGATTATGAGTGTGATATACAGGGTATTGTAAACAATGCCAATTACCTTCACTACCTTGAGCATACGCGCCACCGCTTTCTTACCAGCCGTAATGTCAGTTTTGCGGAGCTTCATGCCAAAGGAGTCGATGTGGTAGTAGCTCGTATGGAGTTGCAATACAAGGTGCCATTGCGCTGTGATGACGAGATGATTTCTTGTCTCAATGTGGCAAAAGAGGGCATCCGCTATGTCTTCAAGCAGGACATCTTCCGTGCTTCCGACCACACTCTGTGCCTTCGTGCCAAGGTGGAACTCGTCGGTCTGCGTGATGGAAAGCTCGCTCTCACTCCGGAGTATGACGCTATTCTTTAGACAGAAATGAACAAAAGAGGAAAAGAATGAAGAATAGGCCCCCTCTTATCCCTCTGTAGGGGGAGGCTGGATACGTTCTTCGCCTTGAGTTTTCTCGTGGAGTTCCTTAATGAATAAGACTAACTCCCATTCTTCATTCTTCATTCTTCATATTTCATTTAATAACCGCGTCAGCGCGATTTTTCACTCTTCACTTTTCACTAAGAAAATTATAAGCCAATGGTCCTCAATTGCATCTGGATAGCCTTCTTCCTTATAGCCTTCGTCATAGCCGTCGTAAGGCTCGTCTTCATGGGCGATTTCGACGTATTTCCAGCGATGATGAATTCCACTTTCGATGCTTCCAAGACGGCATTCGAGATTTCCCTCGGACTGACAGGCGTCTTATCCCTCTGGCTCGGCATAATGAAGATAGGAGAAAAAGGCGGAGTGGTGAATGTGATAGCAC
>URJQ01000088.1 GCA_900548195.1 uncultured Prevotella sp.
AAAGCTATGCTTTTGCAATGCTTTGATTATCAGTGTGTTGAGAGTGGAGCCCCTGTGTCAGCCGCGTTACCGGCTGACGTTAGTTAGAAGCCGCAACGGCGTCAGCCATTCTTCATTCTTCATTCTACATTCTTCATTTATAAGATTCTTCATTTATAAGATTCTTCATTTATAAGATTCTTCATTGAAGAATATCACAATAAAAGCCCCATTCCCACGTTATTATAAGAAATTCGACTACCCAAACAAACATAAACAACAACAGAAAAAACAACAACAATGCGAAAAAATCTATCTATCATCCTCACCCTACTGGCGACTTTTCTCTGCACCATTAGCGTGAGTGCACAGCAGACATACGGACTGCGTCTGCTCAATCATTGGGACAATCCCGACGGCACCATCGAGCGTGGATTTGCCGGACACAGCATCTTCTGGATTCCTGGCAAACAAGCCAACATCGAAAAAATAAAGGAATACGGCAGGATAAATCAGGAAATAGGCATCAACGGCACTGTGCTCAATAATGTCAATGCTAAGCCATTGATGCTTTCTAAAAACAAGCTCAAAGAGACAAAGCGCATAGCCGACGCACTACGCCCTTACGGCATAAAGGTCTATCTCTCCGTCAATTTCGCTTCGCCAAAGGTTCTTGGCGGACTAAAAACCGCTGACCCGCTCGACAAGAAAGTGCAGCAATGGTGGGCAAAGAAGGCTAAGGAGATATATTCTCTCATACCCGACTTCGGAGGTTTCCTCGTGAAAGCAAACTCGGAAGGCGAACCCGGTCCGATGGATTACGGCAGAAATCATACCGATGGCGCCAATATGCTCGCTGATGCCTTGACCAAAGGATGGCGAAATGCCGGACTTGAGGGCAAGACAGCCCAGCCTATCGTGATGTGGCGCGCCTTCGTCTATTCTCCAAGGGCTGGCGACCGCGCTTCTCAGGCTTACGATGAGTTTATGCCTTTCGATGGCCTGTTCCGCGATAACGTCATTATCCAAATCAAATTGGGCCCAGTAGATTTCCAGCCACGTGAGCCTGTAAACCCTCTTCTCTTTGCCATGAAGAAGACAAAGATGATGATTGAGGTGCAACTGACGCAGGAATACACGGGCGAAAGCATACACACCTGCTTCATGCCTTTCGATGATAACATGATAAGTCTGCTACGCCATCCTACCGAAAATATCGTCGGCATTGCTGGCGTATCTAATGTAGGCGACATGAAAAACTGGTGCGGTTCGGAGATGACCAAGGCAAACTGGTACGCTTTCGGCAAGCTTGCCAGCAATCTCTCGCTCTCCAAGGAGACTATAGCGCGCGAATGGCTTGCAAAGAATTTCGACACCACCGACCCACGGTTTATCAATCCGATGACAAGAGTGCTCCTGGAAAGCCATGAGGCGGTGGTAAGATACATGATGCCGCTCGGACTTCATCACATCTTCGCCGCTGGCCATCATTACGGTCCTGAACCATGGTGCAACATAAAGGGCGGACGAGACGACTGGCAACCCTGGTATTATCATAAGGCGGACGCACAGGGACTGGGCTTCAATCGCACATACGATGGTGAGTTTCATGATGTCAAACAAGGTTTCGGCGTCAATATAGGGTCGGGAAATGCACGCCTTTACCCTGATTCCCTTTATAATATATATAATAAGGTGGAAACTTGTCCTGAGCAACTGCTGCTCTGGTTTCATCACGTAGCATGGAATCATCGTATGCACAATGGCGAGACCATGTGGGATGCGCTCTGCCACACCTACGATCAAGGAGTGCGCGAAGCAGAGGCTTTCGCCAGAATATGGAGAGAGATGAAGCCTTACATCAGTGAGACGCAGTATGAGGAACAGCTCGAATGCTTCGACCGACAAGCCAAAGACGCATGGTGGTGGCGCGATGCTTGCCTGCTCTATTTCCAGCAGTTCTCCAAGATGCCTTTCCCGATAGATTGTCCGGCTCCAAGACATAGGCTCGATGACCTTATGAAGTATAAGCTCGACATGGACAACTACACTCGTGCTGACATCAGAAAACTACCATAATCATCATACGGAAACGTCAAAAAACGCCCATTTCATCGGGGTTTTTGCAAGAAAGAGGGGTCATTTCGCAGTGACTTCTCTTTTTCATTTCCTTTTTCTTAATATTTTTCCTGAAATAACAAATACTTATATAAAAGTATCAAATACGCTCTGATGGCTTCTGTTGAGTTTTTTTTCTAAAAGAAAAGTACTAACTTTGCAAAAGCAAGAACCTACTCTTATCTTTCGATTACCGAGATAATTACTAAAACATACATATTTACACTATGTCACAAAACAACAGCCTAAAGGGTTTTTACAAACTCAATTGGATGCAGCGCATTGGATTCGGTTCCGGTGACCTCGCACAAAACCTCATCTTCCAGGTCACATGTACCTACCTCCTTTTCTTCTACACCGACATCTATGGACTCGACCCTCTCTCCGTTTCCGTGATGTTCACTGTGGGAAATGTTGCCAATGTCATCTGGGATCCTATCGTAGGAGCACTCATCGACAAGAGTAATCCTTCGCTCGGAAAGTATCGCTCTTACCTTATATATGTAGGACTGCCGCTTTCCGGCTTCGCCATACTGTGTTTCTACGATGGTTTCGCGCCGTCATTGCTCTATGCTTACATCACGTACATCGCAATGACGCTGCTCTACACCTTTATCAATGTGCCTTACGGCGCTCTCAATTCTTCCCTTACACGCGACACTCACGAGATTACCGTCTTGACTTCCGTGCGTATGTTTATGGCAAACATCGGCGGACTGGCTGTCAATTCCGGTCTTCCGCTCGTCATATCATGGTTTGCTGTCTCACAGAGTGATGGACTTCCAAAGGAACCTAAGGCATGGTTCACCACCATGTGTATCTATGCTATCGTGGGTATGTGCCTCCTTTTCTTCTGCTTCTCGCAGTGTAAGGAAAGGGTAGTGATGGACGCATCCGAGAGTGAGAACGTGAAGGTCAGCGACCTCTGGATGGAATTCCTCCACAATCGTCCTCTCCGTGTCATCGCATTCTTCTTCATCACCGCCTTTGCCATGATGTCAATCGGCAATGCCGCAGGTGCTTATTTCATGAATTGCAATATGCACGGCACCGCTGCCGAACTCTCAGTCTTTATGGCTCTCGGTTCCATACCTTCGTTTATATTCATGCCTCTCGTCCCTGTCATCAAGCAGGCTGTGGGCAAGAAGAATATGTTCTACATCTTCCTCGGTGCAGCCATCGTGGGAATGATCATGATTTACGTCATCGCCAAGATGGACCATCCGAGCATGATGTGGATCTATGTCGCCCAGTTTATCAAGAGCACAGGTGTTATCGTGGCAACGGGATATATGTGGGCACTCGTTCCGGAGGTCATTTCCTATGGAGAATACAAGAGCGGAAAGCGCATTGCCGGCATCGTGAATGCCTTGACTGGCATCTTCTTCAAGGCTGGAATGACGCTCGGAGGCATCGTAGGTCCTGCCGTCCTTGCCTATGTGGGCTACAACAGTGCCACCACCGACCAGTCTCCTATCGCTGAAGAAGGCATCCTCTGGCTCGTCTGCATCATCCCTGCAGCTCTCCTCGTTCTCGGTATCTTCATCATCTCCCAGTATGAACTCACCGACGCAGTCATCGACGACATCAACTATGAGATAGAGCAAAGGTCCTGATTCTGCATCATAATTAGCCACTGTGTCAGCCGCGTTACCGGCTGATTCCCCCTAATCCTCACCCAAAAACAGAAAATGAAAAAAGCAATATCCATATTCTCCCTCCTGATAGCCGTAGCCATCCACAGTCCAGCCCAAGGGCTGAAGGACGCATACCGTGACCTCTGGCTTACTGGAGTAAGCGTAAACCAGTGGGAAGTGGCTGCCGCAACCGCCCTGACCAACAAGCATGATGTGGCCGGAACGGAGAGCGACGGCCAGACAGCCAACTGGACCAACGTCGTAAACCACTTCGATTGCGTAGTGGCAGAAAACTGCATGAAGTCTGAAGTCATCCATCCTGAAGAAGGTATCTATGATTTCACGCTTGCAGATGAGTTCGTCAACAAGGCTTTGGCTTCCGGATTGAAGGTCCATGGCCATGCCCTCATCTGGCATTCGCAATGCGCCAAGTGGTTTCATACCGACAAAGAAGGCAAACTCGTCTCAGCAGAAGAACTCAAAAGGCGTATGCGAGACCACATCAACACCATCGTAAGCCATTTCAAGGGCCGTGTAACTTCATGGGATGTCGTCAATGAAGGCTTCGAAGATGACGGCTCCCCACGCAAGAGTCTCTTCTGGCAGATACTCGGAACCGACTATATTCCGCTCGCTTTCCAGTACGCCCACGAGGCAGACCCTGATGCAGTGCTCATCTACAACGATTACTCGATGTACAAGCGCACGAAGATTGAAGCCGTGGCTAACTTCTTCCGTCCGCTCGTCAATGCAGGATTGCCCATCCATGCCATCGGTCTTCAGGGACACATGATTCTCGAAGACGGCAAGAAAGTCCTCGACCAGTATGACCAGAGCCTCTCCGTCATCGAGTCATTAGGTCTGAAAGCACAGTTCTCAGAGCTGGATCTCTCCGCACTTCCTAATCCTTATGGCTTTGCCGGTGCCAATATCAGCGACAGGTTTAGCTATTCTCCCGAGAAAGACCCATACAAGGACGGGCTGACTCCTGAGAAGGAAACTGAGATAGCCGACTTCTGGCTGTCCTTCTACAAGGTGATGCTCAAGCATAAGGGCACCATTCAGCGCCTCGGATTCTGGTGTACGAACGATGCCAACTCATGGCGCAACGACTTCCCTATCAAGGGCAGAACCGACTATGCTACGCTTTTCGACCGTCAAAACCGTCCAAAGCCTTTCATCCAGGATATCATCAGTCTCGTAAAACCACAGTGCTGCAAGGACATTGCCAATGATAAAAAGGCAAGAAAAAGCAATAAAAAGAAGGGTAAAAAGCACTAATTCCTGTGTTCTTAGCGTTATCTCAATGAATAGAACTACGCTACCCAACTCTAAACAAACCTCTGACTACCAGAGGGAAGCAACATTAAACCAATAAGATATGAAGAAGATACTCTCTATAGCATTAGGCTTAATACTCGGCTCTACGGCTTTAGTAGATAAGGCTTCGGCACAAAACCCTTATCTTCCGCTGTGGGAATTTATTCCTGACGGTGAGCCTTACGTCTTCGAAGACCCTGACAATCCGGGCAAATTCCGCGTATATGTATATGGTTCGCACGACAATCTCATACAGTATTACTGCGGTCGTGACCAGGTGGTGTGGTCCGCTCCGGTGGAAAACCTCAAGGACTGGCGCTACGATGGTGTCATCTTCGTGTCAAAAAAGGACGCTCAAGGCAAGTGGCTTGCCCCTATCGGCAAGAATCCTAAAAAGGCAAAGGATGGCACTGGCGATGTGCTCTATGCGCCGGACGTGGCTGTCGTGACGGGAAAAGACGGCAAAAAGACGTATTATCTCTATCCTAACGTGCAGAGCGACCAGCGACATAGTCTCGTGGCAAAGTCGGACAGACCAGATGGTCCCTTTGAGGTGTGCAACTGGAGTCCGTCCAATCCGCAGGAGACAGTCGGACCGTTGGCGTTCGATCCTGCCGTTTTCGTCGATACGGATGGCAGAGTCTATGGCTATTGGGGATTTGAAAAATCCTACGGAGCCGAGCTGGATCCTAATACAATGGCTACTGTCAAACCAGGAACAGAGATAGTGGAGGATATGATTCCTGGTTACAAACAGGATAATCTCTATCGTTTCTTCGAGGCTTCTTCCATTCGCAAGATTAAGGACAAGTACGTATTTATCTATAGTCGCTGGACTAATGAGGGCGAGTTTGGTCTCCCACAGAGCAACTATACCCTGGCTTATTGCTATTCCAATAATCCTCTCGGACCGTGGACATACGGCGGAACCATCATTGATGGACGAGGACGAGAGCGTAAAAGCGATGGAACGACAATTCATACGGCTTGCCCTAACGGAAATACTCACGGCAGTATATGCGAGATAAACGGCAAATGGTGGGTATTCTATCATCGTCAGGCTGGCACTACGGAGTATTCACGCCAGGCTATGGTGGCTCCTATCAATGTAGAAGTGATGGAAGGCGAAAGCGGTTACGTGCGTATCTCTGAGGCAGAACTTACCTCTGAGGGCTTCGCTACAGAAGGACTCGACCCTTTCACCCGTTATGCTGCTGGCATTGCTTGTTACTATACCGGACCTAAGCCTTCTTATGCCAAGTATCCTAATGTCATATATACTGGTTCGCACACAGAGATTATTCGTCTCAATGCTGATGAAACGCCTCTGCCTAAGACTGGTAATTACTATGATTCAAAGATAAATCGCTGTCCGATGGTGAATAATACCGATGGTTCTACCATAGGATATAAATACTATAATTTCGCTCGGACTTACGGAAAAGCTGCGCTTTCACTCTCTCTCAACTGCGATATGGAAGGCACAGCGGGCAAGATTGACGTATATCTTGACCATCCTTCAGAGGAGAAAGGCGGAGTGAAGATAGGATCTTTTGTCATCCCAGCCACCACAGGAACGCAAGATCTCACCGCTAATGTCGAAGGCTTGAAGCATTATAACGGCAAGCACGCTCTCTTTCTCGTCATCTCTTCCGATACGAAAAGCAAGTCCATCTGCCGCATCAACAGCCTCATCTTCAAATCCAATAAATAAAAAAACCTAACAACAATGAAAGGAAAAGTATATCTATGGCCATCTGATTACATGGCAGACCCATCAGTCCACGTATGGAACGACAGACTTTACATCTACCCATCCCACGACTGGGACGCAGGCGTAGGCGACGATGACAGCGGCGCCGAATATGAAATGAAAGACTATCACGTCTTCTCCACCGATGATTTAGAGGCTGTGTGCCGTGGCGAGAAGCAACTGACAGATCATGGTTGCATCCTGAAACTGGAGGATATTCCGTGGGCAAGCCACCAGCTGTGGGACAATGACGTGCAGGAGAAGGATGGAAAGTATTACATGTACTTCCCTGCAAAGGACAAGAACGACATCTTCCGCACAGGTGTCGCAGTGGCAGACAAGCCAGAAGGTCCTTTCATTCCGCTCAACGACCCTATTCATGGCTCGTATTCCATCGACTATGCCGTGCTGAAAGATGACGATGGCGAGTATTATTTCTACCTCGGAGGCATCTGGGGAGGACAGTTGCAGTGGTATAAGGACAACAAACTGTGCTTCAATGAGTCAGGCGCAGCTGCTCCACCACCTGCTGATACCCAAGCTATTATCCCTCCAAAGAAGTCTGATTGCGATGCTCTTCCATCGAGAGTGGCTCGTCTTGCGCCTGATATGATGCACTTTGCAGAGGAGCCAAAGGCGGTGATAATCCTCGATAAAGACGGAAAACCGCTGAAGGCAGATGACCCTCACCGCTTCTTCGAGGCTTCATGGTGCCACAAATACAAGGGAAAATACTATTTCTCTTACTCCACTGGCGACACTCACATGATATGTTATGCCATAGGCGACAATCCTTACGGACCATTCACTTACCAAGGCGTCATCCTTACTCCTGTCAAATCAGGATGGACCACACACCATTCCATCGTGGAATTTAAGGGTAAATGGTATCTTTTCCATCACGATTCTGCTCCTTCTGGTGGCGTAAACAGTTTGCGTTCACTCAAGGTTGCCGAACTTCATTACAATGAAGATGGCACCATCCAGACCATAGAAGGATAATTATAACACACGCTAAAGCATAACAGTCCTGGCAGAAAGCAAACTTTTTCATAGGTTTTCATTTCTGCAGGACTGTGTTTATTTTATTTAATATGAGAATAATAAGATTTTATATTGCCATACTGTTCCTCGCCATTTTAGCACAACCGGTGCTCGCGCAACTGCGTTTGCCTGCCATTTTCTCCGACGGAATGGTGATGCAGCGCTTTGCTCCTGTTCCTGTATGGGGATGGGGAAAGCCGGGCGAGAAAGTGAAAATAGCATTAGGAAGCAAGCAAAAGACCGTGAAAGTGGGCAAAGATGGCAAATGGCACGTCGCTATGCCTGAACTTCCTGCCGGTGGTCCATATAAACTCACAGTCACGGAAAGAGGCAAGAATCCTGAGACATTGGCGATAGACCTCTTCATCGGTGATGTGTTTCTTTTCTCTGGTCAGTCAAATCAGGAGTTGCCTATACGCAGATGTATGGACAACAAGACCGTGGCTGAGACGGCAAAGGCCTACACCAACGATAATATCCACTACCTGAAACTGCCGCATCAGTTTGATTTCTCCACGCCAAAGGATGATTGCAGAGCTCCGAAATGGGTGAGTGTAAATCCTAAAACGGCTGGGGAGATAGCGGCTGTCAGCTACTTCGTGGGCAAGGAAATACAGGAATATGCCAAAGTTCCGGTAGGAATCATCAATTCCTCTGTCGGCGGCACTCGTGTGGAAGCATGGATGTCATACGACATTCTCAATCAGTTTCCTGAATATAAGGAAATCCTAAAAGACAGGAAATACCATCAGAAGAATTGGGTCGATTCTGTAAGAAATGCGGAAGAGGAAGCCATAAGGGCATGGAATGCACGCAGAGAGCAGAGCGACACGATAGTAAACAAATGGTCAAAGCCCGGATATGACTTCTCTTCATGGAAGCCTGTAGATATCTTTTCGCAGTTTTTCACCAAGGGAAAACCACACGGCACATACTGGTTTCGCGCCACTTTCCATCTTTCCAAGAAGAATATCGAGGCAAACAAGGGCATGAAACCAATGCTCAGACTTGGCGCAATGAAGGATGCTGACGTCACTTTCGTCAATCAAAAGCAAGTGGGCAGCACCGGTTATGAATATCCTCCACGCAAATACTCCTTTGATTCTTCTATCCTGCATGAGGGAGAGAATGAGGTGATAGTGAAACTCGTGGCTGAGAAAGGACTGCCTAATTTCACCAAAGGCAAACTCTATCAACTCGAACTGAAAGACACCACCATCATTCTTACTGAGGGATGGCAGATGGCTGTTGGCGCAAACACGGAGCCTTGTCCGTCTTCCACTTATTTCGTCGATACCCCTGTAGGTCTCTATAACGCCATGATTCACCCGCTTGGTCCGCTGTATATCCGAGGAATGGTGTGGTATCAGGGCGAATCAAACACTGGAAAGCCATTCCATTACAAGGAATATCTCCAGGCTATGATTGACAAATGGCACACGCAGTTTCCTACCATCAAGCAGAGCAAGACTCCTTGGCCAAGCGTGATAATACAGCTTGCTGGCTTCATGGGAAGGCATGATAAGATGATAGAGAGCGGATTGTGTGACCTCAGAGCGCAGCAATTCGACATCTGCCACCCTACTCTTTCATCTTCATCACAGCCCGTCAACAGCGCAGTCTTTGCCACTGCATTGGATTGCGGCGAGGCAAACGACATCCATCCACAGGCAAAACATACTGTGGGACATCGAGTTGCGCTCCAGTTGATGAAGCATTCGTATGGAGAAAAACTGGTAAGTGAGGGTCCTGTTCCTGTGAAATGTGAGCGTAAGGGCGGCACTATAGTCATTTCTTTCTCTAAAGAAACAGGCAAATTGCGCCAATTCGATGATGGCATAGCAAAGACATCAGGCGACTATGAACTCACCATCAACGTCAATGCCTTAGAGAAAGCAAAGACTTCTACCTATGGCATCAAAGGTAACACATTCTGCTATGCACATGATGAATTCCCTCTCTGCACCATATATAATAAGGAGGGCATCGCTGCAGGTGCTTTCAATATCAATATGGAGTAGGGGCGGAGTTCTCTCCGACAGTTTGCTGAAGGATAAAATATCAATGGATAAAAACAGGAAAAAAACAAAAAATATTATTTTTCCTGTTTTTATCCATTGATTTTTTTGTTTTAGTGTCACTTACCAACAAACAAACCACAAACCAACGATAAATAAAACAAAACAAAGTAAGGATAGGACAAAATAACTATTATTTAGTTAATATTCTTTAATTTGATAGCGAAAAACTGATTACTATGATGGAAATAGAGGACAAAACGATTACCTTTGCACCGCAAATTCATATAGTATTCAACGGAATAACAAGAAAATGAAACTGAAAAAAATTATCATCGTGGCGCTTTCCGCGCTCACATTTACCACTGCAAACGCAGGTGGTTATCTTACTAATACAAACCAGTGCGCCGCTTTCCTCCGCAACCCAGCCCGTGAGGGCGTGATTGCCATCGACGGCGTGTATAGCAATCCTGCCGGAGTAGTGTTCCTCGGACAGGGATTCCACCTCGGACTCAACGCTCAGGCAGCGTGGCAGACCCGTACCATCGACACCACTTGTCCGCTCTTCGCCCTCGGCAAGGAAAACAACGGCATGACCACCAAGCGCTTCAAGGGCGATGCCCAGGCTCCATTCATCCCTTCAGTGCAGGCTGCTTACAATAAGGACCGCTGGTCATTCCAGTTCGGTTTCGCAGTAACCGGAGGCGGTGGCAAATGTGAATTCTCTGACGGACTCGGCTCTTTCGAGAGTGCTGTCGGCATGATAGCCAAGAAACTTGAGACTTTCGGAGCGGAAGGTTACGATGTTAACAGCTATATGCAGGGTCGCCAGTTCTATTTCGGCTTCACTGTAGGTGCGGCTTATAAGGTTACTGAGAATCTCTCCGTCTATGGAGGTCTCCGCGTAATCTACGGTGACGCAAGCTACAAGGCAAAGATTTCCGACATCATGGTGAAGACAAAGGAGCAGTATGTGCCTTTCAGCAACTTCCTCGACGGTGTCAACGAATACATCACCAATAACCTTACCAGCATCGAGGAGAACCTTCCGAAGGTGGATGCAGGCATCGCACAGCTGGAGCCGGTGAAGAATATGCCTGGATATAAGGAAAAATATGATGAGCTTGTGGCTACAAAGGCAAAGCTCGAAGGAGCAAAAGCACAGCTCGAAGGCGCACGTCCACAGGTAAGTGCACTGGAGGTCTATCGTGAGGGAGTGAACCTCAAGTCTGACCAGAACGGCATCGGCTTCGCTCCTGTAATCGGTATCGACTACAAGATAGGCAACTTCAACTTCGCTGCGAAGTATGACTTCCGCGTGAAGATGTCGATGAAGAACAACTCCACCGTGAAGGAGGCTATGGCTATTGAGGCTGTAAACCAGTTCCAGGATGGCACCTCAGTGCGTGAAGACAGCCCAGCTCTGCTCGCTCTCGGAGCACAGTGGAGCATCGTGCCAAGCGTTCGCGTCAGCGCTGGCTACCATCATTTCTACGACAAGCAGTCAAAGAAATATAACGACAAGCAGGACCTTCTCAAGGGAGGCACCGACGAATACCTCGCCGGACTGGAGCTTGACGTCACAAAGAAGCTCACTCTCAGCGGTGGTATGCAGATCACCCGCTACGGCAACACCGACGACTTCATGAGCGATATGTCCTTCACCACCGACTCATGGTCATACGGTTTCGGTGCAAAGTATCAGGTAAATGACAAAGTAGCCATCAATGCCGCTTACTTCAAGACCTGCTACGACAAATACACCGCGGAGAAGCCAGAAATCACCAATGAGTTTACACGTAGCAACCGCGTGGCTGCTCTCGGTGTAGAACTTACGTTTTAGTGGTTTAGTGGTTTAGAAAATAAAATATCAATATAAAAAAACAAAGAAAAAATATATTTGTTTATTTTTATTTATTGATATTTTATTCCTCAACCAAGACAGCAAGACAAATAATCCAACCATAAATACTCGCATACTACTCTTTCTCCACCGTGAGGTGGCCAGAAAGTAACAAAAATCCCGGGCACGCCGTAAGAGGCTTGCCCGGGATTGTCATTTCCGAGAGTATGGTTTCTGTATCTGTAAGTCTTAGTGACTTTTTCCCCATCACTTAAAGGTCGATGCCGTAGCCGAGGGTCAGCATGATGGTGCCATTGTGACTTTTGTCATAAGACGACTGGTCCTTGTAGATATGAGTCAGACCGATGTTGTATCTGAGGTCGAGACAGAAATTGCGGTATTCGTAAGCAATGCCCACAGGGATGGAGAGGTTCACCTCATTGAGTATCTTGTCAAACTTGTCGCTTACACGGAATTCCGGTTGCAGTCCAGCCTTCAGCGAGATGCCGTATTTGGTGGTAAGGACACAGAGCAGAGGGACGTTGATGTCGTTGTGCTTTATCTCAAGGTCGTCAATGCCTTCTATCGACCCGAACTTGGTGCCTTGCTCGCTGTAGATCACGCCACCGCTGAGAGCGATGATATCCGACAGCTGATACTGCAGTTCTGCTCCTGCAGTGAAGCCGGTCTTGAATTTAGCATCCACATTTCCCCCAGCAGAGTTGAGGATGTCGGTGTAGATCTTGTCTCCGCAAAACTTTGAGAAACTCATTCCCACTCTTGGATAGAGTGTCAGCGTGCCGGGACTTTTCTGTGCAAAGGCAGTGAAAGCCATCATTATAGTGATGGCAAACATCATTATTCTTTTCATAGTTGTAAAAAAATAAATATAATATTAGTATTCACTTACAATAATAACGCACCACCTACAGAATTATTGCCTCATTTGTAGTTAGAAAATAAAATATCAATATAAAAAACGGGCTAAGCGGGTTTTACGTCGGCGGAAATACGGGCGAATGTTCCGTTTTGCCGATAAAGACAAGAAAGCAAATGCTTGAAAGCGTAGTTAATGCAAATAGCGGTCGCGGAAAAATCATAGCGCATATCGGGGCGTCGCGCATAAACGACGTTTATGAACTTATCGATCACGCAAACGAGTTGAATATCGACGCGATCGCTTCTTTGCCTCTTCCGTTGCTTCCGTATTACGATATGGACGAAACGGTAAAGTATTATCGAATTATTTCGGAAAGAAGCAAAGTTCCGGTGTTTGCTTATATAACGGGAGTTTTGAATTGCGATTTGGTTGAGTTTACAAAAAAAATAATTGAGCTTGACAATATTGCCGGACTTAAAATATCCGTTCCCGATTACTACACGTTCGGCAGGGTAAAACAGCTCGTAGGGGGAAATAAGTCTATATTAAACGGACCGGACGAATCTTTGATTTGCGGTTTGATAGAAGGCGCGGACGGCGCGATAGGTACGACTTATAACGCGTTGCCGAGGCTTGCCGTTTCTATATACGACGCATTTAAAAACAATAATACGGTTCTTGCACTTGAAAATCAAAACAAAATGAACGCGATAATCGATTTGTTTATCAACGAAAATATTGCCTGGTGGAAAACTCTTATGACTTTTGTCGGAGTCGAAGATATGGGATATACTATAGAACCGCAGAGAATGCCGACGAAAAAGGATCTTGAAATTATTAAACAAAAATTGACAGATGTCGGATTTTTTGAGTTGCTGTAACGATGATTTTCGATATACATACGCATT
>URJQ01000089.1 GCA_900548195.1 uncultured Prevotella sp.
AAGCTGCTATCGTTTCGTCATAATATGAGTACGGCAAACCTACCTGAGTAGTTACCAACTTTTCGGCTATTATTCTCCGAAAAATATTTTTTGTGAAAGAAGTTCCACCCTTCCACCTCATAGGTGCTATATTCTTAATAATCAATACGTTATACATGGTGGAATTATGGGTGGGATATGGGTGGAACTTCATATAATTCCACCTATATTCCACCCATAATTCCACCTCATGCAAACTGCTGATTATCAATGCGGTAATATACCAAAGGTGGAAGGGTGGAATTACAAACCAGAAAAAATATTTTTCTGAAAAGAGTGCGGAAAAAGTATTAACAATCGTTAAAAACGCTGCAAAAAGGGTCTAAACACCATTAAAAAGCATCCCCCCATAATGCCTTATAATGCAAAAGAAAGAGTGAGCCTCCACAATAACTGGAGACTCACTCTCGATATGATTATTTACTGATATATGCCTAAAGTTTACTTACCGCCCAGCACCCAACTGTTCTTCTTATATACATAAGTGCCGTCGCCAGAGATTTCCTTGAGGCTTGGGTTTGACACGATGGAACTCTGACCGTAAGGCAGAAGGTATGGCCAGCGGTTCTGACCGCCCTGAGTATTCTTAGGATTGGTGAGAGTGATGAAGTTCTCGCCCATAGCCTTACAGCGACGGAGGTCATTGTATGTCTCCACTTGCTCGTCGATACAGCCAGCAAGATATTTCTGCTCGAACACCTTCTTGAGGTCAGGTGTGCCAAGAGACTCAGCGTATTTCTCACCAGTCACTTTGGCTTCACCGTAATTCAGCCATTCGTTGACAGAAAGTGCTACAGCCTTCTGGAAATCAGCAGTGGCATCCTGACCGAGACGGAGCTTTGCCTCTGCTATGATGAAATAGAGCTCGTGGGCACTCATGATGTGAATAGGCTGAGAACCTGCGTCGTAGATGGCAGGATAACACCAGGTAGAGCTCTGCTTAGCCATTGACTCATCGCCAGGAGATGCAGCTACGTCTGCAGGGTCCTCACCATTGCAATATATGGAAAGACGAGGGTCATTGCTGCCCATGAGGTCGGTGACAGTCTTGGAAGTAGCTGTATAGCTGCGGCTCCAGATGAATGCTGACCATGGATTATCGCAGGTCACGCCATTGAATTCTTTTACGAGGAAACCGTTAAATCCAAGTTCTACAGCCTTCTCTGCAGCTTCGAGAGCCTTGCTTGAAGCTTGTGTATCCACTACAGTCTGATGGATGAGGTAGCGAGCCTTGATAGCGTATGCGGTGGCGAGCCACTGCTTCATGTCACCGTGGAAGGCGATATCCACATTCTGGATATTCTTGAGTGCGGCTCCCTTTTCCAGGTTAGCGATGGCATCGTCGATGGTGCTGATAAGTCCAGCGTAAACGTCCTTCTGTGCATCAGCCTTTGCATTCATGTTTGCAGCGCCCTGAAGAGCCTCACTGTAAGGGATGTCGCCGTGCATATCTGTAAGGATACCGAAGTTTACTACCCACAAAACCTCAGCTGCACCGATTACATCGTACATACCACCGCTGTTTGCAGTGCCATTATTGACTTTGTCGATCATCTCCTTGATGTTGAGAAGGTTGCCGTATGTGGATTTCCATACGTTGTCGAAAGTACTTGGAGCTGCAAGTTCCACAGACTTGCGGAGCTCTACGTTCATCAACTGGTTATTGCCAGTGCCAAACTCCTGCTCTGTGAGTGATGATGTATAGAAAGCATAGTCGCCGGAAACGGTGGTGAATGCTGTTGACATTATGGCATCAGTAATCTGCAGATTAGCGGATACAAGGGAAGCGGGAGGGTTCTCATTGTTTACATTCACCTTGTCCATTTGGTCTTCAGTGCATGAAGTCATGCCGAAAAGCGCTGCAGACAGAGCCAATACTATATATTTCTTCATATTATCCATTGTATTTTAGAAGTACCTTGATTGTTAGAAAGTGATTTTAAGACCGCCACCGATGCTCTTTGTTGCAGGCACAGAGAAACGCTCGAAATAGCCAGACATATTGCCATTACCCTGTGAAGACTCTGGGTCGAAGTTTGGCATCTTAGCCCAAATGAGTATGTTGCGGGCAAAGCCATAGACGGAGATATCGATACCGCAGATCTTAGGAAGGTCATAGGTAAGGGTGAGGTCGCGGAGCTTGAATAAACTTGTATCGTATATTCCAGACTCTGTCACGTTGTAATAAGCCTGATAGTAGTCCTGCTTGCTGACCTCAATAGTGTTCTTCTGACCTGTAGCGGCATCAATACCATCTACCACCATTGTGCCCTCATGATAAGGGAGGGAAGCCTTTGTAGCACCGAAGAATTCCATTGTCATGTTGGTACCGTGATACATCTTGCCACCCTTCTGCCAGCTCCAGGTGGTGTCGAGAGAGAGACGCTTCCAGCGGGCAGAGAAATTCAGACCCATTGTCCAGTCAGGAGCACAGTTGCCGAGGTCCACACTGTTGGCTGTAGCCTGTGGAAGACCTTCGAGAAGCAGGAGCTGACCATCATCGGTACGCTGGAAAGCATTACCATAGATGTTAGGATAAGTACAGCCAGCCTGTGCGCGAATCTGTGGTTCTACGAAGCCACCGAGCATGATTGACTCTACGCCTTCAGCGAGTTCCACTACCTCATTCTTTACCTTAGTCCAGTTGACACCGAGGTTTACATCCCAATCCTTTGACTGAACCAATGCCGCATTGAGGGAAATCTCGTGAGAGTTAGTCTTCATGCGTCCGGCATTTGTCATCATGTAGAGATAACCTGATGTAGGGTCGCAAGGCACAGAGAAAATCTGGTCCTTTACGTTCTGGTAACTATAAGTATAGCTGAACTTGATGCGTCCGTTCCAGAATGCAAGGTCAAGACCTGCCTCCCAGTTTGTAGTGTTCTGTGGTTTGAGGTCTGGATCGTAGAGCACATAGTAAGGTGCGTATGCAGATGTACCGCTTGGGAGAGGGTAGCTTACTGGTGTGTAGGAATAGAAACCACCTTCGTATCTTGGTGAATAGTAGAAACTGTCATAGTAATTACCTGCCTGACCTACCTGAGCATAAGATGCGCGCAACTTACCATAAGTGAGTAAATTCTGATTTTCGAAAGATGGGAGCTTAGTAAATTCCCAACCGAGAGAAACGGATGGATAGAAGAAGCTACGGCTGCCACGTGGCATGGTGGATACATAGTCATTACGTCCTGTTACGGTAAGATAGAGCATATTCTTCCAGTCAGCTGAAACACTGCCGAAGAAGCCTACGTTACGCTCCTTGTAAGTGTATTCGCTTGCTGTATAGGAAGTGGCATTGGCAATTACTGGGAAACCATAGAAATTGAAATTGGTGCCATCATATTTCCAAATACGAACGTTCTCTTCATTGAATTCATTTCCGAGAATGACGTTCAGTCCGAAGTCTTCGCAGAAGCGGCCATCGAGGTTGACGGTAAATGTGTTGTTGAATACATTGTGCTGAGAACCATAGTTTTCTATTTCACCCTTGTTGTTGTAGGCAGAACCTACTTCAGCGACTGTCTTATAGTCAGAGGTCCAGATGTCAATACCGGCCTGTTCACGGAATTTCAGAGTAAATCCTTCAAGACCGATATTAGGTGTAAATTCAGCGTAAGTGTTGCCGTAGAAACGGTTGGTGTGCTGACCGAATTCGTCATTC
The DNA here is from genome assembly GCA_900548195.1 of uncultured Prevotella sp. Lineage (GTDB taxonomy): Bacteria > Bacteroidota > Bacteroidia > Bacteroidales > Bacteroidaceae > Prevotella. The sequence continues at coordinate 3,701 of URJQ01000089.1, forward strand.
TTTGCCCACCAGTAAGGGTTGTTGAAATTTGTGTTACGGAACAGGATCTGCTTCGTAGGGTCGGTAGGTGAGCAATAAGGGATTCCTTGGAGATTATACTCTCCAGGGCAGGAGTAAAGCACATTCATGATACCACTGTTTGCACCAGGAGCACTTGTAATCTTGCTTGATGTGTAGTTTGCTGAGAAACCTGTCTTCCAAGCATTGCTGATAGTCCAATCTACTACACCACGGGCGCCCCAACGGTCCATTCCTGTAGAACGGATAATGCCGTCCTGATGAGAGTTGCTCACAGAGAATGAATAGTTTACGTCCTTCAGAGCCTGTGAAAGGCTGATGTTGGTGTTCTCTGTGCAACCTGTCTGGAGGAAATCATAGAGATTATCGTATATTTCAGGAGTGGTCCAGCCGTCGAGACCTGCATCCGCACGCTTGGTGTTGTAGTACTGACCTTCATGCTTGCCGTATTTCTGTGTGAAAGCATTGTCTGTATTGCCACCGTATGTCTTGTCATTGGCAAGGTCGCTAATCTTTGGACCCCATGTCATGCTTGATGTAGGGTCGTAGGCATCAATGCCGTTACCCTGAGCATATATGTTCTGACGCTCAAATTTACGTGACATAGACTGGGCAGAAATGTTGGTGTTGATCTGTATCTGTGGCTTGCTCTGACCTGCTTTGCCACGCTTTGTAGTGATGATGATAACGCCATTAGACGCACGAATACCGTAGAGCGCAGAAGCTGCCTGACCTTTCAGCACGTTGATGCTTTCGATATCGTCTGGGTTGATATCGATAGAGCGGTCTGATATGTTGGCTCCTGTCACACCATCTGTCTCAACATCATTGTTGAAGTCTGGGGTAGTGGTGATAGGCATTCCGTCGATGACATACAAAGGCTGGTTGTTTCCGTCGAAAGAACGGGAACCACGGATGACAATCTGTGAGGAAGCTCCTGGAGCTCCTGAAGACTGACGAATATCTACACCTGTGAGTTTACCCTGAATAGCGCTTGCGAGCGAACTTGTGCCGGAAGTGCTGAGTTCGCCTTCCTTGAGATCCTGAGATGCGTAACCGAGAGATTTCTTTGAACGGGTGATGCCCATTGCGGTGACTACGACTTCTTCCAGTTGCTGGTCATCACTCTGCAGTTGCACTTTCATGCCGTTCTTGGCAGCGACAAACAGGCGACTCAGGACGCCGGAAGTAAAAGCTAACGGATCGTATCGGTTATAGACAGCAACACTTTATAGAATAAATATTAACATTATCAACAAACACGAGTATTTATGAAAAGAAAACTTACAATGATGCTCCTGTGCATGATGGTAGCCGTTACCGCTTTGGCACAGTCAGCAATCAGCGGTACAGTGGTTTCTGCTCAGGACGGCGAACCAATCATCGGTGCAGCCGTTAAGGTGAAGGGCGCCAAGCAGGGCGTAGTAACCAATCTTGAGGGACAGTTCTCCATCAATGCGCAGGCAGGCGCTACTCTCGTAATCTCTTATGTAGGCATGCAGACCAAGGAAGCCGCTGCCAAGAACGGCATGGCGGAAGAATGACATCTCGTCATTGCTTCCGCTCTATCTGTTCTTGTCTATCCGTTTTTTCTTTCAAAATACCGTTTGTTCTTTATAAGAGAAATGTGAAAAACCGTTGCTCACTTCTTCAAGTTGCAATGGTGTTACATCCACATCTGGGTGCAAAATTAGTAAAATTATTTGAAAAACAAACATATTTTGTTAAAAAAGTTGATTATGGTGTCAAAAAGATATACTTTATGGAAAAATATGAACATAAATCAAGAAAAAAGGCATGAATCTTTGCCTTCAAAAATTATATTGTGCAAAAATATAGAATTATTATTATGCTATTTGTGTATTTCTGTTTGCATTTTGTCGCTTTGAATGCGGAAAAGATGACAGATGAGGTTTTAGGGTAAATGCAGAAATTGTGATTTTCGTATTGTTTATGTGTGCTATTCGTGCCGTATGTTGTAATTGTTGTTTAGCAATATTGCTCTTATGTCCAGTCTTTCATCTCTATTTTGTTTAGCCTTTCATCCTCTATACCGTAGAAACAGCAAAGAGGCGAACCCACAAATGTGGATTCGCCTCTTGTAAGTCATTAGGGCTATTAAGCCTTTTTATTAGCCAAGGTGGATAGCCTCGTTAGGACATACATCAGCACATGTGCCGCACTCTGTGCAAGCATCAGGGTTGATAGAATAGATGTCACCAGCAGAAATTGCCTCTGATGGGCACTCGTCGATACATGTACCGCATGCGATGCAGTCTTCACTAATTACGTAAGCCATAGTTTCTTTGTTTTTATTGTTTTTATTAATAATATTGATTGTCTCTAACTGGGCATTTCATGCGTATCTCGTAATACGCAGAATGCTTTGCCTTCATAGTGAGTGCAAAGTTAATGTTTTCTTTTGGAAATACCTAAAAATGTGGACTTTTTTTTCAAAAAAAATCGTTAAAGCCTATCTTTTACCATTTTATAGGTATCATATCTCCATGCAATAATGCCCTGATAAGCGCTTTATTTGTTATCGCTATTGCAATTTTTTCGCTACTTCTGCGTTGTTATAATATGATTAGTTTCAAACGATTTTACACCTTATATATTATAATAGCCTTAGTGCAGTCGCTCCATGCGCAGGAAAGGACAGTGGAAAACCGCCCTTATTGCGACCTGCGCCCTTTGCATTTCGGCGTCATTGTGGGCACTCACTTTCAGGGATTGGAGTTTGAGAATGTAGGCACACAGAGGTTTACTGACGAGGATGGCAATGTGGTGGAGGCGCTTGTGACGTGCGAGCAGGATCGCAGCGACAACGGTTTCCACGTCGGAGTGCTCGGAGAATTGCGCCTTACGGACTACCTTGCCTTCCGCGTCGCGCCGACTATGTACTTTGGAAATAGGCATATCACTTTCCACGACCTCACTGCTAAGGACGATGGAACGATGGAAGTCACAGAGCGTCAGAACCTGAAGACGGCATATATAGCCTGCTCCATGGATCTGATATATGCGGCGAAGCGATTTAATAATCATCGTCCTTACGTGATGATGGGCATCAGTCCGATGCTCAATCTGTCGGCAAAGAGTAGTGATTACATTCGATTGAAGTCCACAGACCTATTCTTTGAGGTGGGAATGGGTTGCGATTTCTATCTTCCTTTCTTCAAGCTTCGACCGGAATTGAAGTTTATGTATTCCCTCGGAAACTGTCTGAAGAAGGGTTATGTCAATCAATTAAAGGATAAAAACCTTATCAAATACGCTGGAAGTGTCAGCAGTGCCAAGAGTAGCATCATTGCTTTGACCTTCTATTTCGAGTGACTTAGAAGTAGGAGACCCCCTATAGGGATGATTAGGTAATAAGGAATAGGTAATAGGTAATAGGTAATAGGAGAATACACTTGCTACTCATGGTTCTCACTCTGGGATAACCGCAAATAGATTAATGTATTCTCCTATTCCCTATTTTCTATTTCCTTATAAATGCGTCAGCGCGATTTTTCACTTTTCACTTTTCACTTTTCACTTTTCACTAAAGAAGAAAACGTAACTTCATTTTTATTAGGTTTCCTATCTCCTTATCCTTATTCCTATATCCGCTACTCCCGGCAGGATGTCGCGCTTCATGCAGTGGCGGACGGAGATGTGGATGGAGTCGCCTTTCATCAGTTTCATGTCAGTGATAGGAAACTGAAATTGATAATATGACACACCGTGCGTTTTCAGTCTGCCGTCTTCGTCAGCAATGTTGCATTTCACGGTGTCGCGGATGGACGTCATGCTTGGCATAACGGTCTGTTCCACCACGAGGTAAAGGTCGGTGAAAGGGAATGCTTTGCTGATGCGCAGACCGAGAATGGAATGATAGTTGCCGGCTTCTGCCATAGGAGGAACGTCGAAGAGCAACGTATCATTCTTCTCCCAACCCTGCACTGGCGTACTGTGATATTGGTAATAGACCGTGCGTAAGTGGCATGAAGACAATATAATAATTGACACCGCTATGATTAGCGGTGTCATTTTTTTTAGTATGATGGGTCTTCGCATTCTATATTTTGTTATTCTTTGTCGCCTTTAGGCTCTGCAGCCTTTTGGTCATTAGCCTTTGGTTTCTGCTCTTTAGGGTTCTGTCCCTTAGGCTGTCGGTTTTCGCGAGGGCGGTTGTTGTCGTGTGGTTTGTTCTCGCGCTGACGGTTGTTGTTCTTCTTTTTCTTCTTCTTGGCCTTGTCAAAGCGTGTGAGGTCTGCGCCATCGAGGAGGTCCACAGGCTTTTGCTCCACGCGATGTGCACCATCTGCATGAAGCTCCACAGGGCGTTCGCCACGCTTGTTCATAGCTATTATCTCGCAAGCACGCTCTGCTGTGATGGTCTCGAGATTGGCAGCAAGGCGCTTGTCGGTGGAGTAGGTGACGGTACCTGCAAGGATGTCCTGCTTGAAGAAGTAGTAATCGCCGTCAGATGTCTCCAGCACAGCCTCGCGAGGAGGCATCTTCTTGCCAGCTTCCATATAGTTGTCCACCTCATAATTGAGGCAACATTTGAGCTTGGCGCACATTCCAGCCAACTTCTGCGGATTGAGAGAGATGTCCTGGAAGCGTGCTGCTGTGGTGGAGACGCTGGAGAAATTCTTCATCCATGTGGCGCAGCAGAGCTCGCGTCCGCAAGGTCCGGTGCCGCCGATGCGTCCTGCTTCCTGTCTGGCACCTATCTGTTTCATCTCGATGCGCACATGGAAAGCGGCTGCAAGGTCCTTGATGAGCTGGCGGAAATCCACGCGTTCATCCGCAATATAGTAGAATATTGCCTTGTTGCCATCGCCCTGATACTCCACGTCACCTATCTTCATCTGCAGTCCAAGTCCCTTGGCTATCTGTCGGCTCTCTATCATTGTGGAGTGTTCGCGTGCCTTTGACTCTTCATATTTCTCCATGTCCGTGTCTTTAGCAAAGCGATAGACGCGGCGGATGTCGTCGGCAGACTTGAGGTTTGCCTTCTTCACCTGCAGTGCGGCAAGTCGTCCTGTCAGCGTCACTATGCCGATGTCGTGTCCTGGATTGGCTTCCACAGCCACCCAGTCGCCCTTTTTCAGGTCGAGACCGTTGACATTGTGGTAATATCCCTTGCGGGTGTTCTTGAACTGTACCTCTACAAGGTCGGTGCTTTCTGCGTTTCCCGGCACGTCAGCCAGCCAGTCATAGACGTTCAGTTGGCGGTCGGAGCGTGAGCAACTATTTCTGCAAAGCCCTCTTCCACAGCCTGTGGCGAGGGTGAATTTCATATTTTCGTAGTCCAATGTCGTTTTGTTGTTTCGTTTTAATATATAAAATATCAATAAAGAAAAACATATAAAAATGTCATTGCCTGTTTTTTTATTTATTGATATTTTTGCTATCAAGCATCTTACACTGCGTCAGCGCGATTCTTCACTTTTCACTTTTCACTCTTCGTTTTTCACTAAATGTGAGCAAATTCATGTCTTATGAATAAGCATAGCCATCTTCATAGTGAGGTCGAAGAATTGTATCTTGGCGCTGGCGTTCTGACCTATGTCGCGTATGACGCGCTGGAATAGTTCATACATTCCGATTACGTTGCCCTCATTGATGAAAGGTGAGAATTTGACTGCGAATTTCTCTTCTTCCACGGTGAGGTAGTTGAGCTCAGGCTTATGGAAATTATACATGAAATATTCCCTCGTCAGTCTCTGGAAAGTCTTGAGCATACGTATCTGTTTCTCACGTCCGAGCCCTGCCACTTGGTCTGCCCACTTCTTCAGGTCAGCCACTTTTCGCTGGAATGCCAGTCGCATCAGCATGACATATAGGTCGTAGAAGAATTCTTCCTCATTGCCCGGCTCAAGCAGTTCGATGGCTTTAGTCCAACTGCCTCCTGAGAGTCGCGCTATTCTCACGGCGTCCTCTTCTCCCAGTCCGCGCCTTTCCATCAGTGCATCTATGACATCATCCTGCGCGATGCCTTTGACATCAAATCTCTGCACACGACTTCTGATGGTCTCAAGCAGCAGGTCAGGTCGCTCGCTTGCCATGATGATGTGCGTCTCAGCCGGTGGCTCCTCGATGAGTTTCAGCAGCTTGTTGGCGCATTCCAGGTTCATCTTCTCCGGCAGCCAGATGATGCAGATCTTCTTTCCGCCCTGGTTTGACTTCATGGAGAGTATGCGCGTGATGCGGTCGCTTTCTCCCACAGGGATGATGCTCTGCTGGTTTTCCACCTTGATGCTGGCGAGCCAGTCTTGCAAAGTGAAATATACGCCTTTACTCATCAGCATCTCATTCCAGTCAGCCATATAGTCTTCGCTGGAGAAAGGCTTTTCTGCTGAAGCGTTTTTGGGGCGTATGACGGGGAAGGTGAAATGCAGGTCAGGGTGTTGCCATTTGGCTATCATGGCGCATGAAGGGCAGTGTCCGCAGGAGTCGTCGTGCTTTGTCTCTTCTGTGGCAAACATTCCGCCGTCTTCATTCTTTCCTGTGCAGAGCAGATAGGATGCAAGGGCAAGGGCAAGCGCCATCTTTCCCGAACCTTGTGGTCCGCAGAGCATTATGGCATGTGGCAGTCTGTTGTCGTCGGCAAGGCTGCGCAAGCGTGCTGCCATCTCTTTCTGTCCTATTATCTCGCTGAATTTCATCCTCGTATTTACGCAATTTGTTGCAAAGTTACAAAAAAAACTTCATTCACGATGATGAAATATGTTTTTTTTATAAGATAGGTGGTCAAAACCTTCAAAATAGTTTTGACCACCTACTTACTTATTGCTAATTATCATTTCTTCACATAGTCAGGCAGATAATAGCCTAAATGTGGTGGCTGATTATATGATACGTTCTGCCAAGCCACGCCCATACGATATACATGATCGTGCATCAGAGTAGGCACACGGTGTGGAGTAGGGATGTTAGTGGAGAAAATATTGAGGTGAGCGCAGTCTGCACTGTCAAAGAGTATTATCTCCTCACGCCAGTCTCCGAAGATGTCTGCTTGCAGGCAAGGCGTCGCTTTCGTGCCGTTGCAAGAGGCTGAATGACCGTAATCACTAAGGTTTTTGCCATTGATAAGCACGGGGTCGCAGCTTTTTCCGTTCCATTTTGCAATATAGTAAGCAGACGCTGGCTTTCTGTCAGCGTTGCTTTTGCGCTTCTCTTGCGGCGCTTTTGCATTGCCATTCCAGCCCTCCGGATTGCCATTTCTATCCATCTGTTTGCCGTTCCAGTTTCTTTGCCCCCCGTTTCTCTCAGGTCTTCTCTGGCGAGGCTGAAAATTGCTGTTGTTTCTGCCGTTGCCTATGAGTTCCTCATACGGGTCTCCGTCCCAGAAGATGCGGAAATTCTGCGGTGTCCATGTTTCGGTCTTTGCAATGATATTGCCCTTGATGTCATGCACTTGCTTTGCTGCAGAGCACCAGAACTCAGCTCCGCGGTGGGCAGGGTCTATGTCTGCGGCGACGCCACGTCCGGTATCGTCCTTGTCGGTGGAGCGATAGAGTATCTCTCCTGTTCGTGCGTCGCGGAGATCTGCCCCGTATGGATAGGCTTCATGCACCATGAAATACTCTAATCCTGGGCGGTCAGGGTCGAGATCGCCGAGATGCTGCGCGTCACCGTGCCCTAGATTGGTGGTGTAGAGCAGTGTGCCGTCATTGTTTATGGCGCACGAACCGTAAGTTATCTCGTCGCAACCGTCGCCATCCACATCAGCCACTGCGACGCTGTGAGCGCCCTGTCCGTAGGAAGAGCCGTTGAGATTTTCTGCCTTTGCTATGATGTTTCCGTTGCCGTCGGTGACGGTCCAGTCGTGTGGCGAACTGCTATGGTGGAGCCAGTTGGTAGAGAGATGTTTGCCATCAAAGCGCACAGCCCAGAGGTTAGTGCTGGTATAGTATCCACGACACATTACAGCGCTCGGGTTTTTGTCTTTTCCATCCACGAAAGCCACGCAGGCGAGGTATCTCTCACCGCGGTTTCCCGGATTCCTGTCGCCCCATATCTCCGTGGCATAGCGTGGCGCTCCGCCTGTTCCGAAGGCACGGTTGGGGGTGTAGTAGATGGTGTGTATGGCGTGTCCGTCCTCTCCTGAGAATACGGTAAGATACTCAGGACCAGACAGTATTCTGCCGTTGCGCTCCACGTAGTCGGCATTGTTGTCTGCTTCGAGGATGCTCTGGTCGGTAGCCGCCTCTGTGACGTAGCGTCCTTTGCCGTCCTTTGAGCCTGGCGCGGTCTTGCATATCACTTCTGCCTTGCCGTCTCCGTCAAAGTCATAGACGAGAAACTGCGTGTAGTGGGCGCCGGCACGGATGTTTCTTCCGAGGTCAATGCGCCATCTGAAGTTGTGCAGCGAGTCGGTGCTTACCTTGTAGCAGTCGAGCAATACGTTGCCCGTATAGCCGTCATGAGCGTTGTCGTGTGCGTTGGAAGGGTCCCATTTGAGGATAATCTCATAGTCACCGTCGGCGTCCACATCGCCTACAGAGCAGTCGTTAGGCGCATAAGTATAGGTCTTGCCGTCGGGAGTGACGCCGTTTTCAGGTCTGCGGAGCGGTATTGACATATAAGGCTGCGCCCAAGTCATGCCTTCCGTCACTTTGCCGTCAGCGGAACAGCGGATGCTGTATCTGCTGCTTGCCTTGCCTTTTTTATCTACAAAGCAAGTGGCACCAGTGAGATTGCTGGCTATTGTCTTTCCGTCGCGCATCACGTCGAATGCCGCGTCCTTCTGGTCAGTGGAAAGAAAGCGCCATGAGACCATGTAGCCTTTCTGCATTGGCACTGCCACTACTCCTCGCGAGAGCTGTTCGGTGTAAGTCTGTGCTTCGGCAGCGCTGAACGCCAGTGCTCCGATGACTGCCATAAAGATGTTTCTTGATTTCATTTCTGTAGTGTGGTTAGTTAGCTATGTTGTTTTATCTGATTATGCTGTGTCGGTGTGCAATCGCCTGACTGATAAAGGAAAACGGATATTTCGGTTGGTTTGTGCCGTACTGTCAACGACATGTAGCCCATAGCCAGATGGATAGGCTGGAAGCCTATACCGAGCGAAGCGAGAGTAACCCGGGACGAAGTCTCGGG
>URJQ01000090.1 GCA_900548195.1 uncultured Prevotella sp.
TAAAGATTATGAATTATGAATTATGAACTAAAGATTATGAATTATGAATTATGAACTAAAGATTATGAATTATGAATTATGAACTAAAGATTATGAATTATGAATTATGAATTATGAATTAAAGAATAACTCTCACCCCTCTCCCCATATGGTAGCGGTCGCCATACTTGTCGTAGATGATGGTGACGAGGCGACCATGATAGGGCACACCGGTGAGGAGGAAGTAATCCCATGAGGCAGGGATATGCGGACGGACGGTGACCTCCGGCGACATGGATGGACGCAGTCCGCACAGTCCGGTGATGATAAGGTCGCAATACGTGGAATGATTATAGTAGCGCGAACGCTCTCTGTCGCCCATCAGCCACTGTCCGTCTTTCTCGTCAAGGTATTCTCCTATGTATGGCCGCCCACGACGATACTGCGACTCGGTGTATTTCTTCAGATGATGGAAATACATGGTGTCTGGCAATGCTGCGGCAAGTTGTGGCGAACTGTCATAGACATTGGCAAGGGCAGTGAGCGTCTGACTCGTGGCAAAGGGCCAGATGGCGCCGTCCCATTCGCAGGTGGGCTTGCCTGGCTTGTATCTCTTGCGAAACAGCGGATGGCGTCTCTCTGCCGTCGTCATGCCGAAAGGTGCTTCGAAACCCTTGCTGTCCAGCAGTTGCAGCCACGCCGGTGCATAGCGCAGGGAGTCATCGTCAGGCATATTCACATACCAAGGCAGGAAGCCTATCAGTTCTCTCACCTTGGCAAGGGAGTCCGTCATGGTGAGCGTGCCGAAGGATTTCAGTTGCCTGTCCCATAGTTTCGTCTCTACAAGTGCTTTCAGGCGGTCTGCCTTCAGGCGGAATGTGTCTGCCAGAGCGGTGCCTTCATTGAGCCATTGCATAGCACGATAGTTGCCATACATATAACTATTGATGGTGGGACGGCGATTGTTCACCTTCCTTCCTCCGCTGATCTGCTCTTCCATACCGTCTTTGACGTCGCGTTGCCAGAAGAGTCCGTCGGCATAGGCGTTGCTTTCTTCCCACCTTCTGATGTCTGCCTGCAGGTCGGCATCATATTCCTTCATCCATTCTGCCGAACCCATCACGAGCGAGCGTTGCCACATAGCATAGGGAAGCCATGACGAGAATGTGTCGAGACGACGCATCGGACCGCCATTCTCCCCGCCTCGAAGCCATAGGTTCACGTCCTGATTGACGTAAGACGTATCGCGGAGCCAGCGCCCTTCCATGATATGATGGCCTAATGCGCATGCTATCATATTGTATTTGTCGGCATACGAGCGTGGCACGAGAAACTCATTGATGGCATATCCCTGCGGCGTCTGCTGTATAGACTTGCGGAATGACCACCAGCGATAGTAATACATCTCCTCTATCTGCTTGTCAGGACATTCAAACAATGGGATATTGCTGTCCATCCAAGCCTTGGATTCCGCATTGGGAATGGCTTGGATGATATTCTCATCCTCCATTGTATTGAAGTAATCCACGTAGGCGTGCATTTTCTTTCGCACGTCGGCAAATGGTTTTCCTTCGCCCGTGCGTACATTGTCTATATAATATAAGGCTGCAGACTGAGGCTCGTCTGTCATATCTTCGCCCGGCAGACGGTCGGCAGGAGTATCGGGCGTGGGGGTGAAACGCTGTGCGCCAGTGCGGAATACTATCCTGCTGATGCTCTCCAATGGTGAGAAAAGCATCTTCGGTCCATACTTTTTTCCATCTACCCAGATGGTGACATTGCGGTTTGCCAAGTCTGCCAGCAATCGGATATGGTAGGTCTTGCCAGCCTCGTAATGCGCGAGCACGGTGTTGTATCTTGCTCCCACCTTTATCATCATTCTGCCGTCAGCCTGCCATTGCAGTCGGGTGCAGGGCGTGCCGTGAGCATCCACCAGTTCCATCTGCAGTTCGCCAGAGTCATTCTGCCCCGCTCTCATGTCGAAATCGAGAGTCAGGAGGCGCGTCGCTGGTATCACTCTCTCTGCCTTGGCATAGTCGGAAGCATCGCCGTCAGCGAGCTTGAGCCACCCTTTCTCCACGCTGATTGGAGCAAGTACGAGCGAATGGATATTCCATCTGTCGATGGTCTGCGGGTCGGAGAAATCATCGTCAGCCGGCTTCAGCGCCACGGTCTGCATCGGCACTGGCACTTTTGCCACCCATATATCCTCCTTATTCATCGAGTATGCCAGCCACATATTGCCGTCATCAGGCAGTCCATTGCCTGGCAGTATGCCACGGACGTACTGCGGACCGTAGCTCTTATAGTTGCCTCCGTAGCGCATTGGCGGCACCTCGCCTTGAATAAGGTTTAGCGTGGTGTAGTCTATTCCGTCACGACTTGCCGACACCGCCAGTGGCCATCGGTATTCCGAAGGATTATATACCGTGGCAAAAGAGCCGTCAGAAAGGCGTTGTCCCCATATTTTCGCATTGCTGTTGACGAAGCCCTGCGCCCTCTTGACAGGTTGCGTCCACGTCTTTCCTCCGTCACGGCTCTGCGATGTAAGTGCATGTTTCCAGAAAGCTACCATCGTGGTGTCGTCAGCCAGGGTGTAATAAGAGAAAGCCTTGTAAGGCGAAGCCAACGGCAGGCGCGGGTCATTTCTGTCACATTCTTCCACAAACTGCATCCAGTAGGTCGGATTGGCAAGCAATTCCTTGCAGGCAAGGCGGAAAGCTTTGTCCTTGGACTTGGAATAAAGGGGATAGAGAGTCTGCTTTCCCACGAAGTCATGATTGAGATAGAGGAAGAAAATCGGTCCGAGAGAGCCGTCAGGCTTTACCTCTCTCACCACCCTTCCTATACCGTTGCCGTCATTCGGATCGTCCTTGGGATGGAGGCATACGCCATAATTGCCTATGGCGAGAAGTCGCTTGCCCGTCTTTTCCGACGACACATACCACCCCACCCTCTGATGCATCACAGCCTTTAGCATGGTGCGGTCAAAGGGTTTCGGTGCTTCCTTGCTCTTCTTTCCATCCTTCGGTTTGGCATACCACTCTGGAACTGGATATTCTGGGAAAAGGATCTCTGGAGCCGTCCATGCCTTTCCGTCAGCAGAAGACTGCATATAAGTGACAGAAGGCGGCACATGCTCGCTCACAGGGTCGCTGAGATAGTTCACCCAGAAACGGCCCTTCCAATAGGAAAGCATCGGCTGATGATTGTAAGTCCAAGGCAATATGTTTCCCCTTGCATTGCCATTATTTCGCAACGCTCTCATTATCTGAATATTGTGCACGCCTATTATTGGCATCAATCCTCCATCATGACGATATGGATTTGCCAGCGTAGTGCCCGAATAATGCGCCTGCGTCACGCCATTTTCCTGCTTTTGCGCAAGTGCAGGACAGCAGACTGCCAGGCAAAGGGCTGTGATTATCTTTCTTTTAATGCTTCTTTTCATAGTTAGTAGTAGGGGGGCTCCTTCATTTAATTTCACGCAACAACCCCTGGCATCCCATAAGGATGTCACGATAACAAACCTCAAAGTTATCAGTGTACCAAGGGTCAGCCACATCATGCGGAGAGTCAGTGTAGTCGAGGAGCAGCGACACCTTGCCGTCACGGTCGTCGCCAATGACGTATCTCAGATTGCGGAGATTATTATGATCCATACAGATAATGTAATCATAATACTCATACTCCCTACGAGTAATCTGATGCGCACTGTGTCCTTTGCATCCGATGCCGTGCTCGGCAAGAATACGACGGGCAGGCGGATAGACTGGATTACCCAATTCCTCTGTACTCGTAGCGGCAGAGGCAATCTCAAATTCGCTTTCCCTGCCCGCTTTCTCCACCATATCCTTGAATATATACTCAGCCATCGGGCTACGGCAGATATTCCCATGGCAGACAAACAATATCTTTTTCATAATGCAAAGTTACGAAAATTATCGGAAATGCCAATGTTTTTAGCAAAAAGACATATTTTCAATCTACCATTACATTTATCTTTACAAAAATTTGTAGTTTAGAATTAGAATGATTATCTTTGCACAACAAAACCTAAAAATACAGTTTGTCAAAATTTAAAATATATTTTCTTTCATTTTCATATGAATTAAACTATGAAAAATACAAAATGGGAATATTATCAACTATATCATAACAATACGTTTTACACACACAAAAAACACTGAACGTCATGAAAATTTCCGGAACAAGAATGATGTCACTCCCGATTCTTCTTGCCCTGTCCGTACCTGTAGGCGCTACATCCTACGCTGGTATTACTATCGAGACAGAACAGGCAACACTTATTGAATCGAACGCCGCATCAATGAATCCTGCTGAGACTATCGTGCTCAGGGGAAGAGTAATTGACTAGGGTGTCCAGTTCTGTGTTCCAGTTTTTAGTATCAAAAACAATGTAATAACCATCTAAATCATTGATAATCATTCGCTAAGTAAACTATAATCTTGTGCGAATCTACATCAGACTTTTTGACAGTTAAATTTGTCTTATATTTTACACTTAATTTGCTAATTTATAGTGCTTTAAGTTGTTAAAACGTAATCAAAAACGAGAACATGGAACTGGACACCCTAGTAATTGACACTAATGGAGACGCTCTTCCAGGCGTAACCGTACAGATGACTGGAACAAGCACTGGTGTCGTCACCGATGCTAATGGCAAATTCTCCATCTCATTACCTAAAGGACAACCTTCTACCGTGGTATTCTCTTACATCGGAATGAAAAACGAGACCTATGCTTGCAATGGAAAGAAAGATGCAAACGTGGTAATCAGAATGCAAGAAGATGCCTCACAAATCAATGAAGTAGTCGTTACTGGTATTGTTACAAAGCGTAAAGAGACGTTCACAGGCTCTTCTTCTTCTTTCTCTGGAGAAGAACTGAAATCTGTAAGCGTGCAAAATCCTATCGCCGCGCTCAAAGCTCTCGACCCTGCATTCAATGTAATGGACGATAATCTCTTCGGTTCCGACCCTAACCGTATGCCAAACATTGAGATTCGAGGTAAATCCAGCGTTCTTGGTATGCGTGATGAATTAAGCGAAGACCCTAACCAGCCTCTCTTTATTCTTGATGGTTTCGAATCTTCTCTCGAAGCCATATATAATCTTGACATCAACCGTATCGCTTCCATGACCCTCCTGAAGGACGCTGCCTCTACAGCCATCTATGGTTCGAAGGCTGCTAATGGAGTCGTAGTAGTGGAAACTATCAAGCCAAAAGCCGGAAAACTAAGAATCAGTTATAATGGTTCGCTTGACATATCCATTCCTAACCTGAACGGATATAACCTCATGGATGCCAAGGAAAAACTGGCATTCGAAAAGATGGCTGGTAAATATATCAACACCGATTATCCTGCCAATATGATGGTGGAACTCGATAACCTTTACCAGCAACGCATGGCTGACGTAGCAAGTGGTGTAGATACCTACTGGCTCTCAGAACCTCTGCGCACTGGTATCAACCATCGCCACCAACTCTATCTCGAAGGTGGTGCTGACGGCTTCCTCTTCGGTATCGGCTTAAATTACAATAATGTGGATGGCGTGATGAAGAAGTCAAACCGTGAAATCTATGGTGCTAACCTCGACCTCACATACCGCGTAGGCAAATTGCAATTCAGCAACAAAGCTACAGCACAGAAGACAAACACAAAGAATCCTACTGTCAGTTTCAGCGATTATGCTGCCGCCAACCCTTATTTCAAGAAATATGATGAAAACGGCGAGATAAACAAATATCTGGCAAACAATATGTATGAGGGAACCATCGGCAACCCGATGTATAATGATAATCTCAACAGTCGCGATGAAGGCGCTCAACTCATGCTCAGCGACTACTTCATAGCAGAATACACCCCTCTCAAAGACTTAAAGCTCAGAGGTAAATTCGGTATTACTTATTACGACAGAAATACCGAACAATTTACTTCTCCTGACGATACTCGCTTCGAAAACTACAATATCCTAAAACGAGGCTTATACAATCACGGAAACACCAAAACCACAAATTATGAAGGTGACTTTACTGCCATCTATGCTACAGTGCTCAATGACGTGCATAGATTTAATGTAGCTCTCGGTGGAAACATTGCAGAAAGCCGTTCTACAATCAATGGTTACTCCGCGCAAGGCTTCCCTTCTGGAGATTTCACCTACCCTTCTTTCTCAAATGGTTATCCTGAAGGCGGACGCCCTACATACTCTGAGAGCGTAAGTCGCTCTGCAAGTGCGTACCTTAGTGCAGGATATTCATTCCTTGACCGTTACCTCCTCGATGCCAGTTACCGTATGAGCGGCAGTTCTATCTTTGGTGCCAACAAGCGTACTATCAGCACATGGTCACTCGGTCTCGGTTGGAATATCCACAATGAGAATTTCATCAAGGATAACCTTCCTTTCATCAACTATATGAAGATTCGTGGATCTGTAGGTAACCCTGGTAATCAGAACTATGATTCTGCACTTTCACTCACCACTTTCAGTTACTCCTACCTGGCTTACAACTACTTCGGACTCAGCTCTGTACTCGGAAACCTTGGTAATGACAACCTGGAATGGCAAACTACAAAGGACTATAACGTAGGTATTGACCTCACCCTCCTTAATAATCGCCTCAACATCACAGCTGATTATTACCACAAATCTACCGACCCTCTGCTCATCGCTATCGGTCTTCCTGCATCTTCTGGCCTGGCAGAGAAATACAATAGCAGTCTCGGTGCTTACACTACATCTTACAATACCAACCTCGGAAAACAGATATCTAAAGGATTCACTGCCACAGTACAGTATTATCTGCTCCGCAACCTGAAGGAACGCCTCACATGGTCAGTTCGTGGAACTGTAAGAATGGAAAGCAATGAGCTCAACGGCATCGGCAATACTCTTGAGACTCTCAACAAATACGGACAGAGCCGTAGCACTCAGCGCTTCTTTGACGGTGCTGACCCTGACGACATTTGGGCAGTACGCTCTGCTGGTATCGACCCTGCTACCGGTCGTGAACTCTTCATCAAGAAGGATGGCACCTATACCTATGACTTCTCATACGCTGACGAAGTGATAGTAGGAAATGCACGCCCTGATGCAGAAGGTACATTCGGTACTAACTTTGGCTATCATGGCATCACATTCGGAGCCATCTTCCGCTACCGTATCGGAGCTGACTCTTTCAATACGTCTGTATTTAATAAGGTGGAAAACCTCAGCATGTCCTCACTCAACTACAATCAGGACAAACGAGCTCTCTACGACCGCTGGCAGAAGCCTGGCGATTACGCTCAGTTTAAGAACATCGCAGCATCTGAGAACACTCCAATGTCTTCACGCTTCGTACAGACAGAAAACATCCTCTCACTGGAATCTCTCCAGATAGGCTATGAGTTTGAACCTCAGTTAGCACGCAATCTTGGTGTTTCTGGTCTGCGCTTAAGTGCTTACATGAACGACATCTTCCGTATCTCTAACATCAAGCAGGAGCGTGGTACTTCTTACCCGTTCGCACGCAGTTTCTCTTTCGCACTTTCTGTAACATTGTAATTCACAGCAATCATTATGAAACTATTCGATAAAACATATATAATTGCATTGGCACTTGCGACCACAACCGTAAGCAGTTGCTCTGACTGGCTCGATTACCAACCAGCAGACAAGACCACAGCCGAACAGCAATTCTCCACACGTGCCGGATACTACTCTACTGTCAACGGCGTATATAATAATATCACCACAGCGACTCTGTATGGTTCTAACCTCACTTACGGAGCCATCGACCTTATGGCAAGACGCTATGAGCCAGGTTCTGCATCGGCTACATCTACAAAATACAACTGGTCAAACAGCCGATATACTTTCCTGGACTCTGAGATAGGAAACATCTGGAAAGCTGCATACAAGGACATCCTGAATATCAACGTCATCATTGACAATATCGATAAGCAGAATGGAAGCGTATTGAATAATTTAGATTCAAAACTCATCAAGGGCAATCTCCTCGCTCTCCGAGCATTCTTGCATTTCGACATGCTCCGCCTCTTCGGAAATACTTACTGGAGAGACAATGAGACTCCTGTCATTCCTTACAATAATAGCTCAGAAGCAATGGCACACGATTTACGCTCGGCTAAGTCTATCGTTTATGATTATCTCATCCCTGACCTCGATAAGGCTGAGGAATATCTTCAAGAAGTAGATCCTGTAATAAAAGATGGACCGCTGGCTTCCAATAATGATAATGGCGACAACTATCGTCGCTATCGCCAGCTCCGCCTCAATTACTATGCTGTGGCTTTGCTCAAATCCCGCATCTATCTCTGGGCTGAAGACTACAACAACGCGCTATTAGAGGCTAAGAAAATCACTGATAATGCAAAAGTCAAGGAACTATTCCCATTCGTCAACCCTGACCGTCTGCTCGGTAACAACACCAACCCTGACCGAGTATTCTCTACAGAGGTAATCTTCGGTTTCTATGACTCTAACCGTAACAATGTGTTCACTGGATATTTCGACGGTGCAAACCTCTCTTCCACCGCTATCTATCAGCCACGTATAGGCTATATAGAAGAACTCTTCACCAATCAGGCGGACTATCGCTATCAGTCTTGGTGGAAGCGAAACGGCAGTTATTATAACTTCATAAAGTATAAAGGAATAACTTATAATAAAGACGATGTGCCACTGTATGCTCTGATGATTCCTCTCATGCGTGTCAGCGAAGCATACTATATTGCTGCTGAATGTAAGGCAAGAACCAGGAATATGACAGACGCTATTGGCTATATTAACACCATTCTCAAAGCACGCGGACAGACAGAACTCGCACCAGATGCGTCATACGCCGACTTTATGAAGACGCTCAACAATGAGTACATCCGAGAATTCTGGGGTGAGGGACAAATTTTCTTCATGTTCAAACGTAACTTTATGAATCTTACAAAGGAATACAATGCAGCCGCTGCCGGCAACGTGACCGCGAATGCCTCTACTTACGTATTACCATTGCCTTCCAATGAATTAGAAAACCGCTAATAAAAAAATAAGATTATGAATATCAAGAATATAACAAAGACCGCATGTATAGCAGTAGCTGGGCTACTGGCACTTGCTTCTTGCTCCGAAGAAGAATTCATGACCTACGAAGGAAACAAAGCAGGAATATACTTGCAGAGAGTTTCTGCCACTGATATCAATGGCACACCATTAGGATTTAGCGACTCTCTGGTTATCTCTTTCGCCTCTTATGCCGCCAATTTCAAGGAGTATCCTGTGGCAGTTCCTGTATGTATAATGGGTGATGTTACAGATTATGACCGTCCTTTTACATTGGTAGTGGACAAAGAAAAATCTACTGCTATCGAGGGCGAAGACTATGAATTCAGCGACACTGCATGCTATATTCCTGCAGGAAAGACTAAGCAGACCGTCAGACTCGTGCTCAAGCGTAGCGATCGCATCACTACAGAAACCGCTCGACTTGTCTTTTCTCTCAAGGATAATGCTAATTTCGTCGTAGAACTTGAGTCTTATAAAAACGTAACAGACTGGAAGACACAGGGCGAAGAACTCTGTGGTTCTAGCTACAAAATAATCTTCAGCGATAAGTATGCCATTACCACATGGTGGACCTACAATGGAGAAATGTTCTATGGAAAATGGTCTGTCAAGAAGGAAAAGCTCCTCAATGAGCTCATGGGATGGACTCACTCAGACTGGGAAAGATGGAAAGTGGCTTACGGACAGATGCCTTATGCCGCAAAGAAATTCCGTAAATATCTACAAGAACAGGCTGACAACGGCACCCCTGTCAAGGAAGATGACGGCTCATTCATGCAGTTGATGCCTCCTTATCAGGTAGATTATTCTAAATATGAATAAGCGAGTAGGCATAAGCCTTCTTACTCTATTACTCTTATACTTTTTTTTGAACAACTACTTAAGAACAATAAATACTATGAGTAGAAATATTCAATCCATATTATGCCTTTTCCTCCTCGCCTTCACATTCACAGGATGTTACGAGGACAAAGGCAACTATACATACGATGAAAAGCCTGAAATTACCATCAGTGGTGTGCCTCAGTCTATCAGCGTAGTGCAGAATGCAGAAAACCTTGAAATCAAGCCTTCTTTCTCATCTTCCATCGAGGGAATCATCGACGATAACCCTAACTTCGAATTTGGATGCGTATTATGGAAGAACTCAGGACTTATGTCAACTGGCACACGTCAGATAGACATTAACAAAGAGCATACCAAGGATATCTCTTACTTTATGACCGTAGATGAAGGTGATTACACTGCATGGTACACCGTAAGAGATAAGCGCACCGACGTAGTAACTAATTTCTCTATCCCTGTAAAGGTGACTTCTGCCACATACGAAGGATGGATGGTGCTCTGCGATGACATGGAGGGTTATTCCAGCATGGACATGATTGCAGTTCTCGCTGACGGACGCAACATCCAAGTTCGTAATATATTCGGAGAAAAAAATCCTAAACTCAAACACGGTAAGCATATCTACCTCGACCCTTGGCCTTTATATGCTAAAGGAGATATGTTATGGTACTGCACAGATGAGGGTTCCTACTCCATTTTTGCCAACAAACTAAACATCGGTTACAACGTAGTCGAGAATGAATTTTTCTCCAATAAGGACGGCGAACAGGTCGTAATGATGGACGGACTCTATATGAGTCAGAATTTCGCCGTTACAAATAAAGGAAACCTCTACGTAAAGATGGCTTACATGGCTAACGCTATGTTTGAAGACCCTATCAATACTTTCACTCCTGAAGGCGAACCTGAGTTTCATGTTGCTCCTTTCATTGGCGTGTCATACAATCGTCCTTTAGGCCAAGGCGACTACGTAGCCCTGTTCTATGACAATGATAATAAGCGATTCCTGAAATGGGATGAAGCAACTGGCGCTGGCAACTGTCAGCTTCTCGATGACCCTACCACTAAATTATTCTCCTTCCAGACTGGTATGGACATAATCGACATGAAGAACACTAAATTCTCTGGTGGCGTGGTATATTCCATCCTTCAGAATGCTGGAGGAGAGCGTTACGTCTATGGAATTAACCTTTCTGGTGGTGCTTTCGAGCAGACTATCGGCAAGCAAATTAAGTCACAAGGTTTCAACACTGCTACACAGTTTGCTTTCCACTCTCAGTATCCGTATATGTTCTACGACAACGGTGAGAAAGTCGTGTCATACCAACTCATGACCGATGCCGTAAGCGAACCTCTTACACTTCCAGGCGAAGAAATTACTCTCTTGAAATTCAACACTTTCATGCGTCCTGAAAGCAGTCTTTCTGATAAGAGCGAGAAGTTCCTTGAACAGCAATACTACCTCATCGTAGGTTCTTATAAGAAGGGCGATACCACTGGTAAAGGCGGAAAACTTCGCTTCTACAAGTTTGATCAAGCTTCTGGCTCACTTACACTCATGAAGGAATATGATGGATTCGGCAAGATCAAAGACGTCACTTATCGTGAAAGATAATTCATAAAATAACAGTATAACAACTAATGAGAAAAACAATTATGGCTCTACTGTCCGTGCTCGCAGCATGGACAGTTAGTCCTGCATCAGCGCAGGGCGTACAATTTGCTGAAGGAAAGACCTTCCAGCAACTCGTGGACAGCGCAAAGCAGACGGGCAAGATGCTATTCGTCGATTGCTACACTAAATGGTGCGGACCATGCAAGATGATGGCTCGCGACGTGTTCCCTTCCAAGATTTGCGGCGATTACATCAACCCTCGCTTCGTATCTGCAAAGTTTGACATGGAGGAAGGGGAAGGACTGACCATCAGAAAGCAATTCGGAGTGAATGCCTACCCTACTATGCTCATCATCAATCCTAATACCGTAAAGGAAGAAGCTCGCATGGTGGGCGGAAGCAAAGCTGAGGAATTTATCAAGAAACTCAATGAGACCCTATCAGGAGAGAGCATCGCTTCCATGAATGAGAGATACGGAAAAGGTGAGCGAGGCGAAGCTTTCATGAAGATATATATGGACAGACTCGCTCAGGCTTACGACACTAAGCGCCTCTCTAACGTAGTGGCGGAATACCTGAAGGGCCGTGAGGACCTCGTCTTCACCAATGATACTCTCTGTAACTACTTCATCTACGTCACTGATGTCAATAGTTCTGCTTTCAGATACGTATGGAAACGCCGTGACCAAATGGAGGAAAAGCGTGGCGCATACGTTGTAAGAAATATGGAACGTGCATGGATGACTTATCCTTATTCTAAATACATAGATAGCAAACACAACTTTGCACTCGATGAAGCTGGTCTCAATCAGTATCTGGAAACCATGAAATCTGAAGGCGTAGAGAATCCTGCACAGATCATTATTGACGTGCGTCTCCGCCAAGCTCAGCAAGCTAAGGACTATCAGAAACTTTGGAACCTGATTAAGAATTATCCTAAAGAGCTCACTTTAGGCAATGCCGCCGCTTGCAATCTGCTCAAAGCTATCAATGAAGGTTGCACTGATGCGAAGGTTCGCAAGGAAGTATCTCTGTGGGCTGCAAAGCGTGCCAAGGCTCTAAAGGACGAAGAGGCTAAAAACAAGAAGAAAGAAGGCGTGAACGCTAAAGCGGTGAAGCAGCAAGCTTCCAACAATCAAGCTGGCGTAAGACAAGTATCTTTCGCTGACGAATATGCTAAATTCGCTGAGATGCTGAAGAAGTAAGGTTTGATTGTGGAATAAAATATCAACCTCAAATCCGCAACCTTATAGGATGTAGTGGGACTATGCCTGAAAAGCTGCAAG